>CAZFPT010000316.1:0-1520 GCA_964521005.1 uncultured Planctomycetaceae bacterium | reverse complement strand
GTGAACTTCTTCATGATGTTGCCTCCTCGAAAATGAGTCCAGATTTCACGACATGCTTGCGTCCGAGGCAGGCCTGCATACAGCCAAGCCATTTGCCGACCTCATGACATGATCCAGTGTACCGCAATACCGCACCTCAACAAGACGAGTTTTGCGTCATTCCGTCTTCAAATCGCGACTGTTTCATGCTATGCTTTCGGCTATGACAGAGACCGGTAAACCCATGCAGCGCATTCGCATCGCCGGGGCGATCCGACGGGACTCGCTCCTGCGGGACATCTGGCGGGGGGCGTGGCGGCAGTTGGCCCGCGTGCCGGGCTGTCAGCTCGCCAGTTTCAATGCCGACCGGCAGATGGACGACCTCATCGCGTGGAAGCCGGACGGGCTGATCGCCCACCTCTGGCGGAAGGACGTATATGACACCCTGGCCGAGCTGGGCGTGCCGATGGTGAACACCTCGGGCATCTTCGACGACCTGCCCGTACCCACCGTCTCGCCGGACAACCTGGCCGTCGGTCAACTGGCAGCCGAGCACTTGCTAGCCAAGGGGTACGCCCACTTCGCGTTCGTGGGAAACATCAGCCAAGGCTTCGCACGCGAACGGCTGGCGGGCTTCCACGGCTCCCTGGGCGAGTCGGTCGACGAAGTGGCCGTCTTCGACGGTCCGGTGCCCCCCGCCCGTCTGCTTGCCAGCGGCGAGGTGACCGCCGAGGAGGAGCCCTTCTATCACTGGCTGACCGACCTGTCCCCCTCGACCGGGATCCTGGCGGTCGACGACACGTTCGGAAGCGCCATCGTGGAGTTTCTCAACGCGGCCGGCATCGATCCCCGCCAGTTCGGCGTCGTCAGCGGGCACGACCGCCAGTCGCCCTGCAACCCCTCCCTGTCGGCCGTCACCATGCCCGAGCAGCGATGGGGCGAGGAAGCCGCCCGCCTCGTGGTACGAATGGTCCGCACCGGCCAACACCAGGGACCGGACGTCCGGCTGCCGCCGCTGGGGCTCATCGAACGGGAGTCCACCGCCGGGGTGGCCACCGGCGACGAACACCTCCGCGAGGCGGTAAGCTTCATCCGCGACCACGCCGACCGCATCCTGACCGTGGACGACGTATGCCAAGCCGTCCCGCTGGGGCGACGGGCGCTGGAGCGGCGGTTCCGCGACAACCTCGGCCGCACCGTGCTGCAGGAGATCCACCGTGCCCACGTCGAACACGCCAAGACGCTCCTGGCCGAGACCGATTGGCCCGTCAAGCAGATCGCCGTCGAAGCCGGCATGAGCGGCGTGAACCAACTGCTGCGACTCTTCAAGAAGCAGGAAGGCACCACGCCCGGGGCCTACCGCAAACACCTGCGCCTCTCATCAATCCCCACCACCTGACCCGCACCCCGAATGGCCGCTGCGCGTCGTGGCCTCCCATCGTGCCGCTTCGTGACAGAGCCCGGGGACAGGCTCGTGGGCAATCTAACCGGAGGGGTTCGAAGGAGCCCGCAAAGCTTGAAGCGAGCTTTGTGCTGCGTTA
>CAZFPT010000315.1:0-1537 GCA_964521005.1 uncultured Planctomycetaceae bacterium | reverse complement strand
CGAATAATCGGCCCGGTGAGCCCCCGGTATCGTGCTCTTTGTGCTCTCTGTGGCTGATCTGTCCTGTGGTTAGTCTCCCATGCCGCGGAGTCGCCCGACTTCGCGGAGGCAGTCCACGTCGATCTCGCGGAGCTTGCCGCGCGTATCGGGCCCGGCGTTGAGAACGAAATTCGCCCCGCGCTGGTTGCAGGTCGTCAGCGTATCGACCACCCAGTGGGGGTCCTGCACCGTCTCGTCGTCGGCGTGCCAGAACCACTTCCCGCCGGCGAACATGCCCTCGCCGGTTCCGCCCCTTGAGAGCGTGAATTCGCACTCTGCCGGCAGATAGTCGCCGATGCCGCCGCAGTAGTAGATCTTCTTGTCGTCGGCGGGGGGCACGCCCTTCTCGAAGAACCGCAGATCGCAAGGCCAGGTGATGATCTCGCCCTTGCGATTGCTCGTGCCGTTGTTGCCGACGAGGCAGTCGGGCTGGATCGTCTTGATGTGCTCGTAGATCTCGCGCCAGTACCATCGGTCGGGGTCCTGGTAGTCCACCCCGCCCTTCTTCCAGCCGCCGTCGAACCAGATCTCGCAGATCGGCCCGTAGCCGGTGAGCAGCTCGGCGAGCTGGCGTTTCATGTAGATCGCGTAGGCGTGGTCGTGCTCGTAGCAGGCGGCGTTGCGGTCCCACAGGGAATAGTACAGCGCCAGCTTCAGCCCGGTATTCCGGCAGGCGTCGGCCAATGCGCCCACCACGTCGCCGTCGAACGGCGAGCTGGCAACCGAGTAGTCCGTCCAGCGGCTCGGCCAGAGGCAGAACCCGTCGTGGTGTTTGCTGGTGAGCATGACGTAGCCCGCGCCGGCCGACCTGGCGGCGGCGCACCACTGGTCCGGGTCGAACTCGGTGGGGTTGAAGCTGGCCGGGGCCAGCGTACCGTCCGACCACTCGGCGTCGTTGAACGTGTTGATCCCGAAGTGGACGAACATCCCGAACTTCAGGTCCAGCCATTTCTGCTGGGCCGGCGTGGGCTCGACGCGCACGGGCTCGTCGGAGGCCTTCGCCTCGCGAAGCTTCACTTCCTGCAGGTACGGATCGTAGGACATCGCACTCTCCTTGTGGGCTGTACAGGATACACGCTCAGCGATTTCGGCCGCAACAGGTTGCGTGGGCCTTCGCGTCGCATGGGCATCCTGCCCATGTCTGTTCTGTTTCGCCTTCGGCGTTGCGCCCGCAACAAGTTGCGAGCCCTACGGCCTGGGCCGCCCCCCCAACCAGGGGTGCCCGGCGTTGTGCAGCGAGCCCAAGCGAGCTGCCTGCCACGCCGGAGCCCGCAGGGCGGAGACGGGAGCAACCCGGTTGGTCCGGATCGCGCTGCTGACAGTGGTCGGACATCGCGACAGCCGGGTTGCTCCGTTCCTCCCTCGCTGCGCTCGCTCCGACCGGCACAAGCCCGGGCACCCTTGCAACAGGTTGCGTGGGCCTACGCGTCGCATGGGCTTCCAGCCCATGTCTGTTCTGTTTCGCCTTCGGCGTTGCGCCCGCAACAAGTTGCGAGCC
>CAZFPT010000314.1:0-1538 GCA_964521005.1 uncultured Planctomycetaceae bacterium | reverse complement strand
TTTGGATTTTCGCCTCTCGACCCCCACCTTTCGCTTCGCTCAAGATGGGGCTTCAGATGCAATTCACCACTTGTCGCGCGTCGCGATTCGCGTGTCGCTGCTTTTCGCTTGTCGCTGCTTGTCGCTCTCCTGACACTCCGGGTTGCTCAGCTCGCTTAGGCTCGCTGCACAATCCCGGGCACCCTTGTCGCTTGTCGCTTGTCGCGCGTCGCGTGTCGCATGTCGCGATTCGCTTGTCGACCCTTTTCGCTTGTCGCTGCTTTGTCGCTTGTCGTGGCTGCTGGATTTCCCGGCCCGGTGTGTGGTTCAATGCGTTTCATGATTGGCCTGTTCCGACGGGGGCGGGTCGAGGCACGCAGAGGCACAGACAGGAAGGATCGGGACATGTCACCATCGCAGAGAGTCGCTCGCCGGATCGCTCTTACGCTCACCGCTGTGCTGGTTGTGGCTGCATCGCAGGCGGCCGGGCCGGAGGTTCGCCAGGCCGGCGACATCCTGTCGCTGAAGGACTCGGTGCAGGAGATCAGCCCGAAGAACTTCCAGCTGAACCTCACGCTGGAGGGGGCGGTTCCCAAGAGTTCCGGCGGCGGGGCCGACCTCACCGCCACCATCACCTGCGCCAACGGCGAGTGGATTGCCGGCTCGGCCAGCGCGCTGGACTACAACAAGGCCAAGCACGTCGTGGACGCGAGCGGCCTGACGGTGACCGACAACAGCATCGCGGGCACGATCAAGGTTACCATCCGTCCGGATCAGTGGGTCCCCGCCGACAAGAAGGCCCGCACCCTCACGGTCAAGCTGGAGGGGCGGATCTCCCAGCTCAAGCGGAACACCGGCGACGAGGAGAAGCCCATCCGGTTCTGGCTGATCAAGCCCAGATCGCAGGGGGCCCTGTGGAAGCTCGACGGGACCTTCACCGCGAAGATGGACGGCGAGAAGTCCGACGGGAAAGCCGGGGGCACGTTCCAACTGCCCGTTCGCAAGGGACACTGGAACATGGGCACCTGGGACGATGGCGTGAAGCTTTCGTTCGACATGGGCACCGGCCGAGAGAACTGGAACCACGTTCGGCTGGCGATCTGCGAGCTGGGTAAGGAGGTCGACCTGACCGGCCATCAGGGTGTGCGCGTGGGCGTGGCCACCGCCAGGCCGAGGGACGATGTGAATGTTACCCTGTGGATGCGCGAGCAGGACGGCAGCTGGTATTACGTGCGGTCGGCGGTGCCGCTCAACGCGAAGAGCAACGAGGTGGTCGTGCGGTTCGAGGATTTCGTGGAGGCTGAGTGGGTCTCGCCGGGCAATCACATGGACGAGGACTACGTTTTCGATCGATCGGCTGTCTCGCACGTGGCGGTGGGCGTGGTGAATCCGCTGGGCGTGGGCAAGGTGGACTTCACGCTCACGAAGCTGCAGTGGGTGGATCTTCCGCCGGTGCGCACCGCGCCGGCAGAGGTGGCTGCCACGGGCAAGCTGATGTCCGTCAACGGGCATGACGTGATCCCGGCGCCGATCTTCGGTGGTTACGCGCCGGACCTGCC
>CAZFPT010000313.1:0-1789 GCA_964521005.1 uncultured Planctomycetaceae bacterium | reverse complement strand
GCGACGCAGACACCCCACCCGGCTCGGCCTCACCCGGCGAACCGGACCACGAGTAACGCCGGTGCGATGGCGCTGTTGCGGCGTCGCCGGTCGAAGCGTCCGGGTCGCTGACTCGTCAGACCAGCTTACGGAGGATCGACTGGACCTCGTGCTGGTCGTCCTCGTTGCACGAGAAGTTCAGGCACGCCAGCGGGCGAAGGGTGGCCGACACCCGTCCGGTAGGCCCCTGGAAGCGGACGTTGGCGGCGGTGGCAAACTCGCCGTACTCTTCGAGAAACTCCTGGCCGTGGGCGGTATCCAGGAACTTCGGGGTGTAGGGGCCCATCATGTAGGAGTTGTGGGCGTATTCGTTGATCCGCACACTCTTGAGCTGGAACCGCTTGGTGTTCTGCGAGAGCCAGTTGATCGCGCTGAGTACGTCGATCTCGATCGGCTCGACCACCACCGGCAGCGCCAGGCACGAGCCAAGAAACACGCCGATCTGCTCGATGGCCGACTTGCTGCCGGCGTACACTTCCAGACGGTCTGCCGACGGACGCACGCCGATCGGCAGCAACGCGACCTTCTCGACCGCGGTGGTCATCACCTCGCCGGTTTCGTCGTCCAGTTTCTGGACGGCCTGCTTCGTGCGGCGGATGACGGTCCCGTAGGCATTGTCGCCGGTGGAGGTGGCCGAGAGGACGCCGAACTCGTCGCCTTCCGGAAGGCCATACTCGGTCATCAGCGATGCCAGTTCCTCGGCCGACGGGCAGCCCTGTGCGCTTGCGATATTCAGCTTGAACGATGCCATGCTCGCTCCTGGTTGGGGTCAAAGAACTCCGATCATACGCCCCCGTCGGCTGCGATCAAGCACGCAGTGGCGGTAACGACAATCACCCGACCCGCCGCCGACCCCAAGTGCGGCTGCTTGCTCCGGTAACCGCTGCCAGAAAAGGACAAAGCCCCGCGTTGAAGCCATCGGCTCCGTTCGTGGCGGATCCCCGGAAAACACCCACCGCCGTCAGGGCTTTCGCCTGCGCGGGAAATGGGAGTATTCTTGTTTTTCCTGGCTTCAAAGCCCGCCAGCGGCGTATAATGAGGCAGTCGGATCGGGCGGTGGTTCAGCCCCGCCTGGCACATCGACTCACGTCGCCTTGTGTGTGCTTTTTTGGCAATCCATCGGCGGGGATTGGCCAGATGGCCTGGTTCTCTTGCATTTCTGCCTGCATCAGCTCAGATGCTTCGCAAGGTCGGCCTTCTCTGCCGCCAATCCCTCGTCGACATTGAACCCGGATTCCCAAGCGGTTCGGACCCCTTCGCGGCGAGGACGTGACGCGACGGTGGGAAGCGGCCCGAACGGCTGGAGGGTTGGGCCCCAAGGCGCTGCTGTCTGAGGACATGCAGCGCCTTGGAGCATTTATCGGCCTTCCCGATCCCCGCGGGCCGTAGAGGGGGGGACGGTAGTTGCGCGTCGCGTTCGCGCGTGGCTGCTTTTTGCTTCTCTACCCCCACCTGTCGCGGAGCTCCAGATGGGGCTTCAACCACGAGTCATCGGGTGCCACCGGCGTCTCCGCACGCCGGTGCTCTGGGATTCCATCCGATCACCCGCTCACGGGGGGATTCAACGAAACTTCGGGTGCCCGGGATTGTACCGGTCGGAGCGAGCGCAGCGAGGGAGGAACGGAGCAACCCGGTTGCTCAGCTCGCTTGGGCTCGCTGCACAAACCGGGGCACCCTTGGTTGGGGGTCTGTCAACCCGTAGGGCTCGCAACTTGTTGGCGGCGGGATCGCAGGGCGATGCGGGACAAGC
>CAZFPT010000312.1:0-1887 GCA_964521005.1 uncultured Planctomycetaceae bacterium | reverse complement strand
TCTGGCTGACCACGCCACGGGAAGAGGGTTACTGGGCGGTGGTGGTTACCCCGAATGAGTAGATCCCAACACCGAGACGCCTGAGCCGTTACAGAAAGGACCTTACGCGACATGAGTACGCAGCCGAATGTCCTGTTCATCCTGTCCGACCAGCATCATGCGCAGGTGATGGGGTGCCGCGACCACCCCGACGTGCAGACGCCGAACCTCGACGCGCTGGCGGGGCAGGGAGTGCTTTTCCAGAACGCCATCACACAGAACCCCATCTGCACGCCATCGCGTGTGAGCTTTCTCTCAGGTCAGTACTGTCACAATCACGGCTATTATGGCCTGTCGGGTCCAAAGCCCACGGGGCTGCCCAACCTGCTGGGCCACTTCCGGCGGCATGGGTATGCCACCGCGGCCATCGGCAAGATTCACTGCCCCGAGTACTGGATCGAGGACGATGCGGACGTCTTCCATGAAACCTGCGGCTGCAGCATCGGGGGCCGGAGCAGGAAGTATCAGAGCTACCTGGATGGGAAGGGCGTGGACGAGGACCACCAGGCACTGGTGGAGATCGGCCCGAAGGGCTTGAAAAAGACCGTGGAGGGCCGACCGTCGTTGTTCAGCTACGAGGATTCCATGGAGGGCTGGTCGGTCCGTGAGGCGACGGACTTCATGCGGTTCTGCCGTGAAAATGAGCAGCCCTTCTTTCTGCATGTCTCGCTGCCCAAGCCGCACCAGTGCTACACGCCCGCCCAAGAGTTCTGGGACCTCTACTCCGACAAGGAGCTGACCCTCCCGCCCAACGCCGAGTACGACATGGCTGCGGCGAAGAAGGCGCCCCACCTGATCCAGGCAGCCGAGCACTGGCGCAAGGGCGAGTGGACGGTGTTTGACCCGCCGGGCTTCGAGGCAGGGCGGCGGCGGAAGCTGCAGGGATACCTCGGGAGTGTCTCGCAGGTGGATCACGCGGTCGGGGAGTTGATGGGCTTTCTCGACGAGGCTGAGCTGACCGATGAGACCATCGTGGTGTACTCGGCCGACCATGGCGATTATGTCTGCGAGCACGGGATCATGGAGAAAGCGCCGGGCATCTGCTCGGACGCCATCACGCGCATTCCGATGATCTGGCGGGTTCCGGGGCAGCAGCGGGGCGGGCCTGCCCCCACGTCGCTGGTCGAGGCGGTGGACGTGGCGCCGACGCTGTGCTCGCTGGCCGATCTGCCGGCCTTGCCGACCGTCGACGGGAAGAATATCTCCGCGCTGCTGGCGGGCGACGATGAGCCGGTTCGGCCGGCGGCGTTTACGGAGTTCGCCTGGAGCAAGTCCGTTCGCAAGGGGGCGTGGCGCCTGGTGTGGTATCCCGAGGAGTTCTTCGCCGACGAGTATCCCCACGGGTTCGGCGAGTTGTACAACCTCGACGAGGACCCGTGGGAGATGACGAACCGGTGGTTCGACGAAGACGTCGCCTCCGTTCGGGCCGACCTGGAACGCGAACTGACGGACTGGCTGGTGACCACGACCAGGCCGACGACGATTCTGACGGCGGCGAAAATGGACGGGCCGTACGTGCAGCGACGGTACGACAATGACGTGCTCACGGACGGCAGCGTCCCGCCGGACTACATCGCCGAGCGGGTCCGGGCCAACCGCAAGACATACCTGTAAGGAAGGGCGACAACGGAATGAACCATGCGCGAACGGAATTGAAGATCGGTGAAGTGCTCCACGTTTGGGGGCCGGGACAGTTGATCGCCTTTTCCGCGATCGACGGCCCGACCGACTACGCGCGGGGACTGGTCGCCCGGACGCTGCGGGAGGGCGTCGGCGTCGAGGTAGTGTTTCCTGGCCGATGCGAACTGCGGTTCGGCGACGATCCGTCCGAGGTGCTGCTGGGCGGGG
>CAZFPT010000311.1:0-1955 GCA_964521005.1 uncultured Planctomycetaceae bacterium | reverse complement strand
GACGATCCTGGGCAACAAGAACCTCTCGAAGCTCCATCGCTGGTCGGAGAATAAACCCCGCCAGACGCCGAAAGACGCCACGCGGATGTTCAACGATCTGCTGAAGGATGCGACCCTGTACGACCCGGCCGCCTGGAAGGACGTGAAGCTCCCGGCCTCTTTGATCGCCCGCGCGAAGCAGTTGTCGGCCCGCAAGGACCCGCCCCGGACGGCTGTCATGCAGACCAACCGTCGACTGATGGACGCCGTCTTCGGGGCGTATCTCAAGCCCATGCCCGCGAATCCGCCGACCGAGCAGTACTACATCGAGTGCTATGGCGAGCGGTTCCAGGCGGCCCAGCTGCTCCACGACAAGGACTGGAAGAAGCATCTCAACGAGTGGGGCAAGCGGTACGCCGGCAATGCGAAGGAGAACCGGTTCGCGGCGGTGCTGGAGTTCTGGAACGAGCCGTACCTCAACTGGGCCGAGCGCAGCCGAGTGAACTACAAGCTGAATTACTACGACGTCTCGAAGGCGAAGGTCGGCGGGCCGGTGGTTACCAGGCACGGGCTGGAGATTCCGCACCTGACCTGGCGGAAGGAAGGCGGCAAGTGGCAGGTGTACGACCCGACGGCCTTTTCGTACTGGTCGGGTCGCGGGAACGGCTGGATGTACGACCAGATGCTCTCGGCGATCGCCAGCGGCGTCAAGGAGGTGTACCCGAATGTCCGCGTGGTCGGCGGGTGGGGCTTCCGCTACAACGAGGATCACTGGGCGGCGTGGGACATCCTCTACAAGCCGACGATCGACCGGAACATCCAGTGGATCGACGGCATCCACGAGCACCACTACCAGGGCGACACGACCTCCATGAACGCCACCTACGAAGTGCTCACCGCCTACGGCGTGACGAAGCACGACAAATGGCTGCACTCCTACAACACCGAGACCAACGACCTGGTGGACGCCCCGGCCCGCGGGCCCATCGACACGCCCGAGAAGGCCCGGCGGTCTCGCGAGTATCGCCGCATGACCTACAACCTCCGCGATTGCCTCTACAGCTGCTACGTCACGCCCGACAAGGCTGCCTCGCGAACGGTGATTCACAACAATCACACGCCGACGGCGACCGAGATCGCCTACGGGCAGATGAAGAACCTCCGAGGCCGACTGGTCGAGACCACCAGCTCCGAGCGGAACGTGTGGATCGTTTCGAGTATCGACGGAACCGACCCCAACGCCATGCCCCGCCAGCCCGGCCAAACGATGGTCGTGTTCGTGTTCAACAACCACCGCACGCCGCGGAAGATCAACGTCCGCCTCGACGCGCCAAGCGGTACCGAGTTCGCCTCGGCCAACCGCACCGACATCCTGGTGGACAAGAAAACGTGGAAGCTTCGCACCGAAAGCAGCAAGCACGACACGAACGGCAAGACGCTCGAGACGACCATCACGCTGCCGGAACGGTCGGCGTGCAAGTTCAACCTCCCGCTGAAAGGCTTGGCCGGCGAGACAACGCAGGTGACGCGGAAGCAGTTCTTCTCGGCCGACATCCTCAAGGAGGTCAAGCCCGGAAAGCCGATCTCTACGAGCGTGGCGCTGGATGAGGCGATGCTCGGCAAGGCCCGCCGGGCGTGGCTGAGATTGGTGCTGGAGAAGGTGGCCACCGGCGAGGGCAGCGTGGCGATCGGCGATACCACGCTGCCGCTGCCCAAGGCCTACACCGGCGACAACCAGGCGCACATCGTGGAGATCCCCGTGGACCTCAAGGACCTCGCCCCAAGCTCCGCCCTGACGTTCACCGTCAACGCCGGCCCGTACGGTGGCTATCGGGTGGACATGGCCAGCATCTACCTGGAGACGGCCAGGCAGCCGTAGGGCTCGCAACTTGTTGCGGGCGCGATCGCGGGGCGATGCTGCCCGACCTACGGTTTGCGGGTGCCCGGGCTTGTGCCGGTCGGAGCGAGCGCAGCGA
>CAZFPT010000310.1:0-1964 GCA_964521005.1 uncultured Planctomycetaceae bacterium | reverse complement strand
GATCAGCGCCACAGCCGATTCGGGGCTCACCTGCCCATGCACGTCTTCGTTGATGAGCATCACCGGGGCCAACCCGCACGCCCCGAGGCAGCTGACCGTCTCGACGGTGAACAGCATGTCGTCGGTGGTCTTCTTGGCGGCGCTGAGGCCGAGCTTCTCACGGATCGCTTCGAGGATGGGGATCGACTGCTTCACGTGGCAGGCGGTTCCGTCGCAGAGTCGCACCACGTACTTGCCCACCGGCGTCAGCGTGAAGTGAGCGTAGAACGTCGCCACGCCGTACACCGTCGACGGGGGCAACCCCAGCGACGTCGCCACGAACGCCAGGACGGCCTCGGGCAGATAGCGATACTCCTTCTGCACTTCCTGCAGAATGGGAATGAGCTTGTCGCCCTTTCGCCCGTGGCGGTCGAGGATCTCGCAGACGGCTTCGAACTTCCGCGTGTGTTCGGCGTTGGTGTCGGTCTTCTCGGTCATGGTCTCGCTCCTCACTCGGAGGGTCTGGTTCGCAGTGCGTCCGCCAGTCGCCCCGACAGGACGGCCAGGCTGGCGGAAAGTTCGACGTCTTCAATGATGATGCCCTCCGGCACGTCCAGCCAGACGGGCGTGAGGTTCCAGATCGCCCGGATGCCCGAGAGCACCATGAGGTTCACGGCGTCCTGGGCGGCCTCGGCGGGGGTGGTCAGCACGCCGATCAGCACGTTCATCCGCTGGGCGAGGTCCACCATGCGGTCCAGCTCGTAGACCTCTCGGCCATGGATTGTCGTTCCGATTTTCGCCGGGTCGGTGTCGAAGGCGGCCAGGATGTCCACGCCGTGCCGGCGGAACCCCTCGTAGCCCAGGATGGCCGAGCCCAGATTGCCCGCCCCGACCAGGAACGCCTCGTTGGTGTTGTTCCAGCCGAGGAAGTTCTCGATCGCCTCGAGCGTGGAGCTCACCTCGAACCCGACGCGAGGCCGACCGACCGCCCCGGTGACCGAGAGGTCCTTGCGGACCTGCGTGGGGTCCAGGTGCAGCTCGCCGGCCATCCGCGTGCAGGAGACGTTCTCGCGCCCCTTCTGCAGGAGTTTGACCAGGTAGCCGTGATACACCGGCAGCCGACGCAGTGTCGGGCGGGATGCGGGTGTCAATGTCGGTTCGTTGGGTTCCATGGGTGCTCTCCGGGTGCGTCCGTGCAGGATGATTCCGTGTGGTGGTTCCTGCGCCTGTGCAGCGGTTCTCGTGCGCCTCATCGGCCGACATGCCCCAGTCGACCTTCTCTCCGCGGCGACGACGACGACGACCTGCGGACCAGCAACGTTTGAGAATCCCTTGGCGTGAAACGCGATGTTCCCCGTTCGGCCTGCCCCGTCGCCTGGCCTGGCTCGATGCGTCCGCCAAACGCTTCGGATGCGTCCATCAGGGAGTTCTTCGGCAGCTCCGCCAGTGAAATTCCGCTTTGATTATCAAGATTGGCTTATCGAGATCTTTCTATCGAGATCTCGTTCTTGATATACAGTACGACTCAGATCGGCCTGTTACAAGCGGAAATCCAGCGACTTCGTGAAATATTTCTCGAAGTCTGCGGAAGACACGCCGAAGAAATGAATTACGATTATTGGTGTTTTGGCCGCCCATGCGCGATTTTCGGCGTGCTTCGGGATTTTTCGCCGCGCCCCCGGTTCCAGCAGTCACCAGCCGAGCCCTGCGGCCGACCGACCCCCAAACAAGGGTGCCCGGGTTTGTGCAGCGAGCCCAAGCGAGCTGAGCAACCCGGTTGGTCCGAATCGCGCTGCAGATAGTGGTCGGACATCGCGACTACCGGGTTGCTCCGTTCCTCCCTCGCTGCGCTCGCTCCGACCGGCACAATCCCGGGCACCCGGAGTATCGTTGAAGCCCCATGGTGAGCCTGCCGGGAGCTTGTCGAAGGGCGAAGCGAAAGGTGGGGGTAGAGAAGCGAAAATCCAAACCTGCCTGCCGGCAGG
>CAZFPT010000309.1:0-1980 GCA_964521005.1 uncultured Planctomycetaceae bacterium | reverse complement strand
GGAGACGCCGGTGGCACCCGGTGAATCGTCGTTGAAGCCCCATGGTGAGATCCGCGAACCGTGGGGGTACTGAGTCATGGAAAAGCGACGTATCTTGGCGGCTCCAAGAAATCTCGCACACCCGCAAAAAGTCTGCGACAGCGTCTGAACACGAATCGTTCGAGGCAGATGCGTTCACGTAGCACGGGCTTCCGGCCCGTGTTTGCACCGACAGAATGCCTATGCCACGAAGCTTCCCGTCACTTTACTCGCGGCAGGTTGCGGCCCCTGCGGTTTCACCTTGCGGCTGACCACCCCGCCTTGGGGCCCCCGAGGTGCAATGAAGCTTGCGAATTCCCTCGGTAAAACCTGCAGAGTCCGGCCTTTCAGGTCGATTTAACTACCGGACGCCGTCTG
Organism: uncultured Planctomycetaceae bacterium; assembly: GCA_964521005.1. GTDB lineage: Bacteria > Planctomycetota > Phycisphaerae > SM23-33 > SM23-33 > CAZFPT01. The sequence goes on along the minus strand of CAZFPT010000309.1, from coordinate 1,584 downwards.
TCCGACTCAAGGAGAACGCTCGTGGGCAAGACTGCACTGATCACCGGAATTACAGGCCAGGACGGAAGTTATCTGGCTGAACTGCTGCTGGGCAAGGGGTACGAGGTCCATGGACTCGTGCGGCGGTCCAGCACGTTCAACACCGAGCGGATCGATCACATCTACCAGGACCCCCACGAGGAATCGCCCCGGCTGATCCTGCATTACGGCGACCTCACCGACGGGGCGGGCCTGCGACAGGTGCTCAGCAAGTGTCAGCCCGACGAGGTCTACAATCTCGGGGCCCAGTCGCACGTGCGGGTGAGTTTCGATCAGCCGGTCTACACCGCCCAGGTCGATGCCGTCGGCACGCTGCGGCTGCTCGAGGCCATCCGGGATCTCGGGCTGCCCACGCGATACTACCAGGCCTCCACCAGCGAGATGTTTGGCGAGGTCCAGGAGATCCCGCAGAAGGAAACCACCCCGTTCCACCCTCGCAGCCCCTACGGCTGCGCGAAGGTTTTCGCCCACTGGCAGGTCGTAAACTACCGCGAAAGCTACGACATGTACGCCTGCAGCGGGATTCTGTTCAACCACGAAAGCCCACGTCGCGGCGAGACGTTCGTCACCAGGAAAATCACCCGGGCCGCCACCCGCATCCGCGAAGGCCTGCAGGAAAAGCTCTTCCTGGGCAACCTGGACGCCAAACGCGACTGGGGCTTCGCCGGCGATTACGTCGAGGCGATGTGGCTGATGCTGCAGCAGGATCGGCCTGACGATTATGTGGTGGCCACCGGTCAGACGCACTCGGTGCGGGAATTCCTCGCCGAGGTGTTCGGCACGCTGGAGCTGGACTGGGAAGACTACGTCGAGATCGACCCGCGATACTTCCGCCCGGCCGAGGTGGAAATCCTCCTGGGCGACCCGAGCAAGGCCAAGACGCAGCTTGGCTGGCGGCCGAGGGTGGACATGAAGGGCCTGGCGCGCATGATGGTCGAGCATGACTGGGCCATCGCCAAGGAAGAACGCGTGCTGAGCGACCACCGCACGAAAATCGCCAACGGCTGGCGCGAATGAATCCCGTTCGAACCCGGCCGGGCCGCCCGGCGTATGAGCGTCCGTAAGGACTTCCCGCATGGATCTGACCCAACAACGCATCGTCGTCACCGGCGGCGACGGCTTTCTCGGCCGATTCGTCCAGGACGAGCTGCGCAAACGCGGCGTCGGCGACGAAAACATCCTCGTGCCCACCCGCGAGGACTACGACCTCACGCGCGAGACCGACGTACAGCGGATGTACGACGACATGACCCCCTCCGTCGTGATGCACCTGGCCGCCGAGGTCGGCGGAATCGGGGCCAATCGCGACAACCCGGGCCGATTCTTCTACGCCAACATGGCCATGGGGCTGCACCTGATCGAAGTCGGCCGACAGGTCGGGCTGGAGAAGTTCGTGCAGGTCGGGACGATTTGTGCGTATCCGAAGTTTACGCCGGTTCCGTTCCGCGAGGAAGAGCTCTGGAACGGCTACCCCGAGGAGACCAACGCCCCCTACGGCGTCGCCAAGAAGGCCCTGCTGGTGATGCTGCAGGCCTACCGGCAGCA
>CAZFPT010000308.1:0-2041 GCA_964521005.1 uncultured Planctomycetaceae bacterium | reverse complement strand
TACGAAACAGGTGATCCCGCCCGCAACAAGTTGCGAGCCCTACGGCCTGCCGTCGCCCTGCAGGCCGAAACGAACCGCCTACCGCACGCTTCGCATGGATTCCTTGAGTGCATCGAGATGTTTTCGAACCACGTCGGCCTTGCCGCCGGCTTCGACGGTGGTGACCTGGGCAGGCTGAACGTACATCGCCAGGACGTAGAGGAACTCGGTTCCGCGGGAGGTGGTCTTGAACGTCATGAGCTTACCCGTGGTCCCGCCGTTGGAGGTGATCTCCTCCATCTCGCCGGTGGGTTGATAGCCCCGGCCGACCAACTCGTTGCGGAGGGCGTCCTGCCAGAAGGGCAGCGAGCCGTTCTTGAGGTTCGCGTGGCGGCGCAGGCCGATGACCACACCGTCGGCCGACATGCCGCGGACCTCGTAGTCGCCGCGGCGTTGCTCGTCCAGTTCCACGAAGTGCTCGGGCATCGCCAGTCTTCCGCGGGGCATGCATCCGCCCGCGAGGATGGCGACGGTCGAGGCGATCGCCATGAGTGTGAGTGTCTTTCGCATGGGGGTCTCCTTGTTCACTTGAGAAGCTCTCTGCCATTGAAGCGGAGCAGGTCCTGCAGGCCCATCGATTTGAGCCACGCGATCGGCAGGTCCACGTTTAGCGTCGGCGGGGCGTACTCCACTGTGCCTTTCAGCTCGATTGCCAGCGTCGCGTAGGCGACCATCGAGTCGAACATCTTCAGCCGACCTTTGAGGCGGTCGAGGGCGGTGAGGACTCTCGCCAGCTCGCGCTCGATCTCCAGGGCGTCCTTGGTCTTGTCGGCCTGGGCGATCAGTTCGCGAAGACGCTTGGCCATCGCTTCGTGGTTGGCGATTCGGGTTCTCAGATCGAAGTGCTTGTCCGTGACGTCCTGGGCCGAGATACTCCGCTGGGCGACCGTCCCGATCTCCTTGAGCGCCTCGGCTGTGTCATCGAACATCGCTGCCGGCACGCGGATGATCATCTCGTCGTTCTTCATGGATTCGAGATAGCCGTCCATGTCCGCAGCCAGTTTGCGGATGCGATCCTGGGCGGAGCGGACCTCCGGAACCAGCAGCACGAACCGCCCCATGTAGATCATCTTCCGCGTTGCGCGCACATTGAAGTTCAACTCGCCGACTTCGCCCTGGCCGTCCGGTTCGCCCGGGTCGGCAGCGGCAGCGGATTCCGGCTGAGCCGACCGCTGATACTGCGTCTCGTCGGTTCGGCTGAGCATGAGGGCCTCACTGTCCATGCCCTGGTAGCCCGCACTGCCGCAGCCGCCGGCGAGCATCGCCAGCAAGGCCAATCCCATCATCATTCGGTGCATCGCGAATCTCCTTTCGATTGGGGTTCGTCCGTGCATACCCACCCCGATGGAGATTGCGCAGAAACTCTTGCCACAGCGGGTCTGGTAATCTGGCGAAACTGCCGGATTTCTGTGGCCCGCCCGCCGGGCGAATCCTACGTTCCTGCTGGACACCGCAGAAGGAGGGGTAGGCACGATGAAACGCACGCACACACGGACAATCAGCACGATGCTCATTCTCGCCTCGTCGGCCGTCGCCGTTCTCGCCGGGTGCGGGGGCGATCTACCTGATCCGGCACCCGAGCAGGCCTACTGGCAGAAGGACGCGCCGCCGGCGGTGGTGCAGGTGGACCGGGCCCCGACGGGTCGCCTGGGGCTGCGCCGGCGGACCGGTCGGTCTGATCCGCTTCCGCCGGAGACGCTCTCCCGGGCGGAGGACCTCCACCCGGACGCGGGCGTCGAGCCGGCGGCCACGGTGGTCTCGAAACTTTCGCCGGCCGACCCGTTCGAGGAGGACAACGTCAATCTGGACGTGCGTCCGACGCTGGCAGACGCGTTCGCCCAGCGGGTGGTGGAAGGCGGCGTGTGGTTCGGGGTCGGGCAGATGCTCGGCGGCGGGCCGGTGAGCGTGGCGATCTTCGCCGCCCGACACTGGGAGTAACGTCGCACGGGCTTCCAGCCCGTGCATGCATGGGCAAGATGCCCATGCTACGGCAAACGCCGGT
>CAZFPT010000307.1:0-2133 GCA_964521005.1 uncultured Planctomycetaceae bacterium | reverse complement strand
TCGCCTTCGGCCAGGCGCCTTCGGGCGTCGGCGATGTCGGATGAATCAAACCACAGGCGGGGGACGGACATGGGAACTCCTCACAGCCTCAGGGAACATGGGCAGAACGCAACTGCGTCGAAGGATATCGGGACACGGGTGGGTGTCAATCGCCTGAATCGATTTGCCCTCTGGTGAACGTGGGCATCTCGCCGGAAACGTCGATGGTCAGGGCGTTCTCGCCGTCGCTGAGCCAAAGACGGTTCGACCCGGCGGCCTCCTTGAGGTATGGCGAGTCGAAGACCGGCCAATTCTCCCAGGTGAGCTTCTCGCCGTTGGTCCAGGCGACGGGTCGTCCGCCCGGCCCGCCGGTGTGATGCATGGAGATCACGTCACCTTCGAGCGTCGTCATCGTGACCATTCTGCCGCTCTGAAGGCTGGTCGTGTCGACGGTGACCTTCTGCTTGATCGCCCTGCGAAACGCAGCCAACGTGGGGTACTCAGGCTTCTGTCCGAGCTGAACAGCCCAGCCGGTGAGCGTGCCCGGCGAGATCAGCCAGGCGTAGCCCTTGTCCTTGACGGGGGCGGGCTTGCCGTCCTTGCCCGGGCGGGTGGGGACGCCCACAGCCGCCTGGCCGTTCAGCGGGCGCGCGGCGAGGTAGGCGTCCCCGACTTCCCAGAAGTACCAGTCCCCGTCCTGCAGGGGTTGGCCGACCTGCCGGGGATACCCGAAGATGCTCCGATGGCGCGTTCGGGCGTCTTCTTCCTTCGGCACGTAGCAGATGTTCAGCGCAGCTGAGCGTTTTTGGTGGTACTGGTCGTAGGGGGTGCGTCCCTCCAGCGGGAAATGGCCGTGATAGCCGTTGGACATCCCGAAGGCCCGGACGTCGTTGGCGTCGAGCAGGCAGGCCTTGAACATGGTGGTCTGAGGCAGGATGGTTCCGCGTGTTCGCACGCCCTTCTCCGGGGAGTACAGCGTCCCCATCGCGTAGTTGCGGGCGACGTAGAGATACTCCTGATCCTTGTTGGCCTCGGCGGGATAGTACTGCGGCTTGGACGCCCGATGCTCGAAGGGCAGGGGAACCTCCTTGCGGGCGATGCGTCGGATGATCGGGTCCGGTCGATAGTCCGAAACGGCAGGGACGGCCACCGCGTGGATGAATCGGCCTGGCTTGTCCCAACCCTGCTCCCTGACCGGGCGGGCCGAGCCGCCGAACCACAACCAGTTCAGCCGATCCGTGTTGCTGATGACCGCCGAGTGGGCGAATCCGCGGGCCTCGGGCCCGACGTTGCAGCCGTGGAAGTACTTCACCGCCTGGGCGGCGGCCAACCACTCCAGCGCAGCCCGGGAGAACTTTTTCATCTTCTCGCGCTTGGTGAAGTCATACACGTTCGTCCATCCCGCAGCGGTGAAGACTACGTACGTCGAGCTGTCGTACTCGCCCTGACCGGCCGAGTAGAACTTGCGGACCTGCCCGATCAGCCAATCCTCCAGCCATTGCTGGTTGGCCCGCTCGCCCTTGTACGGGCCCGGAATGTGCTCGGAGAAGATGTACCCGCTCGTGCGGTGCATGAAGCCGTGATTCTCCGTGCCCCCGCGGGTCATGATGTGCATCCAGTTCTTCACGTCGTGCTCGGTGGCCTGGACGATCCGCTCGGGAAGCTCATCGCGATATTGCAGGTACAGCCTCGCCCGGTAGTACGCCGCGAAGTGATACAACCCGCGGTCTCCCTTGGCCTGGTTGACCTCCATCATCCGCTCCAGGGCGCGGATCGCCGAGTTCGGATCGCGCCCCGTCGCGAGGTTGGCGATCACCGGCCCGAGCACGTACTTATGATGGTCGGAGACGGCCTGGTTCGCCCAGGTCATCACCTCGTTCGGGTCGTCTTCCGCGATGGTCCGCAGCAGGAACGCAGCGCGGGCATCGAAGCGCTGCTCGTACTCGGCTTGACTGATCGGCCGGCGGGAGGGACCGGTCTCCATCTGGTTGCAGGATGCCAACAGACAGGATGCGGCGAGAACAAGCAGGACGTTTCGCATGATTGTCTCCGGGATATGGGCCTCAGGACTCACGCACATTGTGGCTGACCCGGCGGGCGGACGCAACGTTTCCTTGCGTGCGGCAGGGCGGGCGGCGAAAGTAACGGGCACTC
>CAZFPT010000306.1:0-2141 GCA_964521005.1 uncultured Planctomycetaceae bacterium | reverse complement strand
TCTGTTCTGTTTCGTCTTCGGCGATCGCGCCCGCAACAAGTTGCGAGCCCTACGGCACTGGAAGGCCGGGCGACGTCACCGCGCCATCGCTGCGCCCCGGCGGTTGTGGCGTCGTCGCTCGCCCTCGTTGAGCAGCCGCTTCCGCAGCCGAACGCTCTGGGGGGTGATCTCCACCAGCTCGTCGTCCTCGACGTATTCCAGCGCCTCCTCCAGCGACATCTGCCGGGCGGCCTTGAGCGTCACGGTCGCGTCCTTCGTGGATGATCGCACATTGGTGAGCTTCTTGTTGCGAGCGACGTTCACCGGGATGTCGCCCTCCTTGCAGTGCTCACCGACGATCTGTCCTTCGTACACCGCCTGGCCGGGGGTGACGAACATCATGCCCCTCTCGGCGAGCTGGTCCATCGCGTAGGCGGTGACCTGCCCGGGCTCGGACGCCATCATCACGCCCGCCTGGCGACCCGGCATTGCCGCCCCGGCCGGTCCGTACCGATCGAAACGGTGATGCATGATCGCCTCGCCCTTGGTGGCCGTCAGCATGCGCGATCGCAGCCCGATCAACCCGCGAGCGGGAATCGAAAACTCGATGATGCTCCGCCCGGCGACGGTGTCCATGTGGAGCATTTCCGCCCGGCGGTCGCCCACCAGTTGCATCACGGGCCCGACCTGCTCAGCCGGCACGTCGATCACGAGATGCTCGATCGGTTCCAGCCGCTTGCCGTTTTCCATGCGGTCGATGACGTGAGGCTTGCCCACGCACAGCTCGTAGCCCTCCCGCCGCATGTTCTCCAGCAGAATACCCAGATGCAGCAGACCCCGCCCGGCGACTTCGAACTCGGCCTCGCCGCGTTCGAAATCCACACGCAGGGCGACGTTGGCGTTGAGCTCCCGCTCCAGGCGCTCGCGGAGATTGCGCGAGGTCACGTACTTCCCCTCGCGTCCGGCGAAGGGCCCGTCGTTCACGCGGAAGAGCATGCGCATGGTCGGCTCGTCGATGACCACCGGCGGCAGCGCCTCCGGGGCGGTCGGGTCGGCCAGCGTGTCGCCGATGTCCACCTGCTTGAGGCCGACAACGGCACAGAGGTCGCCGGCGACGATCTCGTTTACTTCCCGTCGCCCCAGCCCGTCGAAGCGATACAGCTGGGCGACCTTCTGGGCGATGCGGTTGCCGTGGCGGTCGATGGTGAGCACGTCCTGCCCGGCCCGCAGCGTACCCGCGAAGACCCGGCCCACGCCGATCCGCCCGACGTACTCGCTGTAGTCGATGTTCGTGATGAGCGTCTGCAGCGGGGCAGCCGGGTCGAAGTTCGCCGCCGGAACGTGCCCCACGATCGCCTCGAACAGCTCGTGCACGTCGCCGGTTCCGTCGGTGGGCATCCGCTCGGGGTCGGCCACCGCCCAGCCGTCCTTGCCCGAGGCGTAGATCACCGGGAAGTCCTCGGCGTGGTCCTCCTCGTCCATGTCGATCAGCAGCGAGAAGACCTGATCGACGATCACGCTGGGTCGGGCGTCGGGGCGGTCGATCTTGTTGACCACCACGATGGGTCGCAGGCCTGCTGCCAGCGCCTTGCCAAGGACGTACCGCGTCTGGGGCATGACGCCCTCGGCGGCGTCCACCAGCAGCAGCGCCCCGTCGGCCATCCGCAGCACGCGCTCGACCTCGCCGGAGAAATCGGCGTGGCCGGGGGTGTCCACGATGTTGATGTGAAAATCCGTCCCGTCGCGGTCGGTGTAGTGGATGGCGCAGTTCTTGGCGAGGATGGTGATTCCTCGCTCGCGCTCGAGCGGGTTGGAGTCCAGAATGCACTCGCCCTTGAGCTCGCCGCTGCGGAACTGCCCGCACTGGCGCAGCAACTGGTCCACCAGCGTAGTCTTTCCGTGGTCCACGTGGGCGATGATGGCAACGTTTCGTATTTCCTGGCGGTTCATGACCGTCGTTCTCTCCGGGGGTTTTCCGCCGGCGGGCGTGCGATCGGGCACGTCGCTCCGATGCAGCCGACGGGTGTCATAGGGAGGGTCTGTCCTGCCCTGCCGCGCGACGGCGAGATCACGCTCCGCCCCAGCCGCAGACAGGAAAACGCATTGTACCGCAAAGACCCCGATTCCAGAACACCGATTCCGGCCGGGCGAGCAAGTTTTTC
>CAZFPT010000305.1:0-2151 GCA_964521005.1 uncultured Planctomycetaceae bacterium | reverse complement strand
CTGGGTTCAGACCGGCGTGAGCCAGGTCGGTCCCTATCTGCCGTGGGCGCAGGAATGTTGAGTGGATTCTTCTTCAGTACGAGAGGACCTTGAAGGACCAACCTCTGGTGTACCAGTTGTCCTGCCATGGGCACTGCTGGGTAGCTACGTTGGGAACGGATAACCGCTGAAAGCATCTAAGCGGGAAGCCCTCCACAAGATGAGCATTCCATGTCCCTTTATGGGACGAGAGCCCCCATCAAGACCAGGTGGTTGATAGGCCGGGTGTGTAAGGATTGAAAGATTCTAAGCTAACCGGTACTAACGGGCAAACGCTTGATCACATTTGTCGTAGACCCTCGCGTCTCGACAGATCAGGCCTCCCTGAACACGACATGAAACCAACAGTGAATCACTATCCCTATGTCACAATATTCCGCCTCGACCGGGAGAGATCCCGCCCGAGGCAGTGACGGTGTTCATACGCTACAGGCCACACCTGTTCCCATTCCGAACACAGAAGTAAAGCTGTAGCGGCCGATGGTACTGCGACTGCGGGAGAGTAGGTTGATGCCGTCTTTTTACGAAGGACCTTCGCAATCAAGCGTGGGTCCTTCTTTATGCGCCCGCCGCTGGAACCCCGCCGGGAGAACCACATGTCCGAAAAACTCACGTTGAAGTCACGATCCCTGCCCCTGGAGCAGTGGGATGTCATCGTCGCCGGGGGTGGCCCTGCCGGCTGCGCTGCCGCCACCGCCGCCGCACGCGAAGGGGCTCGCACGCTGCTGCTGGAAGCCACCAGTTGCCTCGGCGGGATGGGGACCTCAGGCCTCGTGCCTGCATGGTGCCCCTTCACCGACAAGGAACGCATCATCTACGGCGGTATCGGCGAGCGCGTCCTGAAACAAACCATGGCCGGCATGCCGCATCTCCCGCCCGACCGGCTTGACTGGACGCCCATCGACCCCGAGCGCCTCAAACGAGTCTACGACGACCTGGTCACCTCAGAAGGGGTGGCCGTCCGGTTCACCACGATGGTCACCGGCGTGGAAACCGACGGTGACGGCCGAGTCGAAGCCCTGCTGCTCGCCAGCAAGTGGGGGCTTACCGCCGCCCGCGCCAAAATCTACGTAGACGCCACCGGAGACGGCGACATCGCCACCTGGGCGGGCGCCCCGTTCAAGAAGGGCGACGATTCCGGAGACCTCCAGCCGGCAACGCTCTGCTTTATTCTATCCAACGTAGATACCTATGCTTACGAGCACATCGGGAGCATCAAACACGGCAAAGGCGGCGATGCCGCCATCCGCAACATCGCCGCATCAGAGAAATACCCCGAGATCATCGATCATCACGGCTGCAACAGCATGGTCGGCCCGGGCACGGTCGGTTTCAACTCCGGACACGTCTGGGATGTCGACAACACCGACCCCGACTCGATCACCCGAGGCCTCCTCCAGGGCCGAAAGGTCGCTGCCGCCTTCCGCGACGCCTGCGCGGAGTTCTGCCCGGCCACGTTCGGCAACGCGTTCCTGGCCTCGACAGGCTCGTTGATGGGCATCCGCGAGACGCGCCGGATTCTTGGCGAGTACATTCTCACGCACGAGGATTTCGTCGCCCGGAAGACCTTCGACGACGAGATCGGCCGAAACTGCTATTTCATCGACGTGCACCACAAGAAGAGCGAAATCGGAACCGACCAGGAAGGCCATTCGACGGCCGTCCATTACGGCAAGGGTGAGTCGCACGGCATTCCCTATCGTTGCCTGCTGCCTCAGGGTGTCAGCAACGTCATCACGTCGGGGCGATGCATCTCCACCGATCGGCCGGTACAGGGCTCGACTCGCGTGATGCCCACCTGCCTGGTCACCGGGGAGGCCGCCGGCCTCGCTGCCGCACTGGCCGCCGACGCCGACGCCACCCCCCGAGACGTTGACGTGTCCGAGTTGAGAGCGCGTCTGCGAAGCTACGGGGCGTATCTTCCGTAGGCGGTCGCTGCCCGGGCCGGCGTTCGGCGCATCGCTCGCCCGCCCCTCGGAAATCCGCCGCGAGATGCTTGCAGACGCGGCGGTTTCCTGATAAACAGGAGAGACAGTCGCGGCCGTAATTCAGTGGTAGAATGCCAGCTTCCCAAGCTGGACGTCGAGGGTTCGAATCCCTTCGGCCGCTATG
>CAZFPT010000304.1:0-2205 GCA_964521005.1 uncultured Planctomycetaceae bacterium | reverse complement strand
ACCGGCGTCTCCGCACGCCGGTGCCGTAGGGCTCGCAACTTGTTGCGGGCGCGATTGTCCGTAGCGCGATTCGCGTATCGCTCGACAACCTGGACCATGCCCCGAATTCATGCCGCACGCCTGACGGGCTCCTTTTTTTCACATTCGCGTTGATCTTTCGCGGTCCCGATGTATAATGCAGCCATATTGGCACGCAATGTCTATCATTGTGCCTTGCATGCCACATTGAGCGCCATGTGCCGCTGGGGATGACCCGCGCATTTTGAAGGTCGATTGCCCTGGGATTACAGGACGCTTCCGGGCGGGCATTCAAGGCAAAGAGTCGTCCAACTTTTCATCTTAACCCGTATTGAAGCCGGCGACGCACAGCGTATAATGCATCTGGTAAGTGCTTATTTGCGCTGATCAGCATATCAAGCTCGGGAACACTTTCTTACGACAGGTGGATAACATCATGGCGACCGAACCGACACGCCACACCGTGACCAAGGCTGGGGGATTCACGCTGATCGAGATGCTCATCGTCATTGCGGTGATCGTCCTGCTGATCAGCATCCTGCTGCCAAGTCTGACCATGGCCCGCGAGAACGGCTGGGACGTGCAATGCCGTTCCAACATGCACCGAATCAGCCAGATGATGCTCACCCAAGGAACCACCAAGCAGGCCGGCAAGTATCCCGACCCGTCCTACTGGGTCTCCTTCGTGATCGGCCAGGGCGGGGGCGGCCTGCTGCGGTGCCCCAAAGATACCCGCGAGATGGGCGAACAGGGCGTCGCTGCCTTGGACGATGTCTACTTCGTGCAGGTCCACAAGAAAGACCCACCCGAGTTCTCCCCGCTCACCCAGATCCTCGGTTCGGGGCAGTCCGAAGACAAGCAGATGCTCCTGAATCCCGACTGGGACGACGCCTGGTATCCCTTCTCCAGCCGGGCCCGTGAAGACAACGAGAACATCGTCTGCTTCGATGACGATGCCGCCTGCCTGATCACACAGAAATCCGACGGTTGGCTGTTCGAGTCGATCGACCCGCCCGGAGACACCGGCTGCAACAGCGATCACTGGCTTTGCAAAGGCCCGGGCCTGCGCGACCCGGTCAACTGGCGAGACGACATCAAGATGCAACTGACGGGAAAGAACTTCAAGAACACCATCGACGATCCCTACTTCCTCAAGGGCGGCGGCTGGTCCAGCTACGGGATGAATACACAGGTCCCCGGCCGAGGCGCACGCTCCGGGCAGGTCCTGCTGGTGGAGTATCACCGTTCAACCGTCCACGTCGAAGGGGGCGGCAATCACGTGGACGACTTCATGGACACCGAGCAGTACCTCGCTCCGCGGCATCTCGACAAGCGTCACCGGGCGAATACCGCCTTCGTCGACGGCAGCGTGCGGGCGATGCTCCCGGATGAGCTGGACCCCGAAAATCAGCCCGGGAACGCGAACATCTGGACACCCTGAGTAAGGCCCCCATCGTGGCAAATCGCAAAGTAATCCTGCTGCTGGCCGGCTTGGGCCTTCTTCTCATCATGGCCGTCGGCTGGATGGTGCTGGCCCCCGACCCGATCGCCGGCGACCCGACCTCGTCCGATCCGACCCAACGGATGGCTGCGGCGAGTTCGCTGGGCGAGCGGGAGGACCAGGACGCCGTCGAGACGCTCATCATCCTTGCCACCGACCGGAACGACCAGGTGGCCGTCCGCGCCGTCCGCTCGCTTGGAAGACAGAAGACCCAGCTCAGCCGAGAGGCCCTGGAAAACTTGCTGGGCTCAGCCGAGAAGGCGAGAGTCCGCGGGGCCGCCGCAGCGGAACTGGGACGCTACGAAGACCTCGATCCCAGCGTGCTTACCAACGTCCTGTCGGACACGCAAGCCGAGCCCGAGATCCGCGCGGGAGCAGCCAAAGGCCTCTCCCGCCTCAAGGACCGCGACGCGGTGCCCCAGCTCTTCCGGGCCTTGAGCGACCCGGACCCGAAGGTGCGCCTCTGGGCAAGCACCGCCCTGGGCAAGATCACCGGCCGACGTTACATGTACTACGCCGACAAACCCCCCTCCCAGCAACGCGAGGTCATCGAAGCCATCGAGCGATCCCTCAAACGGCTGGGCTATCTGTAGTTCGCCTCTGCGCCGGGCTTTTCAGCAAGCTCCCGACAGGCTCACCATGGGGCTTCAACTACGATTCACCGGGTGCCACCGGCGTCTCCGCAC
>CAZFPT010000303.1:0-2209 GCA_964521005.1 uncultured Planctomycetaceae bacterium | reverse complement strand
GCCGTCGGCGTCCGGAGTGTACTCAGCCCCGTCGGGGTCGCCCTCGCCGTTGAGGACGATCACCCGGCCGTACGGGTCGTAGGCGTAGCGTTCGACGACTTGTCCGTTCTCGGCCACCATGGCAGTGACATTATGCTGCGCGTCGGTCACGTAGTAAAGCGTCTGATCCACCGTGCCGTCGGCCCCGATATCCCGCAGCCGACAGATGGGCGTGTCGATGTACCGCTGCGACCAGACGTACTGGATGGTTTCCTGCTCGTCGCCGGTGGGCGTCTGGCGGGTGATCCGCTCTTCGAGCACCTGCCAGTTGGCGTTGTAGTAGTAGTGCGTGGTCGTGGTCAGGCCCTGGTCGTCGGTGAAGGCCGGGCGTATCGAGCTGGCGTACGAGTACTACCGCCACGCCGGAGGAACCGACCTCCGCAGCGAATGGCCCAGCGACGACGGCGGGCTCCACGGGGCTGCCTGTGCCGCATTGCCGCTGGCCCTGATGGTCGGGTTCGCCGGGATGCGGCGAGAAGGCGACACGCTGCGCTTCGATGCCCGTCTGCCCGAGGCGTGGAGCCACATCGAGTTTCCCGTCTGCTGGCGGGGCAAGCGGCATCGCGTTCGGCTGGCGGATGGCGACACCATGACCCTTCCCTGACTTCAGGCCGACTGCCGGCCCCGCCTTGCGTTCCAGGCAAGCCAACCGGAAGAACGTACTCAGCCACCGGCAAAGTCGTCGTCCTGCGGGATCTCCTCAGCCGTCACGGGCACGTCAGGACTGTGGCCGGCGCTCAGTTCGTCAAGGGCTTCGAACCAGAGCTCGACCGCTCGGGCGCCCGGCTTTCGGAGCATCCGCAACAGCTGGCGGGCCGTTTTCTCGCGTGCCTCGGGAGTGAACTTCTGCACGTCCCAGATTCTGGCGAGATGGTTGATCGCGGCCGGGCTTGAGCCATGGATGTATTGCGGCGAGACGCGACGAAAGGGCTGGAAGACGTGCGTACGGATCCATCGCTCCTGATCGTTGGCGTCGCGGCCGAGGGCCTTCGACACGGGCGTCTCATCGATTTCACGGGCGATCTGGATCCACAGGAAGTACCGCGTGGTCCGCATCCGCCCGGAGAACAGGTCCAACTCCCCCTCCGTGTTGTTCAGCCTCGACCACGGCGCAACCAACGACGGCAGAAACACCACGAGCACCACAATCACTGCGAGCAGACCAATGACAATCCGTGCTGCCGTGCGATGTCGCTGGTATAAGGTCAGCTCTGTTTCTCTCATCTCAATCCGTCCCTTCTCTCGCCCCGTTCCCACGGTCCCCTCTTTCGCTATCGGCCATTCGGCCTCCACAAGTGGAATGCAGGCCGGATCCCAAGGGCATCGCCGAAACCGCGGCCGGTCAGGCCATCCCTGCCGGGCACCCCGCCAGCGGCGAAAAAGCTCCTCGCCGCCGGGAATCGTCTGCATCGTATGGTGAATCGAATCGGGCTGCACGTCGATGAGCGAATCTCGCCGGGATAGCTCTGCCTGGCTGCGGAGGCTATGCAATGCAGCCCGTCCCGGCTGCGGGAACAGAGTGCCGATAGGGCTTCCTGCAATCGTTGCGGTCAGAGCCACCCGGCCGTCTGGACGATCCCCAGTACGATCAGCAACCCTCCCGAAGTCATCTCGGCTGGGCGTTCCCAGTACCGGCGCGAGACGTGCCCCAACCGAAGGCCGACCATGGAAAACGTCACGGAAAACACGGCGATCGTCCCCGCCAGCATGAGCGGGTCCAGCCGCCGCAGACCCAGGCTGAAACCGATGATAAGGTTGTCCACGCTCAGACCGGCCGCCAGGGCAACCAGCCCGCTCCAGGTCGTGAGCTTTTGCCCGAACTGCTCATCGCGCAGTTCCTGCCGGATGGCCGTTACGACCGTTGCGGTGCCCACGGCCACCATGAGGGCGGCGCTGAGCCACTGGGCCCAGTAAACCAGCCACACGCTGAGCATGCGCCCCAGAGCAATGCCCGCCAGCGGGACCACGAACTCGAACGAACCGAAAGTCACCGCCACCCGCCGCCAGCGGCGTGCCTGCCCCAACGCACCCAGCGCCAGCGATGCGGCCAGATTGTTCGAGCCGATCACGACCCCGAGAATGCACAACCGTAGGATGACCATGCGTCGGACCTTCCAGAGATAGTATGAAACGACACCCCCATCGTTTCTGATCGGGTTCAGGGAAGATA
>CAZFPT010000302.1:0-2326 GCA_964521005.1 uncultured Planctomycetaceae bacterium | reverse complement strand
TGGGAGGTCGCCGATCTCGGGCAGCTGGATTCCGACGACCTGATCGAGCGAGGCAGCTCAGCCGTCACGGTGGCCGGGCATGTCTATCTCTCAGCCCGCTGCCGGCGATTCGACTCGTCGGCTGCCAACCGCAACTGGTACCGCCTGTGCGCCATCGCCGCCGCCTCGGCGATCATCGAACAGTCCTTCCCGATCATTCACGGCCATCCGGATTACGCCACCGCAGCCGACCTCGCCGGTCAGGACCCCTGGCGGGTGAACCTGCTGTGCGCCATCGAATACACCCGCCTGCTGCGGGCTGCCCGTACCCGCTGGCCCGGGGCGCGGAGTCTGATCGACTGGGGCCTGGACGACCACGCCAGGACCCTCAAGGCCACCGACCCGCATCGCCTGATGCTCGATGCGATGGACGACGCGAACAGCTCCCCTGCCCTGGAGGCGTTCGGCGGCGTATGCAGCAACAGTCGAAGCTGTTTCGAATCCGCCGACGCCCTCGATCGGCCAGGCATCCGTAAGGTGCTGAAAGCCTACCCGGCGCTGGCGGGTCGACGGCTGGGGCCCGTCGCGTTCCTGCCGGACTTCCTGTTCCCCATGGGCTTCGCGCCCGGCGCAACCGACGCGACGGTCGCCGACCTGAAACACGCCGCCCGCGCCAACCGCGAGCGCGACGCCAACGAGCAACGCTCCGCCGTCTCCGACCAGACGGACGCCGGCGGCGAGCAGCCCGGTGAAGAAGACTCCGCCGCCCCCGCCGCCTATCTCTACGACGAGTGGGACTTCCAGCAGAACGACTACCGCCCGGACTGGTGTCACGTGTATCCCACTCGCGTCGAGCCGGCCCGATCCGTCGCACCCGCCAAGGGTTGGATGGAGCAGGCCCGCAAGGTTCGGGCCGTCTTCGAGCGCCTCAAGCCCGACCTCGCCCGCCGCGAGAAATACCTCCCCGACGGCGAAGAGATCAACACCGACCAACTGGTGACCCACCTGGTGGACCGTCGCCATGAGCCCGCCCCGCCCGTGCGGTTCTACGAAAAGCCCCGCATCCGGCATCGTGACCTGGCTGTGCTGCTCCTGCTGGACGTAAGCGGCTCGACCGGCGAAACGCTGGAAGGTCCTTCCTCTCATACCGAGAAGGTACTGGACGTCGAAAAGCAGGCAGCCGTCATTCTCGGGCAGGGGCTCTGGTCACTGGGCGACCGGTTCGCCGTCTGCGGATTCAGCTCCAACGGCCCGCAGCGGTGCGACTTCCTGGAGTTCAAGGGGTTCGACGATGACTGGCCCGAGGCGATCGGGCGGATCCTGTCAGCCTGGCCGAGAAGCTCCACGCGCATCGGGCCCGCCCTGCGACACGCTGGGTGGTTGCTCTCCCGTCAGCCGAACCGACAGCGGCTGATCCTTCTGGTCACCGACGGCAAGCCGCAGGACCAGGGGTACGACCCCAACACGCGATATGCTCAACACGACGTCCGAATGGCCTGCGAGGAAAACACCCGCCGCGACGTCCATACCTTTGGGATCTCGACCGAGGAGAACTCGCTGGCCGACATGGAAATCATGTTCCCGCACCGGCGGTTCGTGATCCTGCCGGGCATCGGGCAACTCCCTCGCATCCTTCCGCAGTTGTACCTGCGATGGACCCTCTGAAAGGAAACCACATGAGCGCAAGGATTCTCGGAATCTGCTGCAGCCCCCGCCAGGGGCAATCGACGTTCAAGGCCATGAGTGCCTGCCTGGACGCAGCCAAGGAGGCAAGCCCCAACGTCGAGACCCAACTGATTGAACTGGCCGGCAGGAAGATCGGTCCATGCACGGCGTGCGGCATCTGCAGGGAGGGATTGGCCTGCGGCTGGGAGGATGACTTCGCGGAGCTGATCCCCGTGCTCGCCGATCCGAACGTGGCAGGCATCATCATCGGAACGCCGGTTTACTTCGGCGGCATGACCGCCCAGTGCAAGGCGCTGCTCGACCGCTGCGTGATGTTTCGTCGGAACGGCTGGCTGCTGCGCGACAAGGTCGGCGGCGTGCTGGCCGTCGGAGGCGTCCGCAACGGCGGGCAGGAGTTGACGCTCCAGTCTGTGCGGGCAGCGATGCTGTGCCACGATATGGTCTGTGTCGGCGACGGGAAAGACTCGGCCCATTTCGGGGCCGCGCTGTACAGCGGAGGCCCCGGCGGCATCGAAGCGGACGAGGACGGACTCACGACGGCACGCAACCTTGGCCGCCGTGTAGCCGAGCTGGCGATGCGGCTGTATCCAGGCAAGTGACTTCTCAGGCACGAGACGGTACGCTATAAACAACCCAACAGGAAAGGAAGATCTGAATGAGC
>CAZFPT010000301.1:0-2381 GCA_964521005.1 uncultured Planctomycetaceae bacterium | reverse complement strand
AATGGTCCATTTCGAGGCTTTCGTCTGTAACCCCTTGTTGCAGCAGGGCTGGCGGCAGTCTCGTCTTCCATGATCGGCCGTTCGGATTCACCGACCAAGTGTCGCGTAAGAATTTTGTCCGGAAGGACATTGCGTACGAGTCGGCGGACTTCGTAGAGAAGAGGTCGTATGTGCGGCTGGTGGTTGCCAAGGTTCGCAAGCGCGGCACGGCCGAGACGGCCGTGACACCCGGCGAACGTCTCACCGCCGGCCAACATGGGCACCCGGCCCGCAACAAGTTGCGAGCCCTACGGCCGAACCCCACCCTTCGTGTTACTCAGGATGGGGCTTCAAGAGGATACGGCGAAGCGGCGCATGGTTATACAGGGACGCCCGCAACAAGTTGCGAGCCCTACCGTGGCAGAGCGGTCCTCTCGCGGCCGGGTAGTCGTGTGTCCGGTGTTCAGCGGTTTGTCTTGTCCCGGCGCCGCAGGCATCTACTTCGCCGGGCGACGGGTCTTTGCGAGGCTGTCGCTCTCGAACTGTCCTTGTTTGGGTGTGGCGGGCTGGTCGGAGGATTGGCTGAGGATCGGGTCGCCGGGGATGTAGTTGGTCCAGTCGGACATCTCATCGAGCATGGCCTTGCCGCGTCGGCAGTCGTCGATGGTGAGTTTGCCGTCCGAGACGAGCTCGTAGTACGGCGTCAGGTCGTTCTGGTGGTAGAGCCTGGCGAACTGCCGGTAGAACTCCTCGCGAGGCAGCTTGGTGGGCAGCACGGAATGGAGGCAGTCGTAGCATGTGTAATCGTGGGTGATCAGTTCGTCGTAGCGGTCGCGCCACAGTTCGCTGCCGGGCAGGGGGGTCAGCACGGTGAATTGCGTGTGGGTGATGTGGTGGCGATTCACGTATTCGCGGAGGTCCTGGAAGTCGGCAACGTCCCAGCCGGGATCGGCGATAAACGCCCCCCAGATAATCACGCCGAGGTCCTGCAGGATGCGGATGGCCTGGTTGTTCACGTCGGCGGAGTTCTTCTTGTTCACGCTTTTGAGGGTGCGGTCCGAGCCTTCCAGCCCCAGCAGAACGGCGTAGAGGCCGATGTCCACCCATTTTTCGACCAGCTCCGGGTGGCGGACGATGGAATCGGTGCGACATTCCATGCTGTAGCGTTTGGCGATTCCCTCGGCCTTGATGCGATCGGCGATCTCGTTCTCGCGCCGATGGTTCATCAGGAAGTTGTCATCCACGAAGGTGATGTGGTCGGTGTTGATCCCGGCGACCTCGCGGACGACCCGTTCGGCGGACATCTGGCGCGTTCGACCTTCGTAGAATTTCCACACCGAGCAGAAGTTGCAGCGATACGGACACCCCCGGCCGGTGGCCACCGAACTGTCGGGCTTGTCGAACAGGAAGAAGTACTCGTCGCGATAGGGGGCGGTCAGGTCGCGTCGCGGAAGCGGCAGGGCGTCCATGTCCAGGTCGTCCGGGCCGCCGGGGTTGGTGGTGAACGCTCCGTCGGGGCTGCGCCAGATCAGCCCGGCCACGCTGGAGAGGTCTCGGCCGTCGGCCAGTTCCGCCAGCAGGCGGGGGAAGAGGATTTCGCCCTCGCCGGGGAGGATCGCGTCCACGAAAGGCCGATGGAAGTCCTGCGGCAGGAGCGTGGCGTGGTGCCCGCCGACGAAGGTGAACGCCTCGCTGTTCAGTTGGCGGACGTGGCGCAGGACATCGTGTGCGGCGTAGACTTCCGGCGTCAGGGCCGTCACGCCGACCAGGTCGGGGGCGAACTCGTTGAAGGCGGTGTCGAGGTCGCCGTCGAGCCGCATGTCCAGGATGCGCACGTCGTGCTCTCCCGCGACGGCGGCGAGCATTTCCAGGCCCAGCGGCTCGGGCATGGCCGCCCGTCGGAAACCGGCGAGACTTGACTGGAAGTCCGGCTGAATCAACAGTATGCGCATCGGCGGAATATCCTCTTTCGTTCGTTCGGCGGGCAGCTCAAGCCTCTGGCGTGCGAGCTCCTACGGGCCAGTGTAGGCGATCCTGCGGAAGACGGGGTGGCAAATCCCCCGTCGGCAGTCCGTTCCAGCCAGCCAATGTACCCGTTCTTCTCCGGTCAAAGCAAGACCCACCGCAGCCATGCGCGGGGAAAAGCAGCGACACGCGAGAAGCAGTGAATCGCAGCTGAAGCCCCAAATGGAACTCCGCAACAGGTGGGGATATCGAGCGACGCGCGAATCGCGACAAAGCAGCGACACGCGAAGAGCGACAAGTTGCGAGCCCTGACGGCACCGGCGCAGGGAGACGCCGGTGGCAGCCGTTTCACGTCGCATGGGCTTCCAGCCCATGTTCTGTTCTCTTTCCGAACCAACTCCGTGATCCCGTTTCGCCTTCGGCGAAATCTGCCTGTC
>CAZFPT010000300.1:0-2403 GCA_964521005.1 uncultured Planctomycetaceae bacterium | reverse complement strand
CACCCTTGGTTGGGAGTCGGTCGGCCGTAGGGCTCGCAACTTGTTGCGGGCGCGAGCGCAGGTCGATGCGGGCCATCACTCCGCTAGTTGCTAGCTGCTAGTTGCTTGTCGCCTGTCGCAGCTTTTCGCTTTCCTCACGCGTCGCACGGGTTGCCGTTGCTTTTGAGGCTTCGACGTTGATTTTCGTCGCCCTTGGCGAGAGGATACACCGAGGACTCAATCGAGGAGACACATCCATGCGATATGCCGTAATCATGGCCGGCGGTGCCGGCAAACGACTTTGGCCGCTGTCCCGTCTGTCCCGTCCGAAGCAGTTGCTGCCCCTGCTGGGCGGCAGGAGCCTGCTGGAGATCGCCGTCGATCGGCTCGCGCCGGTCTTCGGGGCGGATAACGTGCTGGTGATCACCAACGCTGAATACGCCGAGACGGTAGCCGAGTCGGTTCCTTCGCTGAAACCGGAGAATGTCATCGGCGAGCCGGAAGGGCGCGACACGGCCAATGCCATCGCCCTGGCGGCGGAGCTGCTGGCCGCCCGCGACCCGCAGGCCACGATGGCCGTCTTCACCGCCGACCACGTCATTCGCCCGCAGGACCGCTTCGCCGCTGCCGTCGAGCGCGCGATCGAGGCGGCCGAGGCCAACCCCGACGCGCTGGTGACGTTCGGCGTCCGACCGACCTGGCCCCACACCGGACTGGGATACATCCACTGCCCCCCCGCCGACGGCGTCGCCCGACCCGTCCAGGCCTTCAAGGAAAAACCCGACCACCAGACCGCCCGCCAATACGTCGACAGCGGGGAGTACTTCTGGAACAGCGGCATGTTCGTCTGGTCGCTCAACGCGATCCGAACCTCGCTGCGGGAGTTCCTCTCCGACTCGATGACCAAGCTCGGACCCATCCGCCAGGCCGCCGAGGCAGGGAAAGACTTTATCGCCCTGCTGACGGAGGTGTATCCGACCCTCGAGAAGATCAGCATCGACTACGCGGTGATGGAGAAGGCCCCCACCGTGCTCATGGTCGAGCTGGACGCCGAGTGGGTGGACGTGGGCTCCTGGCCGGCGCTGGACCGCGTGAGCGACCAGGACGAGACCGGCAACGTCGTACTGGCCGAGAAGAGCGTGCTGCTGGACAGCGGGCGAAACGTGATCGTCTGCGAGGATCCGTCGCACCTGTTGGCCGTTGTGGGCATGGACGACTGCATCGTGGTACACGCCCCGGACGCCACACTGGTGTGCAACAAGTCCGACTCGCAACGGATCAAGGAACTGGTCGCGCTCATCGAAGAAAAGTTCGGCAGAGAGCACCTCTAACGATGGCGCGATGGTTGGCTATCGATCATGGAACGCGGCGGCTGGGCGTGGCGCTGGGCGACTCGGCCGACGGGCTGTCCATGCCCCTGACGATGATCCCCGCCGGCAGCGACGAGCAGACCCTCGCCGCCATTGGCAAAGTCATCGCAGAATATCAGCCGATGGGGTTGGTAGTCGGTTGGCCGGTGAACATGGACGACACGGAAGGCCCGCAGGGCAAGCTGGCCAGGCTGTTCGGCGAGATGCTCGAGGCGAAGCTGGACCTCGACGTCCGCCTGTGGGACGAACGTCTCAGCAGCTTCGTCGCCGACGAGGCGTTGGCCGGCGAGTTCACGCGGAACAAGCGGCGCGCACGCCAGGACGCGGTGGCGGCAGCGGAGATCCTCCGCGACTTCCTCGCCTCCGACGGGCCGACAAACGCCCCCAGACCCTCCGACGCCACACCCGACAACGCCCGCGGCAAGTGAAAAGCGAAGAGCGGGTGCCCGGGGAATCGTTGAAGCCCCATCTTGAGCCTGTCCTGAGCTTGTCGAAGGGCGAAGCGAAAGGTGGGGGTAAACAGCGAAAAATCCAAATTCCAGATGACAAGCTCCAAGGAGTGATCGTCCCACATCGACCTGCGATCGCGCCCGCAACAAGTTGCGAGCCCTACGGCCTGACCGACTCCCAACCAAGGGTGCCCCGGTTTGTGCAGCGACCCCCAACAAAGGGTGCCCGGCGTTGTGCAGCGAGCCTAAGCGAGCTGAGCAACCCGGTTGGTCCGGATCGCGCTGCAGGTAGTGGTCGGACTTCGCAGCAACCGGGTCGCTCCGTTCCTCCCTCGCTGCGCTCGCTCCGACCGCTACAGCCCCGGGCACCCCGAGTATCGTTGAAGCCCCATGGTGAGGTACACGAACCGTGGGGGTAGAGAAGCGACAAGCAACTAGCAGCTAGCAACTAGCGACGGAGTGATCGTCTCACATCGCCCCGCGATCGCGCCCGCAACAAGTTGCGAGCCCTGCGGCACCGGCGTGCGGAGACGCCGGTGGCACCCGGTGAATCGTTGAAGCCCCATGGTGAGCCGGTCCTGAGCTTGTCGAAGGGCTCCGCGAAC
>CAZFPT010000299.1:0-2448 GCA_964521005.1 uncultured Planctomycetaceae bacterium | reverse complement strand
TGCTCGCCATTACCGAACGTCTCGGCGGGGTGGGCATGCTGACCAGCTCGTTCTTTTGGTCGCTGGTGTTGCTGGCGATCGTCACACCGTGGCAGCAGTTGCTGATGGGGAACGTCGCCTGCGGAGCCCTGTACAACAAGGGCGAGCTGTACTCGTGGGTCACCAGCGTAAAACCCTCCTGGGGCGGACACACCGACATCTACGGCAAGATTCTCTACTACGCCCGTTTCCTGGGCTATCCGCTGCTGGGGCTGTTGATCTGGCTGGTGACGCAGCTGAAATTCGCCCGGGGCTTCCGAGAAGTTCATGGGGCGGCGCCGGCCGAGACGAAACGCAAGCGACACGCCAAGCCGCGAAGCGAAGAGGTCGAAACCCCCGACCTGCCGCTGGAAGACATCCAGTAACACTCCCCGCCGAACCGATTCCCAAAGGCCCAGCCGTCACGCGATGGCTGGGCCTTTTCTTGGCGCGCGGGGACGGCTGGCTCAACTCCCGCCGGCGCGCTGGTCCATCCACGTCTCGGCCAGGGCGTGCAGCGTCTCCTGGAAGCTCGGGTGGGCGTGAATCGTGTGGTAGATGTCCGCGAGCGTCACGCCCTGCCGCATCGCCAGGCCCAACTCGTGGATCATGTCCACCGCGTGGGGACCGATCCACAACGCCCCGAGAATCGCCCCGTCGTCCCTGTTGACAACCAGTTCCAGCCCGCCGGCGGTTTCGGCGTACAGCCAGGCCGTCCCGGCCTCGGCGTAGTCCTTGTGCAAAACGTCGACCGCCTGCTGGCCGAGTTGCTCCCTCGCCTCGTCGGGCCCGAGACCCACGTGGGCGACCTCCGGGTGCGAGTAGACTCCCACCGGCAAAACGGTGCGGTCGTCCCGCGTGTCGACGCCCATGATCTGATCGCCCGCGACGATGCCCATCCGCTCGGCGAGGTGGCTGTGATTGCGAAGCTCAGCCACGTCGCCGGCGGCGAAGATGCCCTCCACACTCGTGCGGCAGCGATCGTCCACGGGGATGTAATCGTCCTCGCATTCCACGCCGATCTCTTCCAGGCCCAGCCGGGCGGGGCAGCTGCGTCGACCCACCGCCACCAGCGCGTGCGAGCCGCGGAACGAACAGCCCGTCCCGCACTCAGCCGTGAGGGTCTCGCCGTCGAACGAAGCGCCGGTCACCTCCTGCCCGAGATGCACGTCCACCCCGCGGGCGGTAAGGCTCTCGTGAACCACCTCACCAGCGCGGCCGGGCAGTTGGTGCAGCAGGCGGGGCATCATCTCGACCATGCACACGCGCACGCCGAGTTCAGCGTAGGCGGTGGCAAACTCACAACCCAACGGCCCGCCGCCGAGAACGAGAATGCTCTCGGGGAGGTCGTCGGCACCGGTGGCGTCGTCGCTGGTCCACACCCGCCCGCTGTCCCATGGCAGGAAGCCCGGCCGGGCCGGTTGCGACCCGGTCGCGATCACCAGACACCGCGCGGTGAGAGTCTTCTCGCCGTCCGGCGTCTCGACCACGACGGTGTGGGCGTCGCGGATGTGCCCTCGCCCGCGGATGACGTCGATCCGATCCATTCCCGAGAGTTTGTCGCGTGTCGGGGTGCGCAAGGCGTCCACGATTTCCGCCACTCGGGCCATCACGGCCCGGCCGTCAATGTCGGGCGCAGCCGGCGGGATGGCGACGTCGTCGGCATGGCCCATCTGCCACGCGCGATGGCCGCTGGCCAGCAGCGCCTTGGTGGGCATGCACCCGACGTTGAGGCAGGTCCCGCCCAGGAAACGGTCTTCCACGATACACGCCCGCCCGCCGCGCAGGCGCACCTGTTGGGCGGCCGCCCCGCCGCCCGGGCCGCCACCGATACAGATCACGTCGTAGGCAAACTCGGCCATGGGTGGTCCTCTCATCCTTGCAGGAGCGACTCGGCTCCGTCGATGTACACGTTCGCCCCGGAGACAAAGGTCGAGTCTTCCCCGGCGAGGAACCGCACCAGTCGGGCGACCTCCTCCGGCCCGGCGGGGTCACCGTCGGTGAGCGGAACGGTTCCCTCGGGGTACTCCACCGGCGGGCCCGCGTCCTCGGTGGCCCGGTGTTCGGTTCGCTGACCGATCTGCGTGCAGACCGGTCCGGGGCAGATGGAATTGACGCGGATATCGTCCTCCGCCAGCTCCAGGGCGATCATCCTTACGAAGGCGACCTGGGCGGCCTTGGAGCAAGCGTAGGCCGTCGCCCCGGTGTTGGAGAACACGCGGTTGCCGTTCACCGACGCGGTGACCACGATCGATCCGCCCCGCTCGCGAAGCAGCGGCAGGGCATATTTGACCGTCAGAAAGGTCCCCCGCAGGTTCACGTCGAGGGTGTGGTCGAACTCCTCGGGCTTGAGCTTCTCCAGCGGTGCCCACACGCCGTTGATGCCCGCATTGGCGAACACCACGTCCAGCCGACCCCAGCGCTGCTTGA
>CAZFPT010000298.1:0-2527 GCA_964521005.1 uncultured Planctomycetaceae bacterium | reverse complement strand
GCCGCCCGCAAGCAGGAACAGGTTGCCCAGGTCGAGGGCCTGGACGGGGCCGCCAGGGCCGCCGCTCTGATCGATGCGTCGCGGACGTGGCGACGGTTGGGCAAGATCGCCGAGCAGCTCGCCGCGATGGAGAGCTTCTCGGCCGTCAGCTTCTCCAGGCCACCGAAGATCTGGCCTTCGAGCCCCGCGCCGGGTGTCGCCCGGCCCAGCGTGGAATGAACGTCCCGGAGCGTGAAGTACGCCCGCTTCTGCTCGGGCCACGCGCCGTAATCCACCATGTAGCCGGTGAAGTTCTCCTCCCAGGCGCAGAGCATCCAGAACAGCACCTTCTGCTGCACGTCGATGAACATCGTCAGGTGGTTGCAGCCGATGGGAATCTCGCCTGCGCGGTAGCCGTTGAGCTTGGCGGCGATCTGGTCGGCGGTAAGCATCTCCTCGCCGATCTCCTCGACGATCGGTTCGTTCTGGTACTCGGCGAAGAACGCGGCCTCGTCGCGGTAGCGAAGGTTCATCGCGTGCTGGATCGCGCTGACCTCGTCCTCGTTGAACCGCTGCGGCCAAGCGATGACCGCGCCTTTGTCCATCGCCTCGCGGTTGGTGACGTAGAACTCGGTCGCTTCCGAGCCGTCACCGTCGTTGCGAAGCGAATCGGCCCGCAGTTCGGCGTACTTCGCCCATAACTTCTCGCTCGAGGGGAAGGCGTAGACCATTTTCGTCCGTTCCCCTTGCCACTCGGGGTGCTTCTCCCGGTCGAGCAAACGATCCGCCATGTCATCCGGGCGGATCACGGTGCACGCCATCAGTC
The DNA here is from genome assembly GCA_964521005.1 of uncultured Planctomycetaceae bacterium. Taxonomy (GTDB): domain Bacteria; phylum Planctomycetota; class Phycisphaerae; order SM23-33; family SM23-33; genus CAZFPT01. The sequence goes on along the minus strand of CAZFPT010000298.1, from coordinate 1,722 downwards.
CCGCGATCTTCTTGCCAGGCCCGGCCATGCCCAACACGTCACCGGCCAGGATCGCCTCGCGACGTTGGGACTGCGACGGCGACCAGGCCGACTCGGTTGTCTGCGGGTCGTCCACCATCACCAACTGCGGACGCACGACCTGGCCATCGGCGCGGGCGTAGTTCTGCCCGCGAATGTCCGACCCCTTCATGCCGCTGGACGAGATCACAACACCCGAGGCCTTCGAGCCCTCGATGGTCGGCAGGACGATCCGGTCGGACGCCCAGTCGATCCGCGTCGGTTCGCCGTTGTGCTTCTGGCCCTTCTGGCGGTTGGTGATCCGCTCGAGGCACTGGATCGGGTAGGTTACTTCCGGGAAGTCGGCCTGCAGAAGCGGGTTGGTCTCCAGCCAGATCTTGATGTTCTCCAGCAAATCGCGGGCGCGTTCGGCGCTGGCCGCGACCATCCGGATCAAGAGCGCCCAGCGCCTCCGCAAACCACTGGCCGACGCCGAGCACCTCAAGGCCGTCCACAAGGCCGACCAGGAGAACGCCCGCCTGGCCGAGCAGCGGGCCAAGGCAGCCGACGGCCAGACCGCCAGCGAACGCGCGATGGCGGGTTCCGCCCCACGGGCGAAGCGGGCTGGCAAGGCGACCAAGGACGCAACCGACGCGCCCCAACGCGACACGGGCGAACTCCGGCGGCACGCTGGAGCGCCCGGCCCTCCAGCAGCTGCTCGCAGATATCCGCGACGGGCACATCGACTGCGTCGTGGTCTACAAGGTGGACCGGTTGAGCCGGTCGCTGCTGGACTTCGCCAAGCTGATCCACCTGTTCGACGAGAACAACGTCAGCTTCGTCTCGGTGACGCAGCAGTTCAACACGACCACGTCGATGGGCCGGCTGACGCTGAACATCCTGCTCTCGTTCGCCCAGTTCGAGCGCGAGATCATCGGCGAGCGCATCCGCGACAAAAAACAGGCGACCGCGAGCCAGGGCAAGTACGTCGGCGGCGGGCCCATCCTCGGTCTGGACGTGGTGGACAAGAAGTACGTGGTCAATCGCGAGGAGGCCAAGCTGGTCCGCGAGATCTTCAATCGTTTCGAGAAGCTCGTGTCCTGTCGCAAGGTGGGCATCTCGCTGAACGCCGAAGGCATCCTGACAAAGCGGATCTCGGCCAAGCGCGGCGGCAAGAAATGGAATCACAAACACGTCTACGCTGTACTGACCAACCGCAAGTACATCGGCCAGATCGTTCACAAGGGCATCCGCCGACGACCGAGCCCCAACGGGGCGAAAGACAGTAGTCGGGCGGCGTAAGCCCCCGGAAACCGGGCCGGCATTCCAGCGCGCGCCGACGGCGAGAGCCCGGCCCTGGGAAACCGCTCAGTGTCGGCAGCCGACGATGCAGAACACCGAAGGCTGCTGCTGTCGAATGTCGGATATTACTCGGCGCTGGGCATTGAAGAACCCTCCGCCGCCGTGCGTCGTGGGCTATCGTGGTCAATGATCGGCCAAACACCCAGCCGTCGCCTGCCATCGACCGTCGAAACGCCCAAGGGGCTGACGCCGTCAGCGGAACGTCTTGTCACAACCCCGGGAACACTGGTCGCATGCATGCACAAACTCGTGACGATCCTCAACGCCATGCTCCGTGACAATCTCCCCTGGAACCCAAATTGCGATTGAATTCCAAGACAGTCGCTACGAATTAAACCCCTCTATCGCTTATCCAGCACTCTC
>CAZFPT010000297.1:0-2582 GCA_964521005.1 uncultured Planctomycetaceae bacterium | reverse complement strand
TCGTGATCTCCGACGGCCGCATTGCCGAGTCAGGCCGATACGACGAGCTTATGCGAGCCGACGGGCTCTTCGCCCAACTCGTCCGCGAGCAGGAACTGGCCGGGACACCGGAGTGACCTGCCGCGGATGAGCCTTGTCCGCCTTCGGGTTCAGGCGGCCGGGTCCGGCAGGTCCAGGCGGTCGCCGGTGCGCTGCTGCCAGTCGCGCACGCGGGCGAACATGGCCGAGATGCGATCGGCCTGCGACGGCTCGGCGATGCGGTTGGTCCGCTCTTGCGGGTCGGTGTTCAGGTCGTACAGTTCATGTTCGCCGGTGGTCCAGAGGTTCAGCTTCCAGCCGTCCGGAGAGACGATGGTCCGAAGCTCGGCAGAGACCGACTCGGCGACCTTCTCCCGCGGTCCGATCTCGTCGACCCAGTCGGGCAGTTTGACCTCGCCGGGGTCCTTGTCGTTGTGCCACTCGATGAACACGTCCCGCGCGCAGCGGTCCTCGTTGCCTTCCATCGCCTCGCGAAGGGAAGCGCCCTGCAGCTGATCGGGCAGCGGCTGATCCATCAGGTCCAGCAGCGTGGGCACGAGGTCCACGTGTGAGACGGGGATGGTCACGCGCTGCTGGGCGCCCTGGCCGGGGGCGCGAATCAGCAGCGGCACGCGGGTGGACTCCTCGTACATCACTCCTTTGCCCATCATGTTGTGGCTGGACATCATGTCGCCATGGTCGCTGGTGAACACCACGATCGTATCGTCCGCCAGGCCCGTCCGCTCCAGTGTGTCGAGAATGGTTCCCACCGCAGTGTCCACCAGTGAGCACATCCCCCAGTAGCGCGCGACCAGATCGCGCCAGTCCTGCTCGCTCGCCAGGCGGTCCTGTTCGTCGTAGCCGCTGCGGCGGTACTTCTCGGCCTGCATGCGGAGGCGGAGCGGGGCGTCCTCGCCGGGCATCTCCATCGCGTTTTCGGGCAGGTCGACCTCGTCGGGGCTGACCTGGTCGTCCCGGCAGCTGTGGAAGGGCATGTGTGGTTCGAGGAAGTTCACGTACAGGCAGAACGGCGTGTCCATGTGGCCGCGGAGGAAGTGGCAGGCCGTCTCGGCGAGATACGTCGGGCGGCAGTGCTCCTCGGGAAACTGGTGAATCTGCTTTCGGAAGAACCGGTTGCGCGCGACATCGGCACCGGCCCCGGACTCGTCGATCGGCCAGGGCTCCACGCCTTTGCTCTTGAGCCAATGGTGATAGCTCGAGCGGTCGGCGTATTCGTCATGGCCTTCGGAGTAGAAGCGGTGGTAGGTGTCCTCCGTGCCCACCCATTCCGGGAAGCCGTGCTGGGCGTAGATCTCGTCGCCGAGGTGCCACTTGCCGTGATGGGCACAGACGTACTCGTCGCTGAGCATCTCCGGCAGACAGCGCACGTCGGCGGGCAGGGCGAGATTGTTCTGTACGCACGTATGGGTGTGGGGGAACAGCCCGGTCAGCAGCGTGCCGCGGGACGGTGTGCAGACCGGCTGGGTAACGTAGGTTTTCTCGAACACGGTGGCCGATTCGGCGAAACGGTTGAGGTTCGGGGTGGGGATCTTCTCGTTGCCGTAGCAGGCGAGCGTGTCGAAGCGTTGCTCGTCGGTGTAGAGGAACAGCAGGTTCGGGCGTTGTCGCGAGGCCATCGTTTCTTGCGTCCTTTCGTGCATGAAAACATCGGATTCTCCCATTGTGCCCCATTCGGCGCCGGCTGCAAGTCCGGGCGTGGCGTTTTCGTCGGCCGGGCGCAGAAGACGGGCCTGCCATCCTGTCCGGTGGCAGACCCGTTTTCGTGAGTCAGTCAGGCTTGCGGTGGTTCAGCCTTTGGAGGTGATCTCGCAACCGATCGCCTGGCAGGCAGCCATCGAGCCGAGATTATTCGAGACCTCCGAGACGCCCTGGCGGCGAAGAATGGAGGCTGCGATGCTCGCGCGTCGCCCGCTGCCGCAGAAGGTGATCACGCCCTTGCCGTCTGCGACTTGATCGCCGCGTTCGGGCAGGTAGCCCAGGTACACGTGCTCGGCCGCCCCGAGATGCCCGGCCGACCATTCCTCGTCCTTGCGAACGTCCAGCAGCGTCGGCGGGTTTTCGCTCTCGAGGCGATCGCTGAGTTCTCTGGCGGTGACGATGCCGATCGTGTCGATCTTCCGTCCCGTTACCTCCCAGGCGTGCAGCCCGCCCCGAAGGTAGCCGGCGAGCCGGTCGTATCCCAGGCGGATGAACGGGCGAACCGCGCTCATGACGTCCGACGGGTCATCGGCCACCAGCAGAATGTCCTGGTCGTAGGGGACCAGCCAGCCGGCGTAGGCGGCGATCATGTCGGCGGGAATGTTCAGCGATCCGGGCACGAACCCCCCGGAGAATGCTTCGGGTTCGCGGATGTCCACGATGATCGATCCGTTCTCCGCTGACTGGACGAACTCCTCCGCGCTGAGCGCGGGCGGGCTCGGAAGGACCGGCATGGGCGGGGCGGAACCGTTCTGGTTGTACTCCTCCATCCGGGCGAAGTAGGGGGGCTTGTAGTGGTGCTCGTTGACCTTGTTGCGGATGAACTCGTCCCGGCTGTCGACCTG
>CAZFPT010000296.1:0-2624 GCA_964521005.1 uncultured Planctomycetaceae bacterium | reverse complement strand
ACTAGAATGCCATTAAGTTAGGCGGCATCGTGTTGTTTTAGCAAGGCTTTACGTAGTTCGTGCCGGTACTCTTCCTTGACCTTCTCCAGGCCGTTTCGTACGCTGACCATCCGTGGTCTCCTTCATGATGCAGGTCCTTGATCAAACCCATATCATGACAGGAGACCACTCTATGCGCAAGTGTTTGTAAGTCAGTCTATAATAATCGGTTACATTCTAACTTCATGGCATTCGGGACTGTTCTTGTTGTTCTCGGCCTTTGCGACGTGGTTGATCACGTCGATCACGCTGTCGGGGTTGACGGAGATCGTGTCGATCCCGGCTTCGACGAGGAATTCGGCGAAGTCCGGATGGTCGCTGGGTGCCTGGCCGCAAAGTCCGACGGGGCGATCTTTCTCGTGGGCGCGTTCGATGAGTTGGCGGATCATGGTTTTGACGGCGGGGTTCCGTTCGTCGAACAGTTCGGCGAGTGTTTCGGCATCGCGGCCGACCCCGAGCACCAGTTGCGTCAGGTCGTTGGTGCCGATGGAGAAGCCGTCGAAGATCTCCGCGAACTGATCGGCGAGGATGACATTGGCGGGGATCTCGGCCATCACATAGACCTCGAAGCCGCCTTCGCCCTGTTTGAGGCCGTTTTCGGCGAGGCAGTCGAGCACGCGTTTGCCTTCGTCGACGGTCCGGCAGAAGGGGACCATGACGATGACGTTGTCCAGCCCGATGGTCTGACGGACGCGCCGGATGGCGGCACATTCCAGGGCGAATCCGTCGTGGTAGTGTTCGGAATAGTAGCGGCTGGCTCCGCGGAAGCCGAGCATCGGGTTGGCCTCGGCGGGCTCGAAGGGGGTTCCCCCGATGAGGTCGGCGTATTCGTTGGTCTTGAAATCGCTCAGCCGAACGATGGCCTTGTCGGGGTAGCGGGAGGCGGCGATCCGGGCGATGCCCCAGGCGAGGTGGTCGATGAAGTATTCGCGTTTGTCGTCGTAGCCGATGGTGAGCTGCTCGATCTGCTCGCGGACGTCATCGTCTTCGAGCTTATCGAAGCGGATCAAGGCGAGGGGATGGATCTTGATGACGTTGTTGATGACGAACTCCATGCGCGCCAGGCCGATTCCGCGTGCCGGCAGGGCCCACCAGCGGAAGGCGGCGTCGGGGCTGGCGAGGTTCATCAGCACGTCGGTCTGGGTGTCGGGGACGTCGGCGGCGTCGATCTCCTCGACGTCGAATTCGAGCCCGCCTGCGTAGACCACGCCCGTTTCGCCTTCGGCGCAGCTGACGGTGATCTTGCTGCCGTCGTCGATGGCGTCGGTGGCGTTGTTGGTACCGATGACGGCAGGGACGCCGAGCTCTCGGCTGACGATGGCGGCGTGGCTGGTGCGTCCGCCCTGGTCGGTCACGACGGCGGCGGCGCGTTTCATGACGGGCACCCAGTCCGGGTCGGTCATGTCGGTCACAAGGACGCCGCCGTCTTCGAAGCGGTCGGCCTGGTCGAGGTTGTTGAGCACGAAGGCCTTCCCCGCGGCGATTGCCTGTCCGATCGCCAGGCCGGTGACGACGGTGTCGCCTTTTTCCGCCAGCGAGTAGGTCTTGAGCGTGGCGGCGGCCTTCTGCGATTGGACGGTCTCCGGGCGGGCCTGCACGATGAACAACTCGCCGCTGTCGCCGTCGCGGGCCCATTCAATGTCCATCGGCTGATCGTAGTGGGTCTCGATGGTCACGGCCCAGCGCGCCAGTTGCACAGCGGCGTCGTCTTCCAGCACACGCAGGCGTTGCCGGTCGGGCGGGGTCTGCTCCTCCCGCGTGCCGCCGGTGTCGTCCAGGACGATCTGCTTCTGCTTTCTGCCGACGCGGACGTCGATGATCGGGGTGAGTCCTTCCCGCTCGAGGAGGGGCTTGAACACCCGGTATTCGTCGGGGTTGACTTCGCCGGCGACGACGGCTTCGCCCAGGCCCCACGAGCCGTTGATGACCACGACGTCGGGGAAGCCGGTTTCCGTATCGATGGTGAACATCACCCCGGCGCTGCCCTGGTCGGATCGCACCATTTTCTGCACGCCGGCTGACAGGGCGACCTGCATGTGGTCGAACCCCTGCTGCTGGCGGTAGCTGATCGCGCGATCGGTGAACAGCGACGCGTAGCAGTTGCGGACGGCCTCCAGGAGGGCGTCGGAACCGGTGACGTTCAGGAACGTGTCCTGCTGCCCGGCGAAGCTGGCCTCGGGCAGGTCCTCGGCGGTGGCGCTGCTGCGGACGGCGACGTCGACGTCGTCGGTCTCGTAGTGCTGTCCGAGCGCCCCGTAGGCATCGCCGATCGCCTCGGCGAGATCGTCGGGAAATGCTCCCTGGCGGATGGCCTGGCGGATGGACTCGCCCACGTCGGCGAGCTGGTCGCCGTTGTCCAGCCCGTCCAGCTGTGAGCGGATGCGGTCTTCCAGATCGTTGTGCGAGACGAACGTGCGGTAGGCGTCGGCCGTCGTGACGAACCCGTCGGGGACGCGGACGCCCTCGTCGGCCAACTCCGAGAGCATCTCTCCCAGCGAGGCGTTCTTGCCGCCCACGATGGGGGTGTCGTCGGAGGTCAGGTCCCGGAACCAGCGGATATAGTCGGTCTGCGTGTCGGTACTCAT
>CAZFPT010000295.1:0-2637 GCA_964521005.1 uncultured Planctomycetaceae bacterium | reverse complement strand
CTCTATACGAGTATACCCGATGAATAGTTCAATAAATAATGCTCCGGTTAGTAGTTGCTAGTCACTAGTTACTGGTAAGTAGCTGCTGGTCAGGAGTTGTTGGCAGGCTGTTGCAGGTCGGTTAGCCACTGCCGACGAAGGGCTACGCGCCAGCGATCATCAACTAATGACTAACGACTAACGACTAACGATAACAAGGGTGCCCGGGCTTGTGCAGCGAGCCTAAGCGAGCTGCCTGCCTCGACGGAGCCCGCAGGGCGGAGACGGGAGCAACCCGGCACTGCTGCAACGCGTCCTTTGAGCCCTTGGTGCATGGAGTTTTCGGACAGGACAGACATGCGACGACGAGCATGGACATACGGGCCGATCCCTCTGGCGCTGGCGATGCTCACCGGCGGGTGCACCGTGGACCATTACGCCCGGGCGATGATCCACCAGAACACGCTCAACGGGCGGGTGCGCCTCTGGCTGCTGGGGTCCGGCGAGCAGATGCTCCGTCAGGGACGCATCGACGTCCATCGGCGGATCGCCGGCTTCGACGGCACGGAGATCGACACGTGGGTCATCCGCGACCGCCGGGCCGGCCGGGCGCGCCGCGACGGCGAAACGCCGATCCCGCCCAATCGGGGAACCGCGGTCCTCCTCCACGGCCTGCTGGACAGCAAAGCCCGATTCTTCGGCCTGGGGCAACGGCTGGCCAATCGTGGCTTTCACGTCGTGCTGCCGGACCACCGCGTCCACGGGCGCAGCGGCGGGGAGTGCGTCACCTACGGCGCCAAGGAGAAACACGACGTCCGCGCCGTCGTCGATGCCCTGTTGGCCGACGGAACGGTGGCTGAGCCGATCTACGTATTCGGGTTTTCCATGGGGGCTGCCGTCGCGGTGGAGTACGCAGCCATCGACCCTCGCGTGCGCGGCGTGATGTCCTGCGCCCCTTACGCCGATCTGCGTTCCATGACGCGTCGGGTGGGGTGGTGGCTGGGAGCGGACAAACGTCGCGAGATGCTCGCCCGGGCCGGCGAGTTGGCCGGGTTCGACCCGGCGGAGGTCTCGCCCGAAGCAGCGGCAGCCCACCTGGAGGTGCCCCTGCTGGTGGTCCACGGGACGTGGGACCCGATCGTGCCCTACCAGGAAGGTCTTGCCGTCTTCCAGGCTGCCGACGACCCGAAGCGGATGATCACAATTCCGCGGATGGGTCACGTCAGCCTGCTGCTGGGGCGGGAGGCGTGGTTCGCCGATCGGTTCGTGGAGGTCGTCTCCTGGTCGCGTCGGGAGTCCGAGTCGCTGTGAAGGATCGATAAAGACTACCGGTGCGATCTCGCCGAGGCCGATAGGATTGTATGATGTCGTAAGTCATTCACCGTAGAAGGAGAATCGTACATGAAACGTCATGCATGGATGGGCGTATTGGTGGTCGCGGCGATGTCCGCCGGCTGCGGGGCGAACTACCACGTCAACGAATTGATCAAGCCGGACACCCGCTTCGGCAAGAGCGTGTTGCTGATCGGTTCGACCGAGTCGCTGCTGAAAAGCGGCCAAATTGACGTCGCCAGGACCATGAAGATGCCCGACGGAACGCCGATCGCGATCTGGGCGATCAAGAGCAAGACCGACCGCACCGTCGGCACGTACGTGCTGCTTCACGGGCTGCGAAGCTCCAAGGCCAATCACCTCGGGGCGGGCAAGCACCTGGCGACCAAGGGCTACGACGTGGTGCTCATCGACCTGCGAACCCACGGCGAGAGCGGCGGCGAATACGTCACCTACGGCTACAAGGAGAAGCTCGACGTCAAGGCCGTCATGGACCGCCTGGTTGCCGACGGCGTCGTGAACCCGCCGTTCTACGTCTTCGGAGAGACGCTCGGGGCCACCACAGCCATCCAGTGGGCCGCGATGGACGATCGCGTCAAGGCCGTCGCGGTGGACGCGCCCTACAAGAATTTCGTCACCCACGCCGCGCGGACGCATCTGCTGATGAGCCAGCAGGACCTCCAGAAGGTCATCGAGAAGGCCGAGAAACTCGCGGATTTCAAGGCGGCCGAAGCGTCGTCGGTCAAGTCTGCCCGGAAACTCACCGTGCCCCTGCTGGTGATGAACGGGTTCTTCAATGCCTCGGTCCCCGTCGAACACGCCAGGGCGGTGTACGAAGCCGCCGGCGGACCGGCCGAGCTTCGCGTGAAATTCCTGGACCGCACCTCCGGATGGCTGGCGTCGGAACTGGACAATCTCGCCCGCGAAGGTGTCGACCCGGAAAATGACGACGCGACCAACGAGAGCGACGAGGACTGACACCCATCCGAAGCACCCGACCGGCGCAACCGGGGAATCGTTCCGTCGCATGGGATGCGCGTCGCATGGGCTTCCAGCCCATGGTTTGTCCTGTTACTACCTTCGGGATCGCGCCCGCAACAAGTTGCGAGCCCTACGGCACTGACGTGCGGAGACGCCGGTGGCACCCGGTGAATCGGACTTGATGCCCCATCTTGAGCGAAGCGAAAGGTGGGGGCAAAGAAGCGAAAAGCAACTAGCAGCTAGCAACTAGCGACGGAGTGACCATCCCACATCGAACCGCGATCGCGCCCGCAACTAGTGTAGTGTTCTACACAGATGCGCCATTAAACGTATCCCAGGCGCGGG
>CAZFPT010000294.1:0-2641 GCA_964521005.1 uncultured Planctomycetaceae bacterium | reverse complement strand
GGCCCGCCCGGGTTCGATCCCCGGCCGTCGCATTCGCTGGCCAGCGAGACAGGACCTGCCGGCAGGCAGGCAGGCACGAACAGAACCACAGACAAATGGAGACAACCATGAATCCCAACCACCGCAATGCAGACCCGCCCACCTCGGCACTGGCCGGGAAAGAGGCCGAGGCCAACGGCTCGGCCCGTCGACACCGGGCGATGTGCTTCGAGACCGTGATGCAGACACCCGGGCTGACGGCCCGCGAGATCGAGGATCGACTGGGCATCAAGGCCCACAAGCGCCTCCCGGAACTGCGCCGAACCGGCATGGTCCGCAACGGCAAGAGTCGCACTTGCACCGTCAGCGGCAAGCAGGCGCTGACCTGGCACCCCAACGTCGGAACCCACTGCGCAGGAGATATCGCATGACCCTCATGAATGAACTGATCAAGTCCACCACGCCCGCGCCGCCGAAGCTGATCGTCTACGGTCAGCCGGGCGTCGGGAAGACCACCTTCGCCGCCTCGGCCAACGCCGTCCTGTTGGACTGCGAGAACGGTGCCGGTGCCGTCTCCGGCCTGACCCGCACGCCGTACCTGAAGTCCTGGCCGCAGATGCGCAAGTGGCTGGTCGAGATGGCGGACGTGAACAAGGCCGATGCGCCCCAGGCCCTGGCCATCGACACCATCGACTGGATGGTCCAGCGGATCGTCGAGCACGTCGTGCACGATCTCGATCCCAAGGCCGGTGCCGATCTGACCAGCACGTTGGGCACCGCACACGGCGGGTACTTCAAGGCCCGCGAGATCGTGCAGAACATCGTCTACCGCGATCTGCTGCCGATGCTCAACGCCGTGGCCGAGACCGGCGCGGCCATCATCCTCCTGGCCCACGCGGCCAACACGAAGATGACCACGCCCGAGGGCTACGACCAGCGTCTGGCCTCGCCCGACCTGCCGCACTGGATCGCGCCGCCCTTCATCGAGTGGGCCGACGCGGTTCTCTACGCACACCGTCAGGACGATCAGCGCCTGCTGCTGACCGAGGGCACGAACGTGATCCTGGCGAAGAATCGCTACGGCCTGCCGGCCGAGCTTCCCCTCTCGTGGCCCGCGTTGATGCAGGTCATGAACAGCAACGCGGAGGGTGACGGCCATGAGTGACCACCCCCTGAATGTGGAGCCAAGCTTCGCCTTCCAGTGCTTCCACACGCATTGGAGCGGTGATTGGGAGTGCCGGTACTTCCCGGATGATTCTGAAGAGGAGCAGATCACCCTAACGGAAGGCTCCTCTGGCAGCATCTTCCGGATGTCTGTCGAAACTGCCAGGGCCATCGCCCACACCCTCCTCGCGGCCGTCGAGAAGCACGATAGCGACAAACGTTTCCAAGAAGCCATTGCCCAAATCAAGGAGAGATAACCATGGCAAACCTGAATGGATTTAACGCCAACGAAGTCGACCCCACCGTCCCCATTGAGCCGCTGCCGGCCGGGAAGTACCTGGTGGCCATCACCAACAGCGAGATGAAGCCCACCAAGAAGCAGGACGGCAGTTACCTGGAGCTGGAGATGACGGTCCTGGAGGGAGCGTGCAAGGGCCGGAAGGTCTGGGACCGGCTGTGCCTGAACCATCCCAACGAACTGACCCAGAAGATCGCCCGGGGCAACCTCTCGGCCGTCTGCCGGGCCGTCGGGGTGATGCAGCCCACCGACAGCGTCGAGCTGCACAACATCCCGCTGCGGGTGACCGTCAAGTGCAAGAAGCGCCAGGACAACGGCGAGATCGCCAACGAGGTCAAGGGCTACGAGGCGAAGGCGACCGCCGCCGGTCAGCCCGCCCAGGCGAACGTCGGCGACAGCACCCCGCCCTGGAAGCGATAGGAGCGTGACGCCATGGAGCTGATTCTGCCCTGGCCTCCGAGCGTGAACCACTACTACCGCCGCGTCGGGCCGCGCACGTTGATCAGCCGCGAGGGCCGGGAGTACCGCAGATCGATCTGCGGGCTCCTGGCCCCGGGCGGCGGAAGCGGCATCCGCAAACCGCCTGCCGGCGGACGCATCGCCCTGGCCATGGACGCCTTCCCGCCCGACCGACGCAGGCGCGACCTGGACAACCTCCTCAAGAGTACCCAGGACGCCCTCGAGCACGCCGGGGTCTACGAGGATGACGGACAGATCGACCTGTTGATCGTCCGTCGCTGCGAACCCCGCAAAGGCGGGCGGGTCGTGATCCAACTCGATGAGCTGCCCCTGCGTCGCTGCCCGCTGTGCGGGGGCAGGTATCCCCAGACTGAAAGTGAGAACCACCATGACAACTGAGACACAGAATCTACGACTTGACCAGATCCGCATCGACGGTGGCACCCAGCCGCGAGTCCAGATCGACCCGGACGTCGTCGCCGAGTACGCCGAGCTTTACGTCGGCGGTGTCGGCCTGCCGCCGGTGACCGTCTTCCATGACGGGGCGACCTACTGGCTAGCCGACGGGTTCCATCGCTACTGGGCCCGCAAGAGCAATGGCGAGGAGCGGATCACCGCCGAGGTCCACGCGGGCACGCAGCGAGATGCCCAGTGGTACTCGTTCGGGGCGAACGCGGAGCACGGCCTTCGCCGCACTCGCAAAGACGTCCGCCGGATTCTCAAGAGAATGTTCTCCGACGA
>CAZFPT010000293.1:0-2687 GCA_964521005.1 uncultured Planctomycetaceae bacterium | reverse complement strand
CTGCGCTCGCTCCGACCGGCACAGCCCCGGGCACCCGAAGTATCGTTGAAGCCCCATCTTGAGCGAAGCGAAAGGTGGGGAAAAGCAGCGACGCGCGAATCGCGAATCGCGACAAGTGATCAAACGCATTTGAGAGGCGAAAATCCGAACTTCAAATGGCAAGTTGCAGGGAGTGATCGTCCCGCATCGACCCGCGATTCCCCCCGCAAGCAAGTTGCGGGCGGAATCGCCGCAATTGAGCGCCGGTTGCCTGTCGCGTGTCGCTCGATGCCTGGAGCGTGCCCCCAATCCATGCCGCGCACGTGGGCGTTGCTTGATCTCAAACCGTCTTGCACGGTGGGGGCTGCGGGCCTACAATACGCGCATTGGTCGGGCGATCCGCGCCCGGTCGGAGTGGAAATGCGAGTCACGCGACGATGATAGTCGATTGTCATACACATATTTGGGACAACCCCGATCAACTGGGCGAGGATGCCGCTGCTTACCTGCGTCGCCAGACCGGCAGGGACAGCGTCTCGGCCAGGCCGGCCGACCACATCAAGGCGTGCGACCCGGCCTCCAAGACACTGGTGATGGGGTTCGTCAGCGAGCACCTCGGCGCGTCGGTCCCCAACGAGATGGTCGCCCGCCACGTCGGGGCCCACAGTGAACGTCTGGTGGGGATCGCCGCGGTGGATCCCACCTCCGACGGTGCACTGGAAGAGGCCAACGAACTGCTGGACCGCAGCGAGTTCCGCGGATTGACCATCAGCCCGGCCACCCAGAACTATCACCCGTCGGACTCGCGCGCCATGAAGCTCTACGAGCTGGCAGCCCAGCGAGACGTGCCGGTCTTCCTGGCCCACGGGACGCATTTCCCGGCGAAGGGGTCGATGGGCTACGCCAGGCCGTTGCTGCTGGACGAGATCGCCCAGGACTACCCCACGCTGACCATCGTCATCAGCGGGCTGGGACATCCGTGGGTGGAAGAGGGCATTGCCCTGGTCGGCAAGCACGAGCGGGTCTACGGCGACGTGGCCGGGCTCATCCGCCGCCCGTGGCAGGCGTACAACGCCCTGGTGCTGGCGCATCAGTTCAACGTCATGGACAAAGTCCTCTTCGGCAGCGACTTCCCGTATTCCACCGCCGCCGAGGCCATCAAGAGCGTCTATCGCCTCCACGAGGTCACCCAGGGCACGAACCTGCCTTCGGTGCCGCGCGAGATGCTGCGAACGATGATCGAGCGGGATGCGCTGTCGGCCCTGGGCATTGCCCGCCCGGGCGAGGTCGAGGCGATTCTCGCCGAAACCGGTGACGACGACGAAGACGTCTGAAACAACCGCCCCCCCCGGCGGAGTCTGAATAGGAAAAGGCGGGCCCATCCGCCCCGAACCTGGAGAGGTGCACTATGAAGCGTTGGACGACACTGCTGTTGCTGGCTGCGTTGGTGGTGACCGCCGCCGGCTGCAAGCGACGCACGAACGACCCGAAGCGCGTCGAGACGTACGACCCTGAGCTGGACGGCAGCGTCGCGGCGATGCGACCCGTGGACGTGGACATGGACCTGCTGGAAAGCCAGGACGGCGTTCGGGCCAAGAGCTACACTGCCGGCGGCGACACCGGCGACACCGACGGCGGAGACACGGAAACCGGCGGCGAGGATGATGGCGACGGTACGATGCCCGAGGCCGAACCGATGCCCGAGCCGGAACCCGAACCCGGCGACGACGGTACCGGCGACACCGACACCGGCGCGGATGACGGCGGCGGTACGATGCCCGAGCCCGAACCCGAGCCGGAACCGATGCCCGAACCCGAACCCGTCGACGATGACAGCGAAGAGGACCGCACCGGCGACGACGATACCGGCGACACCGGCGACGACGATGACGACGACAGCGGCTGGGGCAGCGGCGACGGCTGGGGCTGATCCGCCCGGCCCGCGAGGTGCGCGATGACCGCCGAGCAGCCACTGCCGGCCCACACAATCAACGAAGTGATGTACTACCTTTCGGTGACCCCTTGCCGTGCGTGCGGCAAGGGGCCACTTGTTCCTGCCCGGCGCCATCCGTCGTTCACGCCCGGTGAGCCGTTCGAGCTGATCGGCGAGTGCAGCCGCTGCGGGGAGTCCCACGCGATGGGCTTCACCTGCGATCGGCCGACGGCGGGGGATTGGCCCGACAGCGAGCGGATCAACCCGACCGACGAGCCCAGCCGAATCGTCGGCCTGGCGCAATGGTTGAGCCTGTTCTACACGCTCGTCGAGCACGCAGCCGGCCAGGGCCCCGTCGCCTCGCGACGCACCGGCCTGCACGCGGCCCTGTGTATCGAGGAGGCCCTGAAGTTCTACGACGCCGACGATGAAATGCCCCCGCCCGAGGCCTTCCTGTCCGCCAAAGGTCGAGACGCCTTCGAGCATCAGCCCGAGAAGTTCAGCCAATCGCATCTGCGGGCGATGCGCGACAAACTCCCCAGCCTCCAGACCATCACCCGCCGCATCGAACGAGACGTCAACCCGCCCCGGAAGAAGTGGTGGCAGTTCTGGCGATGAGACGGAAGCCCGGCGTGGGGCGTCGCACAGCCTTCCAGGCCGTGTCTGCCGGCCGGCAGATTCGCCGAAGGCGAAACGGTATTGCGGGGCAGGTTTGAAAAGCAGAACAGAACATGGGCAGGATGCCCATGCGACGCGCAGGCCGTAGGGCTCGCAA
>CAZFPT010000292.1:0-2775 GCA_964521005.1 uncultured Planctomycetaceae bacterium | reverse complement strand
CCGTAGGGCTCGCAACTTGTTGCGGGCGAATCGCCGAAGGGAAAACAGAACAAACCATGGGCAGGATGCCCATGCGACGAGCGAACAAACACGGGCTGGAAGCCCATGCGACGCGGAGGTGCATGCGACATCAGGCGGATTGCCAAAAACGCGGCGTTGAGGCCTATTCCCAGGGGAACTTCTGGCCGGTGAGTCGCTTGTAGGCGTCGATGTACTTTTTCCGCGTCTTCTGGACGATCTCTGCCGGCAGGACCGGGCCCGGGGGCGTGCGGTCGAAGTCGATCTCGTCGAGATAGTCCCGCACGAACTGCTTGTCGAAGCTGGGCTGCGATTTGCCGGGCTTGTACGTGTCCGCCGGCCAAAACCGCGAGGAATCCGGCGTAAGGACCTCGTCGATGAGCATGAGCGTCCCGTCGGCGTCGTGGCCGAACTCGAACTTGGTGTCCGCCAGGATGATTCCCTTGCTCTCGGCGTGGTCGTGGCCGCGTTGGTACAGCTCGATCGAGGCGTCGCGCAGGCGGGTCACGAGGTCGTCGCCGGCGATCTCACAGGCCTTCTCGAAGGAGATGTTCTCGTCGTGACCTTCCTCGGCCTTGGTGGAGGGCGTGAAGATCGGCTCGGGAAGCTTGCTTCCCTGCTTGAGCCCCTTGGGAAGCTCGATCCCGCAGACCGTTCCGTGTTTCTTGTACTCCCGGAAGCCCGACCCGGCCAGATAGCCGCGAACGATGCACTCGATCATCACCGGTTGGGCGTTCTTGCAGAGCATGAAGCGGCCGTCGATTTCCTCGCTGCGGAGGTCCTCGGGGAGGTCCTTCATCGCCCCGGAAATCACATGATTGGGGATCACGTCCTTGAGCAGGTCGAACCAGAAGAGGCTGATCTGCGTGAGCACGCGCCCGCGATCGGGAATGCCATTGGGCATGACCACGTCATAGGCACTGACACGATCGGTCGCCACGAGCAGAACCTGATCGGGCAGCTCATAGATGTCACGCACCTTGCCCGAACGCTTGGGATAGTTACCGAAGGAGGTCGTCAACAACGCTGTGCTTTTCATAGTCGCCTCTTGTACCCGCTTTCGCGGCATTTCGTCAAGGGTCACTGGGTGACCAAATTTCGTACCGCCACGTAGGCGAATAAAACCGCCAGTTGCGTCAGCAGATTGCCCGCCAGCAGGCCCCGACGCGTCAGGCCGCCCTCGGCCCGGCAGGACACCAGCCCGCCGACCACCCCGGCGATCACGCCCGTAGCCGGTATCGCAACCTGCCACCAGGGCAGGTAGCTGAGCTGCTGAATGGTAGCCGCCATCACGCCGGCCATCACGCCGGCCGACGCGAACGGCCCGCAACCCCGGGCCAGCACCGCCACCGCCGTCTTCTCGTTGTGGTCCGGTCGGCAGAACTGCACCGTCGCCAGCATGCTCCAGGCGCCCCACAACGGCAGCAGGGGCAGAATGCGGTACATCTTTGCCGGGTGCGGGCCGAACCAGCCCAACTGAGCGGGCCAATGGCCGCCCCACCAGTAGAAATCCGGCTCGATGACGGCGACCCCCAGCGAGAGCGTCAGCACGCACGCCGACGCCACCGCCGACCGACCCGCCACGTCGCCCCCCGCCACCAGACGGGCAACCGCGCCCACTGCCCGACGGTACGCGAAGGCACCCATCGCCACGCCCACCGCCAACCCGGGCAGCAGCAGCACGCCGGCTGTCTCGCCCAGGAGCTTCCAGGCGGCTCCGTGAATAAGCGAAAGACCCACACCCACGCACAGGGATACGATCAGCAGGCTGACCCAGCCGCGCGCAAACCGTTCGGCCGGCTCGGCAGACAGCTCACGCTCGGACGCCCACAGCAGCATGCAGCCGCTGCGACGCATCAGCCATCGCCCTGCCGCTCTACCCATGCGCGTCATCCTCGCCCCTTCCTCTCGACTCGCTCAACCCGCTCAGGACTTCGCGGCACGGGCCTCGGCGACAATCTTGACGTACCGGGCCGCCAGGTCGCGGATCTCGTCCATGTTGCCCGACGCCAACGCCGATTTGGTCACCAGGGCAGAGCCCACCCCGAGCGTCTGGGCCCCGGCGGCGATCCAGTCGGCAGCGGTGTCCAGATTCACCCCGCCGGTGGGCGTGAGCTTCAGGTGGGGCATCGGCGCCAGGACGGCCTTGAAATACTTCGGGCCGACCGACCCGCCGGGGAAGACCTTCACCAGATCCGCGCCGGCCTCGGTGGCGGCGAGAATCTCGGTGGGCGTGAACGCGCCCGGCACGCAGGGCATCTCGGCGTTGTGGGCGGCGGTGATGACCTCGGGCACGAACACCGGCGAGACCACATACTGGGCGCCCGCGCCGATGGCGTCGTTGGCCATATCGGCATTCAGCACGCTGCCCACGCCGATCAGGGCCTTCTCGCCGAGCGTTTCACGGCAATCGGCGATGACCTTCAGCGCATTGGGCGTGGTCATGGTGATCTCGATGCAGTCCACCCCGCCATCGAGAAGGGCGTGGGCGACGTCGATCAACTGCTCGCTGCTCTGGGCCCGCACGACGGCGACAATTCCTTTGTCGCACATCCGCGAGACGGTGGCTTGACGGTCCGGCATACGGCGTCTCCTTTACTTGAGGTTCGTGCGCAAAAGCCTATCCGAACCAGCCCCGCCTGACAAGCGGGAACGACCAGCAACAAGCGAGGCGCCAATCGCGACGCGCGACAAGTGGCCAAACGCATTTGAAGCCCCATCTGGAGCTCCGCTACAGGTGGGGGTAGAGAAGCGAAA
>CAZFPT010000291.1:0-2806 GCA_964521005.1 uncultured Planctomycetaceae bacterium | reverse complement strand
TTAATCATCGCGGCAAACTGCACGTGCTGGTGCAGATGGTCACCAAAACAGGCCGACGCAACGCCGCGATCAATACGACAACAGGAAAGGTCCGCCTGCAGAAGGGGCGAGGCGATGCCGAAGGCGAAGGTCACCGCAAGGGCGGCGAGAAGGGCGAAGGTCGGCGCAAAGGCGGCCGGGAGGGCGACGAGAAGGGCGAAGGTCGGCGCAAGGGTGGCCGGGACGATGACGAGAGGGGCGAAGGTCGGAAGAAAGGCCGCGACCGCGACCGCGAAGGCGAGGGCTGATTCCCGCCTTCGTCGGCCGACGGATCAGATTGTCTGAGGCGGGGCGTTACGCCTGGATATCGGGTGTGGGCGGAGTCTGTTGGCCGCCTTGCTTGCCGGCAGCCTGTTGCCGCATCTGCTCGCTGACGGCCTGGGCGACCTGCACGTAGTGCATCCGCGTCTCGTAGAGTGCTTTGTCGAGGATCGTCTTCTCGTCCTCGTCGAGATTGCCGGCCGTCTTTTCTTCGAGCACGTTGAGCGTGTCGATGTGGAACTTCGCCAGCTCCAGATCCACGTAGCGCCGCCCGCTCTGCGGGTCGGCCATCCCGCCCAGGGCCATCAGAATCTGCGTCACCAGGGAGCTGATCAGCGTGGAGAAGGTGGCCGGGGGAATCTCCCGGCCGTCCTGGCCGGCAGCGCCGGTGGCAGCGGCAGAGTCGGCCTGCTTGTCTACCTCGTCGGAGAGCTTCTCCTTCTCGGCCTTCGCCTGGGCTTTCCAGTCGTCGTCGACGATGATCTTCGGTTTCTCGTTGTTTTCATTCTCGGCCATCGGTTTCGCTCCGTTTGTTCGCGGTGGGTTGCGTCTCTGGGATTATTCTACGCGCCTGCAATGCGGGGCATGCGCATCGGCTCAGCCTGCAGCGTCGCCTGCATGAATTCCAGCAGCAGCTTGGCCTTCAACTCGGTGGCGGCAGGGTCGGCCCAGAGGTTCTTCAGCTCATTGGGGTCTTCCTGCAGGTCGAACAGCTCGCCGTCGTCCCACGTGCGGTAGACGGTGATCTTGTACCGCTCGTTGACATACGACCGCATGTGGCAGACCTCGTTGCCGTGATGGTTCTCCGTGACCGACCATCTCCGCGCAGGCTCGCCGCCGGCCCAGGTGGCCCGCTGGTCCACGCCCGTCATCGCCCCCGGTACGTCCAGCCCCACCGCACGCAGAATCGTCGGGGCCAGGTCCACCAGATTCTGAATCGCCCCGGACGTCTGGCCGGCAGGAACGTTGCCGCCGGGCCAGCGAACCAGGAACGGAATCCGCAGCAGGTCCTCGTAGTGGTGAATCGCCTTGGCCGTCAAGCCGTGCTGGCCGAGGAAATGGCCGTGGTCGGTCGTGAAGATCACGATGGTATTCTCGGCGATGCCCAGCTCGTCGAGCTTGTCGAGAATCCGCCCGATGTGGTGGTCCATGAAACTCGTCATGCCGTAGTAGACCGCCATGTTCTTCTTGAGCTGCTCGAAATCGTGGGCTTGGCTGTGGCCGCCGTGGATGGCCCCGTCGGACGGCGGGAAGATCTCACGCATCTTCGCGTCCGGTTTCATCGCCTCGCCGAAGTGCGGCGGATTGGCGTCGTGTTCGCCTTCGGTGACCGTGCCGGGTTCCATCTCGGCCGGGTCGTACATGCTGGCCCACGGTTCGGGGACGGTGTACGGCGGGTGCGGGTCGTGGAAGCTCGCCCAGGTGAAGAACGGCTGGTCGTCGGCAGCTGCCTTCTCGATCTGGGCGATGGTCCGCTCGCCGGTCCACGTGGTGTAGTGGTATTCCTCGGGCAGGTCCCAGTGGAGCTGACCTTTCTCGTAGTAGGGCTTGCCGTCGTCGTCTTCCTTCGGAGGCCAGGGCTGGAAGTAGTCGGCCCAGTTGGTCAGGCCCTTTTCCTCCATCCAGATGGCGTAATGCTGCCCCACGTGCGACTCGTTGCCGTGCATGCGGGCGGTCTCGACGTGGTCGAACCCGTACCACGGGCCGGTGAAGTCCCGCCAGAAGTCCAGATCCCGCAGAATGGGCTGACACTCGATGGACGGATACTCCGCCGTCGACGCCAGCGGCTGAAAGTGGGCCTTGCCGACCAGACTCGTCTGATAGCCGGCCTCGGAGAGCATCGCCCCCAGGGTGGGAACGTCCTCCAGCAGCTTGGTCCCCAGGCTCCAGGCGCCGTGCTGGGAGGGCATCATCCCGGTGATGATCGTCGCCCGCGTCGGCGTGCAGGTGGGGTTGGGGCAATACGCCCGGTCGAACCGGACGCCTTCGCCCGCCAGGCGGTCCAGCGCCGGGGTCTTGATCTTGGGGTTCGCCGAACCCAGCGTGCTGTGGTGCTGCTGGTCGGACGTGATGAGCAGAATGTTTGGCCGTTGGGTGGTTTTCGCAGTCATGATGGCCGGCATTATAGCACGCCGCCAACAGAATGAAACGCCCCCGGCCGCGAAAGTGCGATGGCAGCCGCCCACGGGCCAGCCCTTTCAAGGGTGCCCCAGCTTGTGCAGCGAGCCTGCCGGGAGCTTACTTCAGGGCTTCCGAACCATGAGAGCAAAACCGTAGGAACCGATGCCCCCGCAGCAAGTTGCGAGCCCACCGGCTGCGCAAGAAGAAAGCCCTCCGTTTTCAGCGGAAGGCTTTCGTGTGTCTGCCAGATAGCAGAAAGGAGAAAGTAGACCGCAGGAGAGGTTTTGACGCTCGTGAACGTTGGTGCGTTCGACGCGTCGTCGGCCTCTGTTCTACTTTCTCCTCTCTCCTGCTCCATTGGCCTTTGGCCAATCGGGGCGACTGG
>CAZFPT010000290.1:0-2833 GCA_964521005.1 uncultured Planctomycetaceae bacterium | reverse complement strand
CTCCTGCCGGCGCGAGCATCGCCTGGAGGTCTTCCTGCGGAGTGGCGATGGGTTTGATGCTGAACTTCTCCACCAGCACGTTCAGGACCGCCGGCGTGACAAAGGCAGGCAGTGTGGGCCCCAGACGCATGTCCTCAATGCCCAGATGCAGCAACGTCAGCAGGATGCAGACCGCCTTCTGCTCGTACCAGCTGAGCACCAGCGAGAGCGGCAGGTCGTTCACGCCGCAATCGAACGCGTCGGCCAACGCCACGGCAATCTGGATGGCGGAGTAGGCGTCGTTGCACTGCCCGCAGTCCAACAGCCGAGGGATGCCCCCGATATCGCCGAAGTCGATCTTGTTGAAGCGATACTTCCCGCAGGCGAGGGTGAGCATGACACAGTCGTCGGGTACTTCCTCGGCCAGCTGGGTGTAGTAGTTTCGGCCGGGCTTGGCGCCGTCGCAGCCGCCAATGAGGAAGAAGTGGCGGATGTCGCCGTTCTTGACGGCCTCGACGACCTTGTCGGCGACGCCCATCACCGCATCATGCCCGAAGCCGATGGTGATGGTCTGTTCGGGGGCGTCCTCGGTGAACCCGTCGGCCGCCAGCGCTGCCTCAATCACCGGCGTGAAATCCTTGTTGCCTTCGGCGTCGGCTTCGATGTGCGCCACGCCGGGCCAGCCGACCAGTCCGGTGGTGAAGATCCGGTCCCTGTAGCTGTCCTGGGGCTTCTGGATGCAGTTGGTGGTCATGAGGATCGCCCCGGGGAAGGCGTCAAACTCGGTGCGCTGGTCCTGCCACGCGCCGCCGTAGTTGCCCACCAAATGGCCGTACTGCTTGAGCTTCGGATACGCCAGACAGGGCAGCATCTCGCCGTGGGTGTATACGTTGATGCCCTTTCCCTCGGTCTGCTTGAGCAGCAACTCCAGGTCCCGCAGGTCGTGCCCGCTGACGCAGATCGCCTTGCCCTTCACCGGCGTGACGCGCACCTCGGTGGGCTCGGGCGAGCCGTACGCGCCGGTGTTGGCCTGGTCGAGTAAGCCCATGACCTTCAGGTTCAGCTCGCCCTCTTCCAGGGCCTTGCCCAGCAGGGCATCGACGTCCTTTGCGGCGTCGGTGGTCAGCCAATCGAGCATCTGGTGGAAGGTCGCATACACCTCGTCGTCTTCCACGCCCAGCACGGGGGCGTGGTCGGCGTAGGCGGCCGTGCCCTTCAGGCCGTAGGTGATCAGCTCCTGCAGGCCGGTAACCGTCTCGCCGAGTTCCTTGCGGCGCTGGTCGATGCCGATCTCCTCGGCCAGTTTCAGGAGCTCATCGTGGCTGTCGGGCAGGCAGTCTTCCGGGTCGCAGAGGCTCTCGGGCTGGGTGCCCTTTTCCTCGCACTTCGCCTCGTAGGTCTCGCGGAGGCGCCGTCCGATCTGCTGGGCCCGTCGGACCCACTGCTCGATGCGGGCGGCGTCGAAGTCCACGTTGGTGACGGTCGTGAACAGCGCCTCGATGACGAACACGTCCGCTTCGTGATCCTTCACGCCCATCTGGCGGAGGCGATGGGCGTAGCCGGAAATGCCCTTGCACGCCAGGACCAGCACGTCCATGAGGTTCGCGGCGTCGGGTTCCTTTCCGCAGACGCCTTTGACGGTGCAGCCTTCGCCTTTGGCGGTCTGTTCACATTGGTAGCAGAACATCTGGGTCATGGTGCAGTTCCTTTCGTGGGGCTCTTTTGGGTCCTGTTGCTTACAGTGTATTGGGTTGGGAGCGGGCTTTACGCCACCCGGCAGCCATTGATTTCCTGAATGGTCCCGTCGACCGAGACGACGACCACGGTCAGCGGGATGCTCACGCCGGCCTGCTCCATGGCGGCCTGTACGATGCTCTCCAGCCCGCCGCAGCAGGGAACGTCCATCCGGGCGATGGTGAGGGACTTCACCCCGCCTTCGGCGAACGCGCCGGCGAGCTTGCCGACGTACTCCTGGGGGTCGTCCAGCTTGGGGCAGGCGATCGCCAGGGTCTTTCCCGCCAGCAGGCGATCGTGGAAATCGCCCATGGCGAAGGCGACGCAGTCGGCTGCCAGCAGCACGTCGGCGTCCTTCCACAGGTCGCCGCCGGCGGGCAGCAGCTTCAGCTGTACCGGCCATTGCTGCAGCTGGGACGCGCTCCCGGCCGGGGCTTTCGGACCGGCTGCGGGCTTTTTGGGCGTCATGGTTCGCAGCTTCATTCCCGGGCAGCCGAATGAGGGCATTTCGGGCTGGCTGGCTTCGCGATCGTCCGATTCGCCGGCCAGGTGCTGCTCGACCGCTCCTTCGTCGAACGCGTCGGCCTCCCGCTCCTCGATGCGGATGGCGTCCTTGGGGCACGTGCCCAGGCAGTTGCCGATTCCGTCGCAGAGGTTGTCAGCCAACAGCTTCGCCTTGCCGTCGATGATCTGAATGGCACCCTCGGCACAACTTGGCACGCACAGCCCGCAGCCGTCGCATTTGTCCTCATCGATATGCACGATCTTTCGCTTCGTTGTATTCATGGCTCGCTCCTGCAAGTGGGTTCGTGGCTCGCTTCAACACCCGTAGTATCGCAGGAGATCCGCCGGCCGCCCTTGACGTGGATCAAGTCCGGGGGGAATTCCGCGGAAATTCTCAGAAATGAAACGTGAGGACGGTGGAGTTCCAGAACACCGGCGTGGGGACACGTCAGTGGCAGCCGTTTCGCGTCGCATGGGCTTCCAGCCCATGTTCTGTTTTGGCCTTCGCGATCGCGCCCGCAACAAGTTGCGGGCCCTACGGCCGACCGACCCCAAACCAAGGGGTGCCCCGGTTTGTGCAGCGAGCCCAAGCGAGCTGAGCAACCGGGTTGCTCCG
>CAZFPT010000289.1:0-2838 GCA_964521005.1 uncultured Planctomycetaceae bacterium | reverse complement strand
GCGAAGCGAAAGGTGGGGGTAGAGAAGCGAAAATCCAAACCTGCCTGCCGGCAGGCGGGTTCCAAATGACAGGTTCCAAGGAGTGGCCGTCCCACAAGGACCCGCGATCGCGCCCGCAACAAGTTGCGAGCCCTACGGCTGACCGCTTCGACGGTGAACAGCATGTCGACGGTGGTATCAGCTTGTCCCCAACCAATACAGCCCAGTCTACCCAGAGACGATCCCACCTTAAACCAGCGCCCAGTTTTTGGGGACAAGCTCACCGGTTTGCCACCCGCCGACAAGGCCGGTGTTCGATTCGGCAAACATTCTTCGACATTCGCCGGCAATGACGTATAATGTTCTGAATGGCGAAACGCTCACGCGCTATCCACCGGATATCAATTGGATGGTTTCGCAGGAACCGCAAAAGCCTGAAGTGAGCTCTGTGCTGCGTTACCTGCCCCGGAGCCTGCCAAGACATCCCGACCCGAGGAACCGCATGGCCCGCAAGAAACTCACCGCATCCCAAGAAGACTACCTCGAAGCGATCCTGCTGCTGGTTCGCGAGGGGCGCGTTGCGCGGGTCCGGGACATTGCCGCCCACGTCGGCGTCGGCAAGCCCTCCGTGACCGCTGCCCTCAAGGGCCTGGCCAAGCGGGAGTTGGTGAATTACGACCCATACCAGTACATCACCCTCACCGACGCCGGCCGGGCTGCCGCCCAGCGCGTCGAGCGGCGACACCACGTGCTGAAGGATTTCCTGACGGCGATTCTCGGGATCGATCCGGAGACGGCCGAGGAAAACGCATGCCGCATGGAGCACGCCGTCGACCAGCAGGTGATGCAACGGCTGCAGGCGTTCGCGGAGTTCGCACAGAGTTGTCCGCAGTTCGATCGGGGCCAATGGTTGGCGTCCATGGACCGCGGCGACGCGTGCGGCAGAGAGTGTGAAACGTAATCGGCCCAAAGGAGGCCGACCATGATCGAAGGCATCATCGTATTCGTGTTGATCTTCTCGTCGATGGGCGTACTGGCCTGGGCGCTGTCCCGCAAAGGTGGCGGCTGCGCGGGCTGTAGCGGCGGAGAAAGCTGCTCCATGAAAGACCTCTGCCCCGACGGCAAGGAAGACGAAGAAGAAGCGTAGCCACAGAGGGCATCGAGAAGTATCGGCCGAGTTCCCCTCAGCTCCATGAAGTCACGTCTTCGTGGTGCATCCCTCCGCGTTCTCTGCGCCCTTTGTGGCAGAGGCTTTTCTACTGTCCAAGTCGAAGCGACCAGGCGCGTTTGAGCGTGCGGGCCCGAGAGGTGTCGTCGGAGGGGACGTACTGGAAGCGTTCCACGTCGCGGGGGACCTGGTTGCGGACGAGCTCGGCCCAGCCGCGATTCATGCCATGCACGAACAGGGCCGTGGTCAGCGAGCGTGTCTTGAGGAACGACCGCAGCGTCCGCTTCCACACCCAGGGCTCCTCGGCGGCCCCTTTCCGCAGCTCGTACATGGTCTCGTCGAGCCGTTTGGGCGACATGCCGTCCGGGGTGAACACGGTCTCCACGAAGGTATAGCGTTCCCAGTCTTCGGGGAAGTTGGTCGCGAAGATCTTGCCCTCCTCCAGCCAGCGATCGAAGAGCTTGGTCCCGGGCAGCGGCGTGAGGTTGGTGATCTGAATGATGTCCACGCCGACCTGCACCGCCTTGAGGGCCGTCTCGGCCACGGTGTTTTCGTCGTCCTCGTCGGCCCCGATGATGAACCCGCCGAACACGGCCAACCCCGCGCTGTGGAACCCGTCCACCAGGCGTTTGTACTGCGAGACGAGGTTGCTCTTGTACTTCACCTGGTACTTTTCGAGGCTCTTCTCGTTGAAGCTCTCGAACCCCACGAGCATCCCGCGGCATCCGGCGCGATACGCCAGGCGCAGTGCCTCGCCGTCGTCGCCCATGTTCAGGGACGTCTGGGAGAACCACAGCCGCTTCTTGCCGTGTTTGATGATCGCCCGCAGCAACTCCCTGGACCACTCGGCGTGCTGCTCGCCGACGCCGTAGAAATTGTCGTCCACCACGAAGAGGAACTTCCGCGTTGTCTCGTTCCACTCCTCGACGATCTCGCCGATCGGTCGCCGGCGGATCACCGGGCCGTTGTACCGCGTGACGCTGCAGTACTCGCAGCCCAGCGGACAGCCTCGGGAGGTCTGAATGCAGCCGACGTCGTATCGACCGTTGATCGGCTGGAGTGTCTGCAAGGCCCGGCCGTGCCCTTTTGAAAGGTCGGTGTAGCTGCCTTCGTAGCGTTCGGCGAGCCGACCGGCGGCCGCGTCTTCGACGATGCCCGGCCAGATCTCGTCGCACTCGCCGACCACGACCGAATCCACGCGGGACTGGACCTCGTCGGGCATCGCCCAGGCGTGCGGGCCACCCATGATCACGCTCAGGCCCGCCTCGCGACAGGCGGCCGCGATCTCATACGCCCGCGTGGCCCCGCTGGTGTAGGCGGTGAGCCCCACCAAGTCGTACATGCCCGAGGTCAGCCGATCCATCGTCGACTCGGATCCGAAGATCTCGTCGATGATGTCCACGTCATGGCCGTCCGGCACGAGACGCGCCAAGACCTGCAGCCCCAGCTGCGGGATCCGCGTGCCGATCGTGTGATAGCCTTCGCACCGCCTTGCGACGGGGTTCACCAACGCTATGCGCATCTGCTCGTCCTTGCCGAATCCAATAACTGTCCCAGCCCCAGTTTAGTGACCTGCCCCACCACATCATCGGGAATTCCAACGCAAAGCGGAGATCGCGCCCGCAACAAGTTGCGAGCCCTACGGCCATCGCGTCGCATGGGCATCCTGCCCATGTTCTGTTCTGTTTCGT
>CAZFPT010000288.1:0-2949 GCA_964521005.1 uncultured Planctomycetaceae bacterium | reverse complement strand
GAAGGCTAGCGAGGCTGCTGTGTTGCGGCGTTACCGGTTGGCGACGATATGCGCCAGCAGCAAGAGCACCGCCAGGGCGGCGAGGACCGCCCACGCCCACAGCAGGAACTTGAGGGGCTGGCGTCGTTTTCCCTTGGGACGGGCCTTGACCCCCGGGACGGGCTTGGGCAGCGCCTGGTCGGCCGGCGAGGGCAATTGCTCTTGCGGCTCGCGGGAATTCGCCACGTCCAGCTCATCCTGGTTTTCCGGGCCGTTGTCGTGCTCGGCCGGGATGATGTCCGTCTCGCTGGCGGGGTCCTTGGCGATCTCGACGAGGTTCATATCGTCTTCCAGATCGCGCCGGTCAGCCTCGGTCGGGGGCGGGGGGACGTCCGAGGCCGAGGCCTGTTCCGCTTCCTGCCCGGTGTGGCCGGTCAGGCCTGGTCGGCGGGTGGACTGCTCGGGAATGCGCACAACCCCCCGACAGAACGGACATCGCCCGCTCTTTCCCGCGTGGGTGTCGCCCACGCGGACCGACTCGCTGCAGTGTTCGCACTTAAAGTGGATCATGCGTTCGATGGAAGTATACCGCCTGGTCGGCTGCTCTGGAAGAACTCGCGAACGGGATCCTCTCGGATTCGCTCAAAGAAGAATGATCCGCTGGCCGGCAGGCAAGGCGGGATTCGGGCGGTAGAGCAGGCAGGTGCGCCCGACAACGGTGATCAGCTCGGCGGCGGTTTTCGCTGCCAGGTCGGCCGCGATGGTCTTGCGGACCGCGCCGGCCGGCAGACGCACCTTCAGCAGCTCGCGCCGGTCCAGCAGATCCGAGATGTTCGCGACGACGCCGTCGGTGAGCCCTTCCTTGCCCACGGTGGCCGATGCGTCGAGCGTTTTGCCCGCCTGTCGGAGTTGGCGCCTCGCGGCGCCGGTCAGTTCGGTGGTCATGGCCTCAGTGTCATTTCTGGAGAGAGAGAATTCGTTTCGCCCGTTGTGGGACGTCTTCACCGGTGAGCGCTTCGTCACTGGAGAAGGAGACCAGCATACCACGTGAATGATCGGATGCAACGGTGACGGCCTTGTCGGTGACCGCCTCCATCCCGGCGGCCACGTGTCGATGCCCCAGCAGAAACAGTTCGACCTCCAGTTGCCCGGCCAGCGCGTCGACCTGCTCGGGGGTCTGCTTGCGTCCCCAGGTCCATTCATACACCGCTCCGCCCCGGCGGAGGTCGCTGTCCTCGTAGTCCCGCTGGAAGATGTCCGTATCGGCCTTGTCCATCCGCTCGGGAGAGGGCATGG
Organism: uncultured Planctomycetaceae bacterium; assembly: GCA_964521005.1. Taxonomy (GTDB): domain Bacteria; phylum Planctomycetota; class Phycisphaerae; order SM23-33; family SM23-33; genus CAZFPT01. The sequence goes on along the minus strand of CAZFPT010000288.1, from coordinate 1,674 downwards.
AGTGGGACATCATCACGCCGCCCGGCGTACGGGCCGCCATCGGCAGCGACAGCAGGAACTCCTCCAGGGCGCTGTGGATTTCCGGGGCGTCGTCGGGAAAGTTGTACTTCACGCCCTCGTTGAACTGTTCGATGGAGCCGGCCCCCTGCTTGGTGATTTCGTTGCCCGTCAGCTGTGCCACGTCGTGGTTGCCCAGAAGAAAGCAGACCGACCCGGGGTTCTGCACCTTCAGCCTCGCCGCCCGCATGAGCAGTTCGATGGAACGGTCCACGCCGGTTCGTTCGTCGATCGGCCCGTGGATGAGCTCCTGGAGGATCAGCACCCGCTGGGGGTTGCTCGGGAGGTTCGCCCAGGACGCCACGCGAGTGAAGTTCACGCGGTTTCCGTGAAAATCGCCGGTGAAAAGCACCTCGCGCTCGGGCACGATGTGTACGACGTTGCCGTGACGGGCGGGGTCTTCCCGGTTCAGCCGGGCCGCCTGACGGAAAAGGTCTGCCGCGACGGCCATGCGCTACGCCCCCTCCATGGCCCGACGATTTTTGCGCTGGAGCGACAGCGCGATCAGGTCCAGCCGTGAGCGGACCTCTTTCATCGATGCCACCCGCTGGGTCGGCTGGGTGTGCAGGCAGTCCATGACCAGGCGGGACAGGGCGCGGGGGACGCCCGGGTCGGCTTCGTGGGGCGGGACGAGTTTGAGGTCCTTCAGGAACGTCCCGCCTTCCTGCCTCTTCGGTAGGACGGTCGGAATCGGCGTGCCGATCAGGGTCCAGTAGAGCGTCGCGCCGAAGTTGTACACGTCGGTTCTGCCATCCAGCGGGCGTCGCTGCACCTGCTCGGGGGCGATGAAGTCCGGGGTCCCCTGGATCCGCTTCTTGACGGTCCCGACGCTGCAGCTTTGGCCCAGGTCGATCACCTTGACGCCGCCGTCGGGCCCCACGAGGATGTTGTTGGGTTTGGTATCCGCGTGGACCCAGCCCTGGGCGTTCATATACGCCAGCCCGTCGGCCACCCGGAGGAAAATGCGGACCGCCTCCTCCACGCTCTCGGGGCGCTGCTGTTGAATCGTCTGGCCGGGGCAGTATTCCATCAGGAGGTGCACCTCCGCCAGCCTCAGCCAGCGGCGGATACGGCGGAGCTCATGCACCCGGCGGATGACGGGATGATCCAACTGCCGCCCGAGGCAGTACTCCGCCTCGACCTGCTCGATGAACCGTGTGTCCCTTCCGGAACCCCGCTCGACGCGTTTGAGCGCATACTCCTGGTATGTCTCGAGGTCGCGGACCTTCCAGATCGAGCTTCTCGCCCCGTTCCCCAGATATTCAAGTACCTGGTAGCCCGGCACTTTTAACGTCTTTACGCCACTCATTGCACGGCTTCTCGCGAATGAAGTATGGATAAGGAAGCCTCTATAATTCTATGGTTTTGTCGGTGCGTCGCCAGAGCAAAGACGGATTTCCGGAATATTCCTTCACGGGTTGCCGCAAATTTGGCTTTCACGGCAAGTATTCGGTTCATCGGTCGCATTCGCCGCCAACTTCTTCAATAGACGTGTGCGAGATTTCTTGGGGGCCGCCGAGATACGTCGCTTTACCGTGACTCAGTCCCTCCACGGTTCGCGGCGCTCACCATGGGGCTTCAACGAAACTTCGGGTGCCCGGGATTGTGCCGGTCGGA
>CAZFPT010000287.1:0-3032 GCA_964521005.1 uncultured Planctomycetaceae bacterium | reverse complement strand
AAAAAAGAGCCGAACAGGCTAGGGTCTCCCGGCATCAAATCCGGGACCACACGGCACGTGGCCGACGTTCGCCCATTCAGCTCATACAAGTCTAGGCCTCAAGACCACGCCCGTCAAGCGCAATCTGGGATGCTCGTGATACGCTCTTCCAGCTATCCACTCCTATCGGCAGGAAATCCGGAAGACTCCACCATACGCCAGACAGACCGCAGGGCCAGACACCCTTGATATGGCTCGGGCGAACCGGCGCGCCCTCGACACTCTTTCCGGGGCAAACGGAAGCGATCCCCCCGGCGAGCGCGGCGTTTGTGCCGATCCGATCATCGGGGGCATGTTTTTCGCTCAATATGGCGATTCAATGAGCATTCCAGCGGTTCGAAACGACCCAACAGGCCTGCTCGGGCGTTTCTGTTTCACACGCCGGACCTCGCTGCGGAGACTGCTGGGGCCTGGCTTTGAGGGTCATCCGCTGGATGGCTGACCGAGCTGACAGATATTGGGAGCCCCCGATGAAAATGAATGTGTCCATCAAGACGGCGATCATCCTCCTGCTGGCGACCTCGGCCACGTGGGCGGGAGAGAAATACGAGAACGGGTTCATCGGCTACCGCGGCAACGGGCGGGGCGTGTATCCGCCTGACTGCCGGCCCGTCACCGAATGGAAGGAGTGGGACTACAAGAAGGGCGAGTACACCGACCATCGCGGCCGCACGAGAACCGACATGCTTCCGGACAAACGCAACCCGTCCAACATCGTCTGGAAAGTTCCCCAGCGGACCTACTGCAACGGCGGAATGCTCGTCGCCGGCGGCAAGCTGTACATGCTGGCCGACCGCGGCGGGGTGGGCTTCTCGCGCGAGTACGTCCCGGACTTCCTGGGCGGCAAGCTCATCTGCATGGACCCGGCCGACGGGAAAACGCTCTGGACCCGAGACCTGACGCACTTCGACAAGCTGGACCCCAAGGTCGCCGAGAAGGTCAAAGCCGACCTCGAAGAACTCGTGGCGTGGTACCCCAGGACCTATAGCGCGTTCCTGGAGTTCCGGAAGGTCGCCGGACCGCTGCTGGGCGGCGGCCATGGGATGCCCAACTACCACGAGAAGATGCCCCAGGACTACGAGCAGAAGTACGCCGAGGCGGCCAAGAAGGTCGCCGAGATCGGCCGAGTGCCCTTGAAGCCCAAGCATTTCAGCGTGATTGCCGGCGACCACCTCTTCGGGATGGAACAGGACGGCCGATGCATCGTCATCAAGATCGGCCGAGAGCCCAAGGTGGTCGGCGTCAGCAGGTTGGGAGACCACGGGCCGAAGACGAAGGAGCACTTTAACCAGGGCTCTCAGCCGTTCTTCAGCGGCAACCGCATCTTCATGCGGAGCTACACCGACGTCTACAGCATCGGCAAGCCCGATGCGCCCATGAAGCTCAGTGAGGTCCACAAGTAGACGGAGGCGAAAAGACCCTCCGGCGCTGTTCACCGCATACGCGGGGCGCCCGTCGTGCAGGGCGGGGCTTACACTTACGCTTCGGTGGTGTTTTCACCGGCGGCGGTCGCTTCGAGCACTTCCACGCGGACGCGCTCGATGCGTCGCTCACTGGCGGCCAATACGGTGAATTTTGCCCCGGCGGCTTCGAGCGACTCACCGCAGGCGGGGATGTAGCCCATCTGCGAAAAGAGGAAGCCCGCAGCCGTGTCGAAATCGTCGTCTTCGGGCAACTCCAGTCCCAGCGCGTCGTTGAGTTCATCCACGCGGATTCGCCCGTCCACCTCGACGGTGGTCTCGTCCATTCTCGTCATGAGTTCGGGCTCGGCCATGTCGTACTCGTCGGAGATTTCGCCGACGATTTCCTCCAGCACGTCCTCGATGGTCACAATGCCGGCCGTCCCGCCGTATTCGTCGAGGATGACGGCGATGTGGAACTTGCGGGCCTTGAACTCCCGCAGCAGGTCGTCCAGGAGCTTCGTCTCGGGGACGAAGAAGGGCTTCCGCAGGATCCGCCGCAGCGGGACCTCTTTATGCTCGATCAGGTCTCGCAGGAGGTCCTTGGCGTAGACGATGCCCACGATGTTGTCCAGGTCGCCTTCGTAGGCGGGCACGCGCGAGTGGCCCGCTTCGATAATCAGGCGGATTGCTTCGTCCGTCGGGGTGTCCACCGAGAGGGCGAACAGCGCGGTCCGCGGGGTCATGATCTCCCCGGCGTGCGTCTCGCCGAACTCGATGACCGACTCGATCATCTCGACTTCCTCGGGGTCCACGGCGCCCTCGGCCCGGCCTTCGGAGGCGGCCTGGAGGATCTCGAGCTTCGCGATGTCCCCGTTGCCCTCCTCCTCGTCGGCGGTCCCCGTCAAACGACGGATCGGCAGGTCCATCGCGTGCATGATGGTGACGATGGGGTAAAGAATGTACCGGAAGACCACGAGCACGCGCAGCGTGCCGGCCAGCACTGCCTCCCCGGCGTAAGCGGCCCATGCGTGCGGGATGCCCACGCCAAAGACGGCCACCACTGCCGCCGAGATCAGCATGGCGCCCACCGTCGCCCACGCGCCGGCCGTCGGCGCGCCCAGCAGGCCCATCACCGAGACCACCAGCACGAGGTTGGACATCGAGCGACACAGCGAAGAGGTCAGGCGGAGTTCTTTGAGATGCTTCTCGAGCAGCTCGAGCTTTTCCCGACCGGCCTTGTCGGCAAAGACATCTTCCATCTGGGACCGGCGGAACATCCGCAAGGCGTTACTGGTCAGCGCGAAGAAACTGGAAAAGGCCGTCGACACCAAGGCCGCCGCCCATAGAAAACTGTCCACGATCAGGCAAGCTCCAACAAATGCATCCCGGCCAGGGCCTCACGCTCCGCGCCCGCCGACCCGCCGGGATACTCCCGGGCGGCGAACTTTGCTGCAAGGCATGAGCATTCTATCGGATCGAGCGACCTGCCGCTACGAAAATCAAACGCTCCTCCGTTGCAGGGCTGGCCGATACCGGCGATCGCGCCCGCAACAAGTTGCGAGCCCTACGGCCTTGCCGTCGCATGGGCTT
>CAZFPT010000286.1:0-3045 GCA_964521005.1 uncultured Planctomycetaceae bacterium | reverse complement strand
TGGCCTGCTTCAACTCCGCCAGCGGGGCGTCCATGAACGCCTTCATTTTGCTGAAAATCTCGATATTGTCCATCTTTCCGGCAAATTCGCCCGCGCCGGTCCCCGCGGCGAACACGGGCACCTCCACGTTCGTGTGACCTTTGGAACTCCACGACACGTTCGGCCAAATGCCCCGACCGTTGCTCTTGTCCACCGTCAACCCGCCGCATTCGTGGTCGGCCGTCACGATCACAAGCACGTTGGGGCGAGTGCGGGCCCATTCCAGAACGGTGCGGACGGCGTTGTCGAACTCCAGCGTTTCGAGAATGTTGCGGTGGATGTCGTTCATGTGTCCGGCGTGGTCGATCCGCGAGCCTTCGATCATCAGGAACATGCCCTCGGATTTTCCGTCTCCGAGATACTCCAGCGCCGCGGCCGTCATTTCCGAAAGGTGCGGCAGGCGGTCGTAGCGCGGGTCGATCCGCATGGCGTACTCGTATTCGTAGGGCATGTGGCCTTCGCCGAAGAGCCCGGCAATGCGCTTCACCTTGGTGCGGGGCTGGTCCAGCAGGGCGTCCAGTTGGTCGCGCGTGGTCGCCGTCGCCCAGCCGGCCAACCTGGCGTCGGCGATGTTCATGCCCTTGCCTCCGCCTCCGAGGATCAGGTCCGGCTGGGTGGTGCGGAGCATCTGGGCGGCGATCGGCCCGTAGAGGTTGCGGCTCTTGACGTGCGACGCGAAGGCAGCGGGCGTGGCGTGGGTGACGTACGACGTCGCCACCAGGCCCGTGCGCCAGTTGCGTTTCTTCGCGAGTTCCAGGATGGTCGGAAGCTTGCTTCCGTCGCCGGGAATCCGCATCGAGAGCACGCCATTGTTGGCCTTCACGCCGGTTGCCAGGGCGGTACCTGCCGCCGCGGAGTCGGTGGTGTGGTTCGGCCCGCCGGCGTCGTAGGTGGTGCAGCTGCCCTTGACCGGGAGATTCTGCATGGTCAGCTTGCCGTTCTTGCCCCACGCGAAGAGGCTCGCTGCCTTGACCTGCTCGTATCCCATCCCGTCGCCGATCATCAGGACGATGGTCCGCGCGGGTTGTCCCTGTGGCGCGTCGGTCTCGGCCGACGGTTCGCTGTGGGCGGTCGGCGTCGTACCAAGTACGCCGGCCAGTACGATCGCGCTGGCCGTCAGTGCGGTGCAGATGATCCAGATCTTCATTGTCGATCGAGTCGCCATGGTGCTGCTCTCTTTCGCGTCTTGTGGAATTCTCGGTTTGATTCCCCGCCAGGGCAGTATACCATATTCCGCGCCGCCGACGGGAGGGTCGTTGCGCTCAGTTCCCGCTAAGATTCCTCCCGCCTCGCCGATGGCGTTAATCCCAGAGAGGAGCAAGATGGCCAAGCGGAAACCGGAAGTTCGCATGATCAGCTACGGGCTGTACACGCCCTTCGAGAAGGGCAGCAAGGAGTTGCCTCACGTCCTGGAGTTTACCGAGACGGTCCCGGCCCGGGAGGGCGTGGAGTTCGGGTACATCCTGGAGATCCGCAAGGCGCGCGGGGCGACGCTGCGGTTCGTCATCGAGCACCCGCCGTTTCGCGACGAGGACGGCCGGGTCGTTCCACCGTTCGACGGCGAGCAGATCATCAACGCCAACGACTACCAGTTCTTCCTGGGCGACACGCTTTGGCCCCCGGTGGACGACAAGACCGGCCAATGGACCCTCATCACCGAAGTCGACGGCGAGACCGTCGCCGAGAAGACCTTCCGCATCACGCCGGTCGACCAGTCCGAGTCCGACGTCGGTCGATAAGCGCCCCTGCGGTGCTGGAGGGCATACGGCACCCGGCCAGGGCGTTTTTGTCGCATTTTGCCCCGGCTGTGCCTATGATGTGCAAACGCTTGACCCCGCCCGGCCTGCGCGTCGGGCACAGCCTTGCAAGGAGACGCAGATGGCCCGGATTCACGATGACATCACGCAGACGATCGGCAACACGCCCCTGGTGCGGGTTCGTCGGCTTTGCGGCGAGAACGCCACCGTGCTGGCGAAGATGGAGAGCTTCAACCCCATGTCCTCGGTGAAGGATCGCATCGCGATGGCCATGATCAACGCCGGCGAGCGCGACGGGAAGATTCTTCCGGATACGACCATTATCGAGCCCACCAGCGGAAATACGGGAATCGGTCTGGCGCTGCTGTGTGCCGCCCGGGGCTACAAGTGCGTCCTGACCATGCCCGAGTCGATGAGCATCGAGCGGCGCAAGGTGCTTCGCGCGCTGGGGGCCGAGCTGGTGCTCACGCCGGCAGAGGGCGGTATGCCCGGGGCCATCGAGAAGGCTGAGCAACTGTTGGCTGAGACACCCGGGGCGTACATGCCCCAGCAGTTCAACAACCCGGCCAATCCCGAGATCCACCGCGAGACGACGGCAGAGGAGATCTGGCGGGACACCGACGGACACGTGGACTTTCTCGTGGCGGGCGTCGGGACCGGCGGGACCATCACCGGGACCGGGCAGGCCCTCAAGAAGCACAATCCGGACCTCCAGGCGATCGCCGTCGAACCGGTTCAGAGCCCCGTCATGTCGCAGGTGAAGGGCGGGAAAGAGCCCGAGCCCGGCCCGCACAAGATCCAGGGAATCGGTGCGGGGTTCATCCCCAACGTGCTGGACCTGGACGTCGTGGACGAGGTGATTCGCATCGACGAGAACGACTCGATGGCGTGGGCCCGCCGGGCCGCCCGCGAGGAAGGCCTGTTCGTGGGCATCTCTTCCGGGGCGGCGCTCAAGGCGGCCGCCGAGGTCGCCGCCCGGCCGGACAACAAAGGCAAGACAATCGTCGCGATCATTCCGTCCTTTGGCGAGCGCTATCTTTCCTCGCCGCTGTTCGACGACCTGGACGTTTGAGGAGAGCGACCTGCGCATCGCTCATGGGTGGCTTGCGCATCAACGGGACCGATCGCAGACCGCGCGAGATCGATCGGCCGTAGGGCTCGCAACTTGTTGCGGGCGGGATACGTCGATGCGGGACGATCACTCCTTGGAGCTTGTCATTTGGAATTTGGACTTTCGCTGTTTACCCCC
>CAZFPT010000285.1:0-3126 GCA_964521005.1 uncultured Planctomycetaceae bacterium | reverse complement strand
CGTTCTGTACAATGAAGGCTGTGGAATCTCCTCGAACTTCTCATCTCGTTGTGACGCTGATGGTGCTTTGCGGCGGTGCGGCTCTTGCCCGGTCGGCGGAGCCGAACGCCCCGGCCGACGGCGAAAAGACGCCGACCTGGGCAGTGGTGTATGACTTCGTATCGTCCGGCAAGGGCCAGGACGGGGCGAAGCTCGCCGACAGCGTTCGTCTCAAGCTGCGGCGGCACGAGGGGTTCAAGGTGGTCGATCGACTGACGACGCAGGAGTTCTCTTCCCCGACCGGGGCCGACGCGAACCGGGTGATCGTGACCCGTCGTACGCTGGAGAGGCTCGGGGCGAACTTCGCGGTATACGGAACGGTCGCCCGCCGGGGCGGGATGGCCCGCGTCACGGCGGTATTGCTGGATCTGCGTCACAAGACGCCGGCGGTTACCGTGAAGGTCTTCTCGGACGACAGCGAGCGCTGGCGGGCGGTGATCGTTCCCCAACTCACCCGGGCCATCACCGGCAGGGCGGAGTGGGCGCCCCCGGAGTACGGCGACGAACCGGAACCGGCCGCAGAGATGTTGGGCAGGCCGATCAATCGCAACGGCGGTTTCGAGAAGGGCAGTCTCGGCTGGGATCGCCCCGACGGGGTCAGCACGTTCCTGACCAAAGGCCCCAAGGAGCGGGGCACGGTGCTGCGCGTCCGCACAGACCTCAAACGCGACCCTTGGCTGGCGTATCGCAAACGGCTTGGCAAGGGGCTGGCCGACCCGAACAATCCCCCCGAGATCGCCCGGGACACTTCCTTCGGCTGCGTGGGCGGGCTCGAGGGTGTCCACTACCGCAGCGAGTGGATCGAAGCGACGCCGGGCCAGCGATACTGGATGTTGGCTGACTGCAAGGGACGCGGCGGGGCGAAGGTGTTTCTCAAGGGCTTCGGGCCCGTCCCGAAGGCGGCGAACGTTGCCGGCCTGCCGGAAAGCTCACTGGCTGAGCTGGGGTTGACCCCGCGCGAATTTGCCGGGCTGCCCGAGGCCAGGCGGCGCGATTTGATCGCCGCCGACGTGAAGAAGAACCCGATGCGACACGTTCGCGAGGTCTATCGCTGGTACCTCAACTGCGGCGAAAGCAAGGGCGAGTGGATGCACTTCGCCGCGCCCGTCCCGCCGCGTGGAGGCCTGGGGAAGAACGTGAAATTCCTGCAGATCCAGGTGTACTCCTATTGGCCGCCGGGCGAGTATCTCTGGGACAACGTGCATCTCTACAGAGACCCGCGAGAGAAGGGCAAGTCACCGGAAGAGCCCGCCCGAACCGAAGACCACTCGAAGTGACGACGGCCGGGGTATTGCGGGCCTGATGGCGCCCAGAACTTGACACGTCCGGCTCGGCTTGGCAGACTCATCGGCGAGGAATCCCTGAGCGATTGTCTCGCCCGAGTCCCCGAACTCCTGAGGAAACCATCTGATGCTCAAGAAACCGTACGGCAACACCGGCAAAGAAATCTCCGTGGTGGGCTTTGGCGGCATGCGATTCGAAGCCCCCGACGAAACCGACAGAATGGCCGACGTCGTGCTCCACGCCCACGAAAAGGGCATTACCTACTTCGACACGGCTCCGGGATACTGCGGCCAACAGAGCGAAGTCATTTTCGGCAAAGCGTTCGAGCAGGTCCCCCGCGAGAGCTATTACGTCTCCACCAAGAGCAACAAGCCCGACGGCGGCGATCTGCGGGCCGACCTGGAAACCTCCCTGGAGCGGATGAAGATCGACTGCATCGACTTCTTCCACATCTGGTGGGTGCTCTCGAAGGAGGCCTGGGAAGGTCGAAAGGCCGGCGGGGCCGTCGAGGCGGCGCTCAAGGCCAAGGAAGAGGGACTGGTCAAGCACGTGGTAATGAGCTCGCACATGAGCGGCGACGAGCTCAAGGACGTGTTGGCTGAGGATGTCGTCGAGGGCGTCACGCTGGGATACTGCGCGATCAACTTCCCGCTGAGGCAGTCTGCCGTCGACGCAGCCGCCGAGATGGGCATGGGCGTGGTCACCATGAACCCGCTGGGCGGGGGCATCATTCCGCAGAACGCCGAGCGGTTCGCGTTTCTCAAGGGCCCGGGCGACCGCTCCGTGGTCGAGGCGGCCATCCGCTTCAACGTCTCCCAGCCGAACGTGACGTGTGCCCTGGTGGGGTTCTCCAATACCGAGCAGGTGGACGAGGCGTGCGCCGCGGTTACGGACTTTCAGCCCTACGGCCCGGAGCACGTCAAGACGATCGAGCAGAAGCTCATCGACTCATTCGACGACCTCTGCACCGGCTGTGGCTACTGCCTGCCATGCCCCGAGGGCGTGCCGATTCCGAAGCTGATGGACGTGTACAACCAGAAGATTCTCGGGTCGGCCGACCAGATGGGCGGGCGGCTGAAATGGCACTGGGGGACCGGTCCCGAGGCTGCCAGCGTTTGCACGATGTGCGGCGCGTGCGAGAAGAAATGCACCCAGCACCTGCCGATCCGCCAGCGGCTGAAAGAAGTCGCCCAGGTGGACATGCCCTGAGGCGTTGTTGCCACAGAGATGGTTTTCGCTTGGTCTGACCAAAGGAGACGCCATGGAATACACCACGGGCAGTATCGGGCGCGTGTTCGTCGCGCGGGGCATGGACGGCGAGGATATCTACGCCGAGATCGAAGGCATCGCCGCCAAGGAGAACATCGCATCGGCTGTGGTCTGGCTGGTGGGGGGAATGCGCAGCGGCAAGGTGGTCGTCGGCCCGAAAGACCCCAACGGGCCCATCGAGCCGACCTTCCGCGAGTTCGACGACGCCCGGGAATTGGCCGGTGTGGGTACGATCTTCCGGGATGCCGACAGCGGCGAGCCGATGCTGCACCTCCACGCCGCCATCGGACGCGGCGAGGAGACCATCGCCGGCTGCCCGCGCGGCGGGGCGACCGTCTTCTGCGTGCTCGAAGCGATCATCCTGGAACTGGACGGCATCGACGCCCGACGGGCCATGGACCCCGAACTCGCATTGAAACTGCTTACGCTCGGGACGGTGGTTTAGGGACTTGTTGGCTGTTAGTTGTTAGTTGTTAGTCGTTAGTCGTTAGTTGTTAGTCGTTAGTCGTTAGTCGTTAGTCGTTAGTCGTTAGT
>CAZFPT010000284.1:0-3160 GCA_964521005.1 uncultured Planctomycetaceae bacterium | reverse complement strand
CTCGACCCCCACCTGTCGCGGAGCCCTTCGGCTGCGGTCAAGTTCTTGACAGGTGGTGTAATATCCCGTATAAGCTCCCTGCCAATTACGGCTGCGGAGCGCTGGCTCCCTGCGCCGGATTGGCTTCCGCCCTGGCAGGGCGGTTCCTTTCAGATATTCGTAAGAAGAGAGAAAAACATGGACGAGAAAAGCACCAACGTGTTGAAAGAGAAGATGGACGATGCGAGCTTCCAGAAGCTCCAGGCCCTCGGCAACGACAAGCTCAACCGTTTCGTGCTGGACGCGGTGGAACTCTGTGAGCCGGCGAGTGTGAAGGTCTGCTCGGACGATCCCGAGGACATCGCCTTCATTCGTCAACTGGCGATCGATAACCAGGAGGAGATTCCCCTGGAGATCGAAGGCCACACCGCTCATTTCGACGGTTACTTCGACCAGGCGCGTGACAAGAGCGTCACGAAGTACCTCCTGCCGAAGGGCATGACGTTGGCCGAGCGGTTGAATTCCATGGATCGCGAGGAAGGTCTGACGGAGATTCGCGGCTTTTTCAAGGGCGCGATGGAAGGCCGACAGATGCTGCTGATGTTCCTCTGCCTGGGTCCCACAGACGGCCCGTTCAGCATTCCCTGCGCCCAGATCACCGACAGCGCCTACGTCGGCCACAGCGAGTACATGCTGTACCGCGCCGGCTACGAGGAGTTCCGCAAGCTGGGCAACAGCCCCGATTTCTTCCGATTCTTCCACGCCACCGGGCGGGTGGACGACCGCAAGACGTCCGTGGACATCGAGAACAAGCGCGTGTACATGGACATTACCGAGGACATGGTCCTCAGCGTGAACACCCAGTACGCCGGCAACACGGTGGGGCTCAAGAAGCTCGCCCTGCGTCTGGCGATTCGCAAGGCCGACCGCGAAGGTTGGCTGGCTGAGCACATGTTCGTGATGGGCGTTCACGGCCCGAACGACCGCGTCACGTACTTCACCGGCGCGTTCCCGTCGGCCTGCGGCAAGACGTCCACAGCCATGCTGCCCGGCGAGAGCATTATCGGCGACGACCTGGCGTATTTCCGCAAGATCGACGGCCAGGTGCGTGCGGTGAACGTCGAGAGCGGGATTTTCGGGATCATCCGCGACGTGAACCCGGACGACGACCCGGTCATTTACGACGTGCTGAGCAAGCCCGGCGAGGTGATTTTCGGCAATGTGCTGGTCAAGGACGGCAAGCCCTACTGGATGGGCATGGGTCAGGATCTTCCCGAGGAGGGTCAGAACTACCTTGGCCATTGGCACAAGGGCGACAAGGGCCCGGACGGAAACGACACCACCCCCTCGCACAAGAACGCCCGCTACACCGTGCGGATCTCGGCGCTGGCCAACCGCGACGAGCACTGGGACAAGCCCGACGGCGTCCCGGTCGGCGGGATCATCTACGGCGGGCGCGACAGCGACACGTCCGTGCCGGTGTGGGAGTCGTTCGACTGGACCCACGGGATCATCACCATCGGCGCGTCGATCGAGAGTGAATCGACGGCAGCCACCATGGGCGCCGAGGGCGTGCGACAGTTCAACATGATGAGCAACATGGACTTCCTGGCGATCCCGCTGGGCAAGTACATCATGAACAACGTCAACTTCGTCGACGACGCCCAGGACGTTCCGCTGGTGTTCGGGACCAACTACTTCCTGAAGGGCGCCGACGGCAGCTTCCTCAACGCCATGCGGGACAAGGGCGTGTGGGTCAAGTGGATGGAACTGCGGGCCCACGGCGACGTCGACGCGATCGACTCGCCCGTCGGCAGGCTGCCCAGGTACGAGGACCTCAAGCCCCTCTTCCGGCAGGTGCTCGACAAGGACTACTCCGAGGAGGACTACCTCCAGCAGTTCACCATCCGCATCCCGGAACAGCTGGCGAAGATCGACCGCATCGAGAAGGTCTACCAGACCGTCGAAGACACCCCCGAGGTGGTCTGGGAGCAGCTCAAGGCCCAGCGGGCCCGCCTGGAAGAACTCCAGGCCGACAAGGGCGACTACGTCAAACCGACCGAGCTGTAAAACCCTCAGCCGAGATGAGATTCACGCGAAAGGCCCGGGCCTCAACCCCCGGGCCTTTTGCCTGCGCCGGAGGCGTTGTTCAGGGCGGCGCAGAAAACAGGCCCGTCGAGCGAGCCGACAGGCCTGGGGTGAGTCTAAGCGTAAGCGGGAATCCTACAGCGACGTCTCGACCTCCTGGATCAGCAGGTCCAGGTCCAGCGGCTTGGTCATGCAGACCCGCGCGCCGCATTCGAGGATCTTGCGTTCGTTTTCGGGCGACGGGTAGGCCGTCATCGCCACGACTTCGGCGTTTTTCGTCGCCGGCTGAGACTTGATGAGCTTGCACACCTCGTAGCCGTCCATGCCCGGCATGCGGAGGTCGAGAATGACCACGTCGGGCTTGAGCGTGGCGACCATCGTCCCGGCTCGGAAACCATCGTGGGCCTCGATGACCTCGAAGTTCGGCTTGGCGGCCGACAGCGCCTTGGCAACCATGTGCGCGACGGCCTCCTCGTCGTCCACCACGAGCACGCGCGTGGGACGATCCTGCAGGTCCTCCGGCAGGGGCATCTTGTGCTCGTGCAGGAACGAGATCAGATCGTCCTTGGCCACGCGGCGATGGCCGCCCGGTGTACGATGTGCCTTGAGCAGACCCTGATCGATCCAGTTGGCGACCGATCCCGGGTCCACGTGAAGCATCTCCGCAATCGCGAATGTCGAAAGATTCTTAGCCATTCAAACGGTTCCCACGTTCCTTCCAGAGCAAGCGTGAAGCCTTTTATTTACCGTATCGGATGCATTATCGCAAAAACATAGACAAAAGAACAAGGCAATTATGACTAATACGAGACTTAGTAGAATTGGGGTTTCGGCCTGTGCTTACGGAACTTTCGGGCAGGTATAGGGTTCGGCTTCCCGGATGCATGGTCGGCCGACCTCGCGCCCGGCAGAAAAGTTGACCCCTCAGGAACGCCAACGACGCGTTGCGGCGAAATATGCCCCCGGGCTCCGGGATTCCCGTTCCCGTCGCATGAGCTTCCAGCCCATGGTCTGTTCTGTTGCCGCCTTCGACGATTGCGCCCGCAACAAGTTGCGAGCCCTACGGCCGAGCGACCCCAAACCAAGGGTGCCC
>CAZFPT010000283.1:0-3164 GCA_964521005.1 uncultured Planctomycetaceae bacterium | reverse complement strand
GCTCACCATGGGGCTTTCACTCCGCACCGATTGCCATTGGCCGGGCGGGCTGCATCGCCTACAATGGGGCCTTCGCGCGACAGGACCACGGACGGCTATGCCTCAGATTCACGTACTCTCAACCCACCTGGTGAACAAGATCGCCGCCGGCGAGGTGATCGAACGCCCCGCCAGCGTCGTCAAGGAACTCGTGGAAAACGCCCTGGACTCCGGGGCGACGCGCGTCGAGATCGCCGTCGAGGACGGGGGCAGGAAGCTCATTCAGGTCTCCGACGACGGCTGCGGGATGAACCGTGAGAACCTCGCCCTGGCCTTCACGCCGCACGCCACCAGCAAGATCCGCTCCGACGAGGATCTCTTCGAGATTGCCACGATGGGCTTCCGCGGCGAGGCGTTGGCGTCGATCGCGTCGATCGCGCACGCGAGGATCCGCACGCGAGCCGAGGGCGAAGATGCCGGCTGGGAGGTCGAAGCGTCGGGGCAGACCGTCGGCGACCCCAAACCCACCGCCGCCTCGCGCGGAACCACGGTCACCATCCGCGACCTGTTCTTCAACACCCCCGCCCGGCGGAAGTTCATGCGGGCTGCGAGTACGGAGATCGGTCACATCACCGAGCAGCTTGCCCGCGTCGCCCTGCCCCGCCCACAGCTTGCGTTCCGCCTGACCCACAACGGCAGAGTGGTGCATCACCTCCCTGCCGCCGGCAGCACCCGCCAGCGCATCGCCGACCTGTTCGGCAGCGAGCTGGCAGAGGGTTTGCTCGCCATTCGGCCGCGGCATGGAGAAGTGAGCGTGCAGGGATACGCCGCCCCGCCATCGCTGGCCCGCTCGTCGAGCAAATGGCAGTATTTCTTCCTCAACGGCCGATACGTCCGCGACCGCCTGCTCGCCCACGCCCTGCGGGAAGCGTACCGAGGCCGACTCGACTCGTCCCGCTCGCCGATGGTGATGGTCTTCATCGAGATCGACCCGGGCGAGGTGGACGTGAACGTCCACCCCACGAAGATCGAGGTCCGCTTCCGCAACTCCCAGCTCGTGCACGGCTCGGTGCTGGGGGCGCTGAAGGACACGCTCAACGCCTCGCCCGCCTCGGCCGGGCCGGAAGCGAAGTTTGCCGCCGAAGACCTTCCCGCCCCCGAGGTCGACTCGCCGGACGACGCGCGAAAGCAATCGCTGCGGGAGGCGATGGCCGAGTTCTTCAAGAAGGCCCCCAAACCGCAGCCTCGCCTGGGGTTCAACGCCCCCGGCGACCGCGACCATACCGCCCCTTACCCGCCTGCCGGCGACAAGGCCCGCAACGACCGCCCCGCCTCTGGCCCCCTCGCGCCGCCCTTCGCCAGCCGATCGGCCAACCGACAGCCCGCCGCCGACGCCCCGCCACCGACGTCGCCCCAGCCGCCTGCTGAGGCCGGGCGGGTCGCTGCCGATGGACTGACCCGCCCTGCGCGGTCCATGCGTCCGCTGCTGCAGGTGCACAACGCCTACATCGTCGCCCAGACCGCCGAGGGGGTGGTCATCGTCGACCAGCACGCCCTGCACGAGCGGATCTGCTACAACGATTTTTCCCGCCGGTTGGCAGGCGGCGGGCTCAACACCCAGCGCCTGCTGATCCCCGAGACCGTCCGCGTCACCGGCCAGGAGGAGGCCCTGCTGGAGGAGCACGCCGGGTTGCTGGGCAGGCTGGGAATCGAGGTGGAAAGCTTCGGGCCCAGCACAGCCGCGATTCAGGCGTTCCCCACGCTGCTGACCGAGCGCCGCGTGCAGGCAGCCAACTTCCTGCGCGAACTGCTCGACGAACTCAGCGACGACGATACGGTCACCGAAGAACGCCTGCTGGAGAAGGTCCTGGCGATGATGGCGTGCAAGGCTGCGGTGAAGGCCGGCGACCCGCTGACGGTCGAAGAGATGGCCGACCTGCTCGCCCGGGCCGACACCCTGGACAAGCGGGAGTCCTGCCCGCACGGCAGACCCACCACGCTGACCCTCACCCTCCGTGAGCTGGAAAAGCAGTTCAAGAGAAGCTAGTGTAGTGTCTCAATCAGATTGAACATTATTCAGCACGGCCCTGGCTCGAGCGATCTTTTCGAGAATCACTTCGGCCTTGGCCGTCCAAGAGAACGCTTCCGGATCATCGTTATGGTGCTCGATGTACTCCATGATCGCGTCGATCAGCTCTGGCACGCTGCGGAAGACGCCGCGCCGGATTCGCTTGTCCGTGATCTCGCGGAACCACCGCTCCACCAGGTTCAGCCACGAACTGCTGGTCGGAATGAAGTGCACATGGAACCGAGAATGCCGCTTCAGCCAAGCCTTCACCTTCGGGTGCTTGTGCGTGTTGTAGTTGTCCACGATCAGGTGCAGGTCCACGTCCGCCGGCGTCTGCTCATCGATCAGCTTCAGGAACTTGATCCACTCTTGATGACGATGCCGCGGCATGCACCTGCCGATCAGCCGGCCCTCGGCCAATTCCAGGGCGGCGAACAGCGTGGTCGTGCCGTTGCGCTTGTAGTCATGCGTCATCGTACCGCAACGCCCCTTCTTCAACGGCAGGCCCGGCTGTGTGCGGTCCAAGGCCTGAATCTGGCTCTTCTCGTCGCAACAGAGCACCAAGGCATGCTCCGGTGGATTGAGGTACAGACCGACCACGTCGAGAAGCTTCTCGACGAAGTTCGGATCGTTGCTGAGCTTGAAGGTGCGGCTCAAGTGCGGCTTGAGATTGTTGGCCCTCCAGACGCGGTGGACCATGCTTCGCGAGACCCCCAGGGCCTCGGCCAGCGTGCGGGTGCTCCAGTGCGTGGCGTTCTGGGGCTTGCGCTGGGTGGTCCACTCGATGATCTTCGACACCACAGCATCGCGGGCGGCGGGCTTGCGACCGGGGCGTGGGGCGTCCTTCTCGATTCCCGAGAGACCGGCCTCGACGTAGCGGCGACGCCAGCGACCCACCAACTGCCGCGTGACGCCAACGGCAGCGGCGATGCTCTTGTTGTCATGGCCTTCGGCCGCCATGAGGACGATCCGTGCGCGCTGCGTCTGCCGCATGGGCGTACTGCGCCCACGAGCCCAGCGTTCAAGGGTCTTACGATCGTCGTCGGTCACCGTGACTTTGGGAGCAACACGCATTGGCTTCATCCTCTCTTTCCAAGAGATGAAACACAATGCATCA
>CAZFPT010000282.1:0-3190 GCA_964521005.1 uncultured Planctomycetaceae bacterium | reverse complement strand
TCGCGGCGCTCGTTTGAAAACAGAACAGACCATGGGCTGGAAGCCCATGCGACGCGGGTCGCCGAATCGCAGGCGACATCTGCGCCAACGGGCCATCGAGACCCGAAGGGGCGGGGAGGAATCACCGACATTTCGCCCGCAACAAGTTGCGAGCCCTACGGCACCGGCGCAGGGAGACGCCGGAGGCAACCGAAGTATCGTTGAAGCCCTACCATCTGCGAAATGCACGAGCGGCCGATTCCGATGGTACAGGTGCGGGTTGGCGTTCTGGTTTCCGGCGGGTTGGTGTTTGCCCGTCTTGCGGCTGGGGCGGGCTGGTGTAGAATGAGGGCATCATGCGATTGGACGTCACACAACAGGTTCGCCTCGAACAGCAGATGAAGCTGTCTCCGAGGATCATCCAGGCGATGGAGATCCTCCAGCTTCCGATGCTCGCGCTGCAGGAGCGTATCGACGCCGAGCTGCAGTCCAATCCGGTGCTGGAGCTTCGCGAGCCGGGCGACGACGAAAACGAGCCCATGCAGCGTGAGGAGGAATCGCGCGATCGCGGGGAGGAGCCCCTGGTGGTCGCCGACGACAACGGCCACAGCGAGGACTTCAACCGTCTGGCGGATTTCGAGGACGAGTACGGCCCGGACTTCTCGTCGGCCGAGGGTGCCCCCAAAGCGCCGGCGTCTCCGGAGGCCGGCGACCGCAAGCTCGACGCGATGGCCAACACCGCTGCCCCGTCTCAGACGTTGCACGAGCATCTGCTGGAGCAATGGGCGTTCATCGAGGCCGACGAAACCACCGCGCGGCTGGGCGAGGTGCTCATCGATCACATCGACGATGACGGCTATCTTCGCACGCCGCTTTCGGACATCGCCGACGGGCTTGAAGGGGTCACCGAGAAGCAATTGGCCGACGTGCTGGGGCGGGTGCAGACGCTCGAACCGATCGGCGTGGGGGCCCGCGACGTGCGGGAGTGTCTGCTGCTGCAGCTTCGCCAGGAGGCGGAGGCGGGCATGGACGTCAGGCTGGAGCAGACGCTCGTGGAGAACTTCCTGCGGGACATCGAGCTCAATCGCCTGCCACAGATCGCCAAACGCACCGGCAGGGACATCGAGGACATCAAGGACGCCCTGGAGAATCTCTCTCGGCTGAACCCTCGGCCGGGCTCGCTGGTGGGCGAGCGGAACGTCCCGGGGATCACCCCGGACGTGATCGTGGACTTGGATGACGAGGGCGAGGTTGTGGTCACCATGCCCGACGGCAACGTCCCGCAGCTGTACATCTCCGGCCCGTACCGCAAGATGGCCCGCACCAAGGGCGTGGACAAGGCGGCCAAGGAGTTCCTCAAGCGGAACATCCGATCGGCCCAGTGGTTGATCGGGGCGGTGCAGCAGCGGCGGCACACGGTCTATCGCGTGACGCAGGAGGTCTTCCAGGTGCAGAAGGCGTACCTCGAACACGGCAAGGAGGCGCTCAAGCCGCTTCCGATGGCCGACATCGCCCAGAAGGTGGACGTGCACGTGGCGACGATTTCGCGGGCGGTGGCGGGCAAGTACGTGCAGACCCCGCGCGGAATCGTGCCGCTGCGGATGTTCTTCTCCGGCGGGACGACGACGGCCGGCGGCGAGGACGTCTCCTGGGACGCGGTCAAGGCCAAGCTCAAGGAAGTCGTGGACAACGAGGACAAGTCCAAACCCCTCAACGACGACAAGCTCGCCGCCGAACTGAAAAGCCACGGCATCGACATCGCCCGTCGAACCGTCGCGAAATATCGCGGCCTCATGGACATTCCCCCCGCCCGCAAGCGAAAGCAGTACTGACCCATGCTCGTCGACCTCCACACCCACACGCTGCTCAGCGACGGTGCGCTCGTGCCGGCAGAGCACATCCGCCGGGCCGAGTCGCAAGGCTACAGCGTCCTTGGGTTCGCCGATCACGTGGACCTGGCGACGATGGAAACCGTCCTGCCGCAGCTGATCGAGGCGGCCCGTCGCGAGAGCGAGCTGGGCGGAGCGATGCGCGTATTGGCCGGCGTGGAGCTGACGCACGTTCGCCCGGCCCATATCGCCGAGGCCACCCAGCGGGCACGCGAGTTGGGTGCGCAAGTGGTGATCTGCCACGGTGAGACGCTCGTGGAACCGGTGATGGAGGGGACCAACGCCGCCGCCATCGCCGCCGGCGTGGACATTCTTGCCCATCCGGGGCTCATTTCCGAGGCATTGGTCGCCGAGGCGGCCGATCGCGGCGTTCGGCTGGAGATTTCCGCCAAGGGGGGGCATTGTCTGGCCAACGGGCACGTCGCAAAGCTGGCCAAACAGCAGGGCGCTACGCTGATGTTCGGGTCCGATGCGCACACGCCGGGTCAGCTTCCGACACCGGCCTTCGCCGAGGCGGTCTGCCGGGCGGCGGGGCTGGACGACGAGTACGTCTCGGAGATGTTTTTCGAGGCGGCGTGTTTCGCCGGCAGCCGATTCTGAGGCATGCCCGGAGATCTCTTCCGGCGGCGCTACAATGCCCCGAGCAGGCCGCTACAGAGAGGAGATTTCCGATGACATCGCTTTCCAAGGAAACATGCAAGCCATGCCAGGGCCAGACCGACGCGCTGAAGGGGGAGGAACTCCGCAAGCTCGCCGAGGAGGTCGAAGGCTGGGACGTGGTCGAGGAGCATCATATCCAGAAGCACTTCGACTTTGACGATTTCAAGTCGGCCCAGGCGTTTGTCAACCGCGTCGGCGAGGTGGCTGAGCAGGAAGGTCACCACCCCAACATCTGCTTTACCTACGGCGAGGCCGATATCAAGATCTTCACCCACAGCGTGGACGGCCTCTCGCGGGCCGACTTCGTGCTGGCGGCGAAGATCGACGAACTGGAATAACGCAGCCCGCCCGTAGCTCACCATGGGGCTTCAAATGTCGCACGGGCATCCTGCCCGTGTCTGCCGGCCTGTCGGTTCACCGAAGGCAAAACGGGGTCATGGAGCTGGTTTGTAAATAAACAGAACATGGGCAAGATGCCCATGCGACGGAAATCGGGTGCCACCGGCGTCTCCCTGCGCCGGTGCTTTGGGATCCCATCCAACCCGGCGTTAACACGCCGGGCTCCCTCGTCGATCATCCGTCCGGTTAACGCGCGGAAACTCCCATGCCCGGCAAGGCCGTAGGGCCCGCAACTTGTTGCGGGCGCGATCGCGGGTCGATGC
>CAZFPT010000281.1:0-3229 GCA_964521005.1 uncultured Planctomycetaceae bacterium | reverse complement strand
GGTCGCCGCCGCCGGCCATCACAACCTGGCGATGATCGGCCCACCTGGAAGCGGAAAGACGATGCTGGCCAAGCGGATTCCGACGATTCTTCCGCCTCTGAGCGTGAGCGAGTCGCTGGAGACCACGCGGGTGTACTCGTCGCGGGGGCTGCTGGCGCCGGGCAGGTCGCTGATGGCAACCCGGCCGGTGCGAATGCCCCACCATTCTTCGAGTTCGGCCGCTCTGGTCGGCGGCGGAGCGATTCCCCAGCCCGGTGAGGTCTCGCTGGCGCATCACGGGGTGCTGTTCCTGGACGAGCTGCCGGAGTTCTCGCGGACCACGCTGGAGATGATCCGTCAGCCGTTGGAGGACCGGTGCGTGACGATTCCGCGGGTTCACAGCACGGTGAAGTTTCCCGCGAGCATCATGCTGGTGGCGGCGATGAACCCCTGCCCCTGCGGGTATTACACGGATCCGAAGCGCAGCTGCAAGTGCAGCCCGATGAGCATCGAGCGGTACATGGGACGGATCTCCGGGCCGTTGATCGACCGCGTGGACATCCACGTGGAGGTTCCGCCCGTGGCGTGGAAGGATCTCCGCAGCGAAGGTGGAAGCGGGCTGAGTTCGGCGGAGATCCGCCGGCAGGTGGTGTCGGCCCGCGACATTCAGCGCGAGCGGTTCGCGGGCAATGGGACAGCCACCAACGCCACGATGAGTTCGCGGGAGGTACGGCAGCACTGTCGGCTGGACGCCCAGGGCGAAAGCCTGCTCAAGCGGGCGCTGAGCGAGTTGGGCCTTTCCGCCCGGGCCCACGATAAGATTCTCCGCGTCAGCCGAACCATTGCCGACCTGGAGGGCGAACAGCGCATCGCCCCGCACCATGTGGCCGAGGCGGTGCAGTATCGTCGCCTGGACCGGAAGCTGTGAGCCTGGGAAGCAGCAGCGAGAGTTGCGGCCGGTGCGTTAATCTTGGCTGGCCGCCGAACGGGGAATCACGCTTCGGCGATGCGTCGGTGAACAGTCTCGCGAAGCTTCGCGGCGAAACCGGCCCGAACGGCGAGGGAATCCACGAACGCTTTGCGATAGCGGCATCGCAGCGCGCAGGGATCATCGGGCAAGTCGTTTGGGCAGTCGCACTTGCCGTTGATTACCTCGGGCGGGTTGTCCGCGTCCCGGAAGGGACATCCATCGATGCTCATCGTCTCGGTCCTGCTTTTGAATTCCGCGCAATCGGCCGACCAGATCCCTCACAAGACAGTATGCGCGCCCCCGATGTGCCTGTCCACTCCACAATGTGAACGGCCGCCCGCCCAAGAAGGATCCGTCATTCTGTCACCTTGGCCGCGAAGACCATGCATCGCAGTGAAATAACCAAGCGTCTGAACGACAGTACAGGCCGAATGTCGCTGCCGCGGAGCCCTATCGACGGCGTCGCCGCAGAACTCCCATCGCACCGATCGCCAGCAGGCTCAGTGTGGCCGGCTCGGGAACGCCGTAGGCCTTGACGGTAAAGGCTGAGCCGTCCCAATGGTCGGCCAGGTCTTCCCATTGCTCATCGATGGTGTCATAGTAGAAGCACCAGTTGTTCTCGATCATTTCAATCGACCCGGTGTAGCCGGTACCGTCTCTGCTGTAGGCCATGACCTGGTCTGCCCCGTCGGTGAAGTCAAGGAGAACGACGAAGTCGTCGTTGGGGCCAATGTTCACAGCCTCGGCGAGATCCACGGTGTGATACCCGGCCACGTCTGCAATTCCGGTCAATCCCGCGAGCGGATCTTCTCCGGCTTGCAGATCGGCGAGGTTGTCAAAGATCTTCAGGTCAAAGGGCTGGCTGTCGTTGCGGGTGAAGAAACTGACGATGCCGATCTGATCGCCCTCAGGGCCGGTCTGGAAGACCTGCGCACAGACCGACCGCTCGGCAATGCCGCTGGCCGATGCGTTGTCAGGCAGATAGACACTGGAGTTGAGATTTCCCGTGTAGTCGTGGAAGTAGACGCTCTGGATATCGTCCTTGGATCCCATCTCGAAGAAGGTGACGGCCCCCTGGTCGGTGAATCGACTTGTATCGGTTTCGTAGGATACCCAGAAGTAAGTCGGGGCCTTGCCGGCGTAGCCGGGATAGAGCATGTCCTGGTCGTCCACCTCGTGCGACTGCTTGATCAGCCAGGCGCCGGTGTTGGAAGCACCGGGTACGACCTTGTTGTCGTCCCACCCGATGATGTTCACGCCGTGGGCACCGAGGCCTTCGCCGGTCACCGTGCCGTCATCGTAGTACGTGTTGGTGGTCTCGTCGAAGGCGGCGAATTTGTGGTGGATCGACACGTAGGGCGTGCCCACCGTGGCCACCTTCTGTTTGATCGCGTCGATCCCCGAGACGTCATAGGACTTTCGCAGGAAATACGCCCCTGCCAGATCCGACGTGTATGTGGCTGGGTAAGGCCTGGCGTGGGGCCAATTGGCCGTGGTCGGATCAGCATACTCGTTCCCGCTGGGGGTGGTGATCGTCCCGTCGTAGTACCCGAAGTTGTCGGAGAAGTCGCCCTTGTACTCGAAGGGACACTGACTCTCGTACAGCGGCCCGTGCAGCCGAGCCATGTGACTGACAGCGATCGCCTGGTTTCCCCCGCTGTTCACACGGCGGTTGAAACCGGGGCTGCGTGTCGGCCAAGTTGTACCGGTCGTCTCGTTGGCGCGGAGATACTGCTCGGAGAGGTCCAGGTCGTTCGCCGTCCCATCCCAGAGTCCCTGCATCCGCACGCTCGACTCAACGGCTGTCATCGTCGCGAATGCCCAGCAAGGGCCCGGGCCCACCTGGTCGTCGATGCGCGTGGAAACGTACTGCTGCCCGTCCACGTCGCGAAGGTCGAAACTGGCGGGGATATCAGCCAATCCGATCGGGCACGTCGCAAGCAGGATAAACCCGAGTACCGCCCCCGAGAGCCATCGTCGCAGGTCCATGCATCCACTCCTTTCTTCGCGAAAAAACGGCCCCAGCCGCAATCCGAGAGATATGCCTCGCGCACAAGACACGTCGCCGGCATGGGCTGTGTGCGAAATCCTCTGCTTTGCCGCTGGTGCCTCCGACGACTCCGCCACCGAACGGCAGAGACCATTCGAGAAGCCGCCTTGTAGTAGAAACCATACTACATGATTTGCAGCATTCTGGCAATCACTCTCTTCAGTCCGCAGCCCACAGGTGGTCGGGTGGCCTTGGGGGATTGCTCCCCCAAGGCTCCCACAGATCCGGAC
>CAZFPT010000280.1:0-3247 GCA_964521005.1 uncultured Planctomycetaceae bacterium | reverse complement strand
CTGAGTCCGGAAGGTGGGCACCCTTCGGCAGGCTCAGGGCAGGCAAGTGCCCACCGTACCAGGCGGCTTACCCCCACGGTTCGCGGAGCTCCAGATGGGGCATCAAATGCGTTTGACCACTTTTCGCGCGTCGCGATTCGCGCGTCGCTGCTTTTTGCTTCTCTACCCCCACGGGTCGCGGAGCTCACCATGGGGCTTCAAATGCGTTTGACCACTTGTCGCGATTCGCGATTCGCGCGTCGCTGCTTTTTGCTTCTCTACCCCCACGGTTCGCGGAGCTCCAGATGGGGCATCAAATGCGTTTGACCACTTGTCGCGATTCGCGCGTCGCTGCTTTGTCGCACGTCGCGGTTGATGTCGAGCACCATTTTGTCTCTCGCCGGGGTTCTGGCTGGCGATGGAAGGTAACGAGGCGGTATCCTTGGCGGTCAGCAAACGCTGCCGACGAAGGGGTCGGCCGGCGAACCCAGGGAACCGACCGGACCGATGACGCGATGCTTTCGTATCTCGTACTGAATCCTCCAAACTGGCCCGTGCTGCTGGCGACGGTGGCAGCGGCCGGTCTGGCGTGGGAAGTCGTCAGCCTGGCCGGTGCGTTCATCCGACGGACCGATTGGCCCGGCGGGCTTGCCCTGACGGCTGCGGCGCTGTTGGTCGGCCCGTTGGCGGTGGTCGCCTCCATCGTCCGCGTGGCGATGCACGCCTCTGCCGGCGAGCAGGAACGCAGAGAAACCTTCATCCCGCATTTCCTGCGCGGATCGGCCATCGCCGTGCTGGCGGGGGTCGTCTGGAAGTATGGCCCATCCGGCAGCGTCTGCGCCATCGGGGCGGTGGCGATGCTCTGGTCGGTGCGCGCGTACGCTCGAACCACCGCGCCGCTCAAACGCCGCAGCAAGATCCTCCTGCTGACGTTGCGAATCGCCGTGATCCTCCTGCTGACACTCTGGGCGCTGGGCCCTGCCGACGAAAGCGTCCGCGAGGTCGAGATCCGCGGGGTCGCCCTGATCGGCATCGACACGTCGTCTTCGATGGCCCGCAAGGACATGCCCCTGGACTATCGCAGCGATACCGTGCCCGAGGAGGTCCCGCCGCTGGGACGCATGGAGTCGCTCCGGCAGGCGATTGACGAGCAGTGGAGCCGCATCGCCGCACTGGCCGACCAGGCGGACCTTCAGTTGTTCCTGTTCGATTCCTCTGCCGGAAGCGTGCAGGACCTTCTGCCCGACGGGCGCGACGTGGTCCGCTTCGCCGAGCCCGACGGACCCGCCACCGCACTGGGCGACGCCACCAACCGCGCACTGGAACAGTTCGCCGCGACCCGCCGCGACGTGGTCGCCGTGATGCTCTTCACCGACGGTTGCAACAACACCACCGACATCCTCTCGCCGATCAAGCTCGCCGAGATCAAGGGGTCTCAGGGCATCCCGATTTTTACCGTCGGCGTCGGGTGGGACCGAGTGACCGGGTCGACTCACACCCTCTCGGTGCGGGACCTCTCCGCCCCGGAGGAGGTCGAGGTGTTCAACCGCCTGCCGATCACCGCCACCATCGAGGCGGTCGGCCTGCCCGAATCCCGGGCCAAGGTCACCTGCCGCGTCGGCGAGGAGGTTGTGGGCACCGAGACGGTCTCAATCTCCACGAAGAACGAGTCGATCCCGGTGCGTTTCATGCACGTTCCGCTGGCGGCAGGTTTTCAGCGGGTGAAGGTCTCGGTGGAGCTTCAGGGCAAGGCACCTCGCGGCCTGGCCGGGCAGATGAGCGACGACCGGCTCGTGCGCGTCACCAACCGCCAGATGCGGATACTCTACATCGAGCACACCTTCCGCGTGGAAAAGAAGTTCGTCTACCGCGCGCTGCAGGCGGCGGAGCGAATCCGCGTGGTCGCCCTGACGCTCATCCGCCCCTTCGGCGACGACCAACCCATCGAGATGCCCGGCGAAACCATGGACGAATGGATGCGGTTTCACGCGATCATCCTGGGCGACGTGCCGGCCTCCGCCTTCAGCCAGAAGCAGCTGGAGATCCTCCGTGAGCTGGTCAGCGAGAAGGGCAAGGGCCTGATGATGCTCGGCGGGAACAACACGTTCGGCCAGGGCGGCTGGGCCGAGACCCCGCTGGCGGCGGCCCTTCCGGTGGATCTCAAGAAATCCCGAGGCCACATCGAGACGCCCGTCCGCCTGGTCCCCACCAAGGCCGGTCGGGCGGAGGATTTCATGCGGATCGGCTCGGAGGGCGAAAGCATCGTCGAGGCGTGGGAGAAGATGACCCCCCTGCCCGGGGCCAATCGTCTCGGGGGCGTGAAGCTCGGGGCGACGGTGCTTGGCGAGACCACCGACGGAAGCCCGCTGCTGGTGACCCAGCCATACGGGGCGGGTCGATCGATCGCCCTGGGGCTGGACTCCACCTGGCGATGGGTGCTCACGCCCAACGAGATCACCCCCGAGATGCAGAAGCGGTTCTGGCGTCAACTGGCGATTCACCTCTGCTCGCCGCGGGGAAATATCTGGATCGCCACCGACAAGACCACCTACGACCTGCGGCGAATCGAGAACGGCTCGGAGTCCGTCGAGGTCTCAGCCGGCGTGGAAGACCCCACCGGAAAGCCCCTGCTGACCGCCCAGCCGACCGTGATTCTGACCGGCCCCAACGGAAGCCGATCGCAACTGAAGCTTGCCCCGGGCGAGGAGAACCTCTTCGGGCGAATCCCGCTGCCCCGCGTCCGCCAGGCCGGCAGCTACAAGCTGGAGATCCGCCACACGATGGACGGCAAGCCGCTCGAAGCAATCCACCGGTTCGAAGTCATCAAGAAGGACCTCGAAGCCCTCCAGGCGCTGGCGAACTTCGACCTGCTCAAACAGATGGCCCGCGAAAGCAGCGGCCAATTCGTGCCCCTGCGCGACCTCGCCGAGTTGATCGATGAGCTGTCCCTGGCCACCCAGCCCCGAACCGAACGGCGAATCGCCCGGACCGATTTGGCCGGCGAATACCGTTGGCCTTTGCTGATCGCACTGGCGGCGGGGCTGTGCGGCGAGTGGATGCTGCGCAAACGCAAAGGACTCGTGTGACGAGCGACGAGCTGCTGGCAGCTGGCAACTAGCCGTGAAACGGGTGCACGGGATTGTGCAGCGAGCCCAAGCGAGCTGAGCAACCCGGTTGGTTCGGATCGCGATCCAGGTAGTCGTCGGACATCGCAGCAACCGGGTTGCTCCGTTCCTCCCTCGCTGCGCTCGCTCCGACCGGCACAATC
>CAZFPT010000279.1:0-3301 GCA_964521005.1 uncultured Planctomycetaceae bacterium | reverse complement strand
ATTCGCGTGCAGCCGAGGGAGATTCTGCTATCATGTCCGCCAATCTGTTTCCGAACGAAAGGCGACCCCATGCAGCACCCCGACCGTTTCTGGACCGACCCCTCCGTCCCTGCCGCCGGACGCCATCCAGGCCGGGCGACGCTCACCCCCTACCCCAGCCGCGATCTCGCCGTCGCCAATGTCCGCGACGAGTCGCCCTGGGTTCGCTCGCTTAACGGCCCGTGGCGGTTCTCGCTCGCGGATCGGCCGGAAAACGCCCCCACGGGGTTCGCCGCGCCGGGTTTCCGGGACGACGGCTGGGACGAAGTCCAGATGCCCGCCCTGTTCACCATGCAGGGCTACGACATCCCGATCTACACCAACATAACCATGCCCATCGCCACCGACCCGCCGGCCGTCCCGGACGAAAACCCCACGGGTCTGTACCGGCGCAGGTTCACGCTGCCGACCGACTGGGCAGGGAGGCGCGTCGTGCTGCATTTCGGCGGCTTTGAGAGTTGCCTGAAGGTCTGGGTCAACGGAACCGAGATCGGCTTCGCCAAGGGGTCGCGTCTGCCGGCGGAGTTCGACATCACCCGCGCCCTCAAGCCCGGAACGAACACGCTGGCGGCGATGGTCATTCGCTGGTCCGACGGGTCGTACGTGGAGGACCAGGACCACTGGTGGCACGCGGGGTTCCATCGCGACATGTTCGTCTACGCGACCGGGCAGACGTGGATCGACGACGTCTTCGCCCGTCCCACGCTGCGCGAGAACAACACCCACGGCGACCTGGCTGTCGACGTCACTCTCGGCGGGCTCGAAGCCTTCGACGAAA
The DNA here is from genome assembly GCA_964521005.1 of uncultured Planctomycetaceae bacterium. Classification (GTDB taxonomy): domain Bacteria; phylum Planctomycetota; class Phycisphaerae; order SM23-33; family SM23-33; genus CAZFPT01. The sequence continues at coordinate 2,484 of CAZFPT010000279.1, read as the reverse complement.
CCGGTTCGGTCGGCGTCGAGCTGCTCACACCAGCCGGCAAGAGCATTCTGCGAAAGGACGTCACCGAGGAGTTCAACACAGCCGATCGTCTGCGCCAGGGGCCCCTCGTCACGCTGGAAACCCCCGTCGGCCGGGTCAAGCCCTGGACGGCCGAGACGCCGAACCTCTACACGTTGGTCGTGTCCCTGCGCGACTCAGCCGGCGAGCTCATCGAATGCACGTCCACGCGCGTGGGCTTCCGCCGTATCGAAATCCGCAATCGTCAGATGCTGCTCAACGGCCAACCGATACTGCTGAAAGGCGTCAACCGCCACGACCACGACGAGACCACCGGCAAGGTGCTCTCGCGCGAGACGATTCTCTCCGATCTGCGCACGATGAAGGCGTTCAACATCAACGCCGTCCGCACCAGCCATTACCCCAATGACCCGATGGTCTACGACCTCTGCGACGAGCTGGGGCTGTACGTGATCGACGAAGCGAACATCGAGTGTCACCACCACTATCACCGGTTGGCTCGCGAGGCAAGCTGGACACCGACGTTCGTCGATCGGGGCAGACGGATGGTGCTGCGGGACAAGAACCACCCGTGCATTCTCATGTGGTCGCTGGGCAACGAGAGCGGCTACGGCCCGAACCACGACGCCATCGCCGGCTGGATTCGCGGCTACGACCCGTCCCGCCTGCTGCACTACGAGGGGGCGATCCGCTGGCAAGGGACGAACTGGCGACATAGCGGCAAGGACGATCAGGTGCCCGGCCAACTGGCGACGGACGTGGTCTGCCCGATGTATCCGCAAGTCTCAGCCATGGAGGAGTGGGCCCGCAGCACGTCGGACCCGCGCCCCCTGATCCCCTGCGAGTACGCCCATGCGATGGGCAACTCCTCCGGCAACCTCAAAGAGTACTGGGACGTCATCGAGAAACACCCCAACCTCCAGGGCGCGTTCGTGTGGGACTGGGTCGACCAGGGCCTGCTCAAGACCGACGAGCAAGGCCGAGAGTTCTGGGCGTACGGCGGGGACTTCGGCGATGAGCCCAACGACAAGAATTTCTGCATCAATGGCATGATCTGGCCGGACCGGGTACCCCACCCGGCGATGTACGAGCTCAAGAAGGTGCTTCAGCCGGTGGGCATCCGGGCGGTGAATCTCAAAAAGGGCATCGTCGATATCATCAACAAGCGATTCTTCACCGACCTGTCAGACCTGTCGGGCTCGTGGACGCTGACCGTCGACGACCGCCTGGTGCAGGAAGGCAAGCTGCCCAGGCTCAAGACCGGCCCGCAGCAGTCCGAGCGGATCGAGCTTCCCCTTGAAAAGCCGGACCTCCAGCCGGGCCAGGAGTGCTTCCTCGACTTCGAGTTCACTGCGCGCCGCGAGACACCCTGGGCCCTCGCCGGCCACATTGCGGCAGCCGAGCAGTTCGCCCTGCCGTTCAAGGCGCGGGCCCGCCGGGCGAGGAAATCCGCGAGCCCCGAGCCGGTCGAGATGGTCCGCGAGGAGAACATCGTCCGGGCGTCGTCAGCCGGCGTGACGAGCGTGTTCGACCTGGACGTCGGTCGACTCATCGGGCTGGAGCGCGACGGTGAATCGCTGCTGGCCGAGGGGTGTGAGCTGAACCTCTGGCGGGCGCCCACGGACAACGACGGCATCAAGGGCTGGACCGGCCAACAGGACAAACCCCTGGGTCGCTGGCGGTCGGCGGGGCTGGATGAGATCTCGCCGCAGCTGGTCAAAGCCACCGCCCGACGCGAAGACGCCTGCGTGGTGGTGCGGGCCGAGCACCTCGCCGCTGCCGGTGGCAAGGCCAGGGCGATCCGCCACAGCCAGAAGTGGACGCTCCGCCCGGACGGCTCGCTCCGCGCCGAGCACACCGTAAGGATCGACAAGTCCCTGCCGGACCTGCCGCGCGTGGGCGTGCGGATGACGCTGCCGGCGGGCTTCGAGCAGATCGAGTATTTCGGCCGGGGGCCTTGGGAGAACTACATCGACCGCAACAGCCACGCCTTCGTGGGGCGCTACGGCGTAACCGTCAGCGAGATGTACGTCCCCTACATCCTGCCGCAGGAGTGCGGAAACCGCACGGACGTGCGTTGGATCGTCCTGTATGGCGAAACGTCGCACCTGATGATCGTTGCCGACGATGTGCTGGAGTTCTCGGCCCTGCACACCTCGCGGGAGGACCTCTGCGCAGCCTTCCACACCAACGAGGTGGTTCATCGCGACGAGACGTTCCTCTCGCTGGACGCCCGGCAGCGAGGCCTGGGCGGACGCAGCTGCGGGCCCGACACACTGGAGAAATACCAGGTGGCGCCGGGCACGTGGACCTTCGGATTCACGCTCGCCGCCCTGCCCGCCGACGCCGATCCGTGGGACTTCAACGAGATAGCGAGAACACGGCCAGACGCGTAGAACACCAACGCTTGTTGCCCCCACGGTTCGTGTACCTCACCATGGGGCTTCAACGATATTCCGGGTGCCC
>CAZFPT010000278.1:0-3317 GCA_964521005.1 uncultured Planctomycetaceae bacterium | reverse complement strand
CCGCATGGATCTCTTTGACGAAGCCGAGAACGCCGCCGTGGCCCGCAACGCCCCGCTTGCCGTCCGCATGAGGCCGCGGACGGTGGACGAAATCGTCGGCCAGGAGCACTTCCTCGGCGAGGGCAAGCTGCTGCGCCGCATGCTGGACGCCGGCCGACTGACGAGCCTGGTGTTCCACGGGCCGCCGGGATGCGGAAAAACGACGCTGGCCCACGCCATCGCCGGCGAGTGGGAATGCGCCTTTCACACGCTCAACGGCGCGTCTGCCTCGGTCAAGGAGGTCCGAGAGATCGCCGCCCGCGCCCGTTCGGTGCTCTCGTCGGCCGACCGGCGCACCGTGTTGTTCATCGACGAGTTGCACCGCTTCAACCGCTCCCAGCAGGACGTGCTGCTGGACGACGTCGAGAATGGCACGATCGTGCTGATCGGCGCGACGACCGAGAACCCCTACTTCACGGTAAACACCCCCCTGCTGAGCCGATCCACCGTCTTTCGCTTCGAGCCGCTCAGCCCGGAGCAGATCGCACAGCTGCTGAACCGGGCGATCGAGGACGACGGCCGCGGGTTGGGCGCGTATCCCATCCGGGCGACCGACGAAGCCCTGGAACACCTGGCCGAGACGTCCGACGGCGACGTCCGCCGGGCGCTGACCGCCCTGGAGATCGGCGTGCTCTCGCAGGCCGGCGGCGAGGAGATCGTCTTCGACCTGACCGTCGCCCAGGAGTCCATCCAGACGAAGGTGATCCGCTACGACCGCGCGGGCGACCAGCATTACGACGCCGCCAGCGCACTGATCAAGTCCATGCGAGGCAGCGACCCGGACGCCGCGATCTACTGGCTGGCCCGCATGCTCGAAGCCGGCGAAGACCCGCGATTCGTCGCCCGCCGGGTGGCGATTCTCGCCAGCGAGGACATCGGCAACGCCGACCCCAAAGCCATCCAGGTAGCGTCGGCTGCGTATGACATCGTCGAGCGGGTGGGCATGCCCGAGTGTCGCATCACTCTCGCCCAGGCGGTGGTGTACATGGCCACTGCGCCCAAAAGCAACGCGTCGTACCTGGCAATCGACGCTGCCCTGGACGACGTTCGCAACCAGCGGACCGTGCCCGTTCCGCTGCACCTGCGAAACGCCCCCCACCCGCGAATGAAAGAGGACGAGGGCGCCTCGGAAGGGTACCGGTACTCGCACTCCTACGAAGGCGGAATCAGCCCCGACCAGGACTACCTCGGCGTCGAGAAGACCTACTACACCCCCACCGACCGCGGGTACGAGAAGCACATCGCCGCCTATCTCGATTGGGCCCGGAAACTCCGGGACGCCGCTGCCGGCAACGGCGAAACGTAGCCGATCCGCCCAAGGCTGACGAGGCGCACCACCCCGGTCAGCCATTGATTGACGCCCCGTGACCCATCACCGGTGTAATGTTCTCGGCCCCAAAACGCCGACACTCCTGGTAGAACGCAAGAGAGGCCCTGCTGTGAAGAAGTCGCTGCGAAAGGAAATGAAGGCTGCCCTGGCGGCGTTGTCCCAGGCCGAGGCGGCTGCCCGGTCTACGCGGGCGTGCGAGAACCTCGCCGCCCTGCCGGAGTTCGCCCAGGCCGAGGCGATCATGCTCTACGTGCCTATTCCCGGCGAGTTGGATTGCCTGCCGGCGGTGCGTATGGCGTGGGAGCGCGGCAAGAACGTGCTGGTCCCGCGGGTGAGCCCGTCGCGGGCCGGCGTGATGCACGCGATCCGCATCGAGGGCGAGGCCGACCTTCAGCCCGGCTCGTACGGCATCCGCGAGCCGCGCGAGGGCAAGCCCTGGGAAATCGGCAGCATCGACCTGATCGTCGTGCCGGCATTGGCGATGGACCGGACGGGGCACCGTCTCGGGCGCGGCGGCGGGTTCTACGACCGCTTTCTGACCCAGCGGGCGAGCCGCTCGGTCGCCTGCGGGATCGGCTTTTCGCTGCAGGTGGTCGACGAGTTGCCCCGCGAGGCCCACGATGAACCGCTGGATCTGGTTACGACCGATACCGAGGTGATTCGGTTTCGTTGAACCTGCACGATCCGTTAAACTGAATGGATTCCCACGTCCCAACCGGACGCGGGGGCATCCTGCCGGTGCAGGCCAACGGGCAGGCGAATTCGCGGAAGGCGCAAAGCCCGACCAACCCCGGGCAGCGAAAACAGAACAGATACATGGGCCAAAAGCCCATGCCACCGAACACACACCGACAGAAATACCGACGGAGAAAGCTACATGGCAAGACGACGCAAGAAATCCCGCGGCTGGGTGGTACTGGTCATCCTCGTGCTCATCGCTGCGGGGGCATACTGGTTCGGCCCCTGGGGCAAGACACCGCCCGGCGACCCGAACGAGATCGACGCCAACGACGCTGCCACGCTCAACGGCAGCGGCAGGACCGGTCAGAACGGGGGCAACGGCCAGACGCCCTCGCCGCACCCGCAGGGGCTGCACTTCATCCCGTACGACGCCAACACGCCGACGCCTGCCCAGGCGCGGGCGGGGATGAGCAAGGGCTTTTCGATGATGGTCGAGAAGCCCATCGAAGCCCGCGAGCTGCTCAAAAACGCCCTGAACTACGGCGCCCTGGGCGCCAACGACGCCGGCCGGGTGCGCGAAGCACTGGAGAATCTCGCCAGCCGTACGCTGTTCAACAGATCGGCGTACGTGAACCCCAGGGACCCTTACACCGTCGGGCACACCTTCGATCCGGGCGAGCTGCTGGTGAACTCCGGCGGCAAGCGGGGCGTGATCTCGCGCCGCGAACTCTGGGTGCCTGCCGAGGGAATCGTGATGGCCAACGGCCTGCCGGACGCCGGCGAGTTCCGCGCCCTGGAGACCTACAAGATGCTCAAGGGCCCCTGCCACGCGGTGGTCCACAAGGACCAGAAGGCGATGGACATCTACCTCCGCGACCTGTTCGTCAAGCGGATGCGGATCGCCATCGGCAAACCCGAGACGCCCACCCCGGAAGGCACGTTCGTGGTGGCCCAGAAGATCCCCGGCGCGACGTACTATCCGCCGGTCGGGCGAGGCGGGGAAATCTCCCGGCCGGGCGACCCGGAGTATCCGCTGGACCCCCGCGGGCTGTTCATGAAGCTCGACGGCATCCGTGGCACGGAGGTCAGCGCCTCGGACGGCTACGCGATTCACGGGACCAATCAACCCGAGTCCATCGGGACCTCCGCCAGCCTCGGCTGCATCCGCCTGGGGCAAAAGGACATCCAGTGGGCCTGGAACATGCTCTATGAGACCAAGGCCACAGTGACGATTCTGCCGTGAGGCCGCGACGTGCGACAAGCGATG
>CAZFPT010000277.1:0-3327 GCA_964521005.1 uncultured Planctomycetaceae bacterium | reverse complement strand
GTGTGATGCCTGAACCGGCACAAACCCGGGCACCCTTTGAGGTGTGATGCCTGAACCGGCACAAGCCCGGGCACCGGCTTTCTGTTGATGCTACGTGCGGATCTCCACGACGGGCGCTGTCAACAGCCCGTGGGGGTTCAGGAGATACTCGTCGGTCCACGCCCTGTTGCCCGGGTCGAACTGCCCCGGACCGGTCCAGCTACCCCAAGGGACGTGCAACGGGCCGAGAATATTCTTCCGTCCGCCGATAATCTCGATGTCTACGGTGTTCTCGCCGTCGTTGAGCGCGTCGGTGATGTCCGCTTCCATCGGCGCCCAGGGCAGGACGTACTCCTCGCCGCCGGCATGAATGACGGCCGCCGTGCAGGCGACCTCCGCCAAACGCAGCGTCACGCGCGCCCCGGCCGGTCGATCGATGCTGCAACGGTACCGCACCGCACCGCCATAGAAGTCCAGCCCCTGCTCGCACCAGTCGCCCAGGTCCAACTGGCGGGGCATCTCCACCAGCGTCATCCGCCCGGGCATGCGTTTCCCGGCGTCCAGGCAGGATGTGGCGAACCCGCCCACCAGGCGAAGCGCCTCCAGCTCGATCGCCGGATGGTACGGCACGACCAGGGTGACGGTATTCTCGCCCTCAACCAGCAGCGGCGCGATGTCGGCCGTCTTGATGTCGTTGTCCACCCACGTGCCCACCGGCGTGCGCGATCCGCTGAACGCCACCGGCCTCTGGTTGACCGTCACGGTGAAATCGCCAGGCCGTTCCATCGCGAGGCGACATTCCTCGGGCAGGTCGGTTACGTGGAAGGGCAGCTGCAGCGCCACCGTGTCGCGAACCGTCATGTCCAGCACGTCGGTCTTGTAGAGGTACCAGGGCTGCTGCCCCCGGGCCTGGCGCGAGGGCAGGTCGTACCGCTCGCGGATGAGGCTCTCTGCCCGCAGGACGGGCATAAGCTCGGAGAACTCCTCGTCGCCCACGCGATACCGGCAGTAGTCCAGCGGCAGCGTGTTGGGCTCGGTGAGTGTCACCTCGAACGGCCCTGCCAACTCGCTGCTCTCGTTCGGCTCGCCAGGGCGGGGCGCGTTCTCCGTCTCGATGCCCGTCAGCCCCAGGCTCAGCAACGCCGAGCCGGTCGGCGGAAGGTCCAGCGCGAAGGTCACGCAGTCGCCGTTCTGCGTGGCCTCGACGTCGTGTCGGCCGCCGGTGCGGGCGTCCCAGAGCACCACGGGCGCCCGCCCTTCGACGGTCATCTCCAGCGATCGGGCGCTGCGGCGGTCGTGCGACTGGACGAACAACAGCGCCCCGCCGCGAACGTCGCGATGCATGCTCCAGATGAAGTCCGCCTCGCCCTCGCAGCCGTGCTCGGTTACGCTGACCCGTCGAGGCTGGAGGGCTTCCATAGCCGCCAGAACGGCTGCCTCATCGTCGGCAACCTGGTGCATGCCCGCCAGCCGATCGGCAATTCCGACGCCGCCTTCCACCTCTCGTCCGTCGATCAGGTCCGGCACGTCGCCGACGACCATCACGTTGGCCTTGCCGCCGGTGAGTTTCTCCAGCAGGGCGACGGTGCTCTCCCGCAGCGTGCGACAGGGGGGCACGATCACCGTGCGATACGTCATCTCGCCGACCGTCAGCCCGTCGGTCGACACGCCGGCGTGGCTGGCGAGGATCGACTCGTCGCCGAAGTCCCAGTCATAGTGTTGCCCGCTGAGCAGGAACGTCAGCCGGCGGAGAGATTCGTCGCACGGGCCGACCGCTTCGTCATTGGTGGCGGCCGAGTAGCCCCAGGCGGTCTCGATGGGGTGGATCACCAGCACGTCGCGCACCGGTTGGCCTCGCGTGAGCATGTAGTTCAGCCGGGCGAAGTAGTCTTCCACCACGCGATAGTACAGCCACCACGGGCTGTGATCGCGGATGCTGGCGGGGTAGTCGCGTTTGGCGCCGCCTTCGAGACTGTAGTGCGAGAGGTGCGGGCAGCGGAAGTTCACGCCCACCGCCAGATGCCAGTCGCCCACGAACTTGTGTCCTTCCAGGGGCCAGTCCCACCCCGTGCAGCCGTACAGCTCGCTGAGGACGCGCTCCTTGCCCAGCTGGGCCGCCACCGAGGTACACTGCTTGGCGGTGATGAGCTCGTCGGCCTGGTCGGTGAGAATGTCGATCCCGGGCCATTGCATGTGCTCGTAGTGGGGCATGCAGGACCCGTCCATCGCGGTCTGGGACCGCAGCGACCCCTCGGCCAGCATGTGCCCGGTCAGGGCGAGGTCGTGCTTCTGGCACCATCGACCGATCTGGGCCGAGAAGCTCTCGACGAACAGCTCAGCCGTCGTGAGGTGGTAGTCCCTCCGGGGGGTGCTGAACGCCTCGCCGGCGAGTGGGTAGGCCAGTTCGGGCAGGTGGTCGCGCAGGTCGTATCCGCGACGGGTGACAAACTCGCGGGGCAGGTTGCCCGTCCACTTCATGGCCACGCCGCCCGGGCCTCCGCCCCACGGACCCGAGGCGTTGTTGGGCTCGTCGGTGAACATCGCCGGGATCAGCTCGCCGAAGTCCTTCTTGTAGCGATCGGAGTAGGCTTGGTGGGTCAGGTGGATGAACTCCGCGACGGCATCGGGATTCATGGTGTCCAGATAGCTGCCGTCGTTGAACCACGAGTTGTCGGGAGCAGCCACCGCGTCGAACGCCTTGACGAGAAACCCTTCCGGGGCGTCGTCGGCTTCATCGATGGGTTGATACTCGATCAGCCGACCGTCGTCGTCCAGCCTGCAGGCGAACAGGCCCACGCGATCGGCGTCGGGGTCTTCGTCTTCGAGGTCGTTGAGCACGATGAACTGGGTTCGGTACTCCGGGTTGTCGCGCGTGACGGCCCCGCCGGCAGAGCCGGAAGGCCAGCGGTCTTCGTCGTACAGGTACGCCTTCATGCCCAGGCGTCTGGCCGCCTCGATGCACGCCGAGATGCACGTGAACCATTCCTCGGAGAGGTAGGGGGTCTTCAGGCCGTATCGGCTGTGCATGAAGAACCCGCCCATTCCCGCAGCGTGCATGCTTTCGATCTGCCGGGTGAGTCGCTCGGGGTCCAGTTCGCTGTTCCACGACCAGAACGGCGCACTGCGCCACTCGGCGGCGGGTTGGTCCCAGACGGTCTGAAGGTCCTTGGCAAGGTTCATCAAAATCAACTCCTGTAAATGGCAAAGGCGGGCAGCGAGTGTATTCTGCATTCCCCCCGCCGGCGTGCAAGTCGAAAGGCGATGCGGCAGGGGGTAAGCAGCGACGCGCGAAGAGCGGGTTTATCACTTCACCCACAACCAAGGGTGCCCGGCGTTGTGCAGCGAGCC
>CAZFPT010000276.1:0-3331 GCA_964521005.1 uncultured Planctomycetaceae bacterium | reverse complement strand
CCCCGCCAGTTCACCGACGACAACGCACACCGCATGGTCGAAGAGTTCATCGCCGACGAGACCACACCGGCCTCCTACGCTCCCAGCAGGACGGACGCGCCCGAATCCATCCCGGCCGAGTGAGACACAATGTCGCATGGGCCTGTCCGTCGCATGGGCTTCCAGCCCATGGTCTGTTCTGTTTCGCCTTCGGCGTCGCGCCCGCAACAAGTTGCGAGCCCTACGGCAACGGCACAAGCCCGGCACCCGGAGTATCGTTTGAAGCCCCATCTTGAGCGAAGCGAAAGGTGGGGGTAAGCAGCGAAATTCCAAATGACAAGTTCCAAGGAGTGATCGCCCGCATCGACCCGCGATCGCGCCCGCAACAAGTTGCGAGCCCTACGGCAACGCCGAGATTGTGTTTTACCTTCGACATCGCGCCCGCAACAAGTTGCGGGCCCTACGGCTGCTCCGAGGTCGCGTTCCGCCTTCGAGCTTGGAGCTTGCCGTTGCAGCTTGGAATTTCGCCCCAACGGGCGCGCTCGCACCGTGTATAATCCTCGGCCATGACTTCGACGTCCGAAAAACGAATCATCACCGTCAGCCTCAACCCCGCGATCGACCGGGCCATCGAGGTCGAGAAGCTTATCCCGGGCGAGCACCTGCTGGGGCGCGATCTCACCCGAACCGCCGGCGGCAAGGGCGTGAATGTCGCCCGTGTGCTGGCCGCCCTGGATACAAACTGCGTCGCCACGGGCTTCCTGGGAGAGGACAATCGCGGGGAGTTCGACGCGTGCTTCGCCGACCCGAACATCGCCGACCAGTTCTTCCCGCTCGACGGGCGAACGCGCGAAAACATCACCCTCGTGGACCGCTCGGACAACAGCGAGACGCACATCCGCGACGTTGGGCTGGGAGTTTCCCAGCGAGACCTCGACCGGCTGAGATCCAAGCTTCGGCTGTTGAGTGATACCGGAACGCACGTGCTGTTCTGCGGGTCCACCCCGCCGGGCGTATCGCCCGAGCAATTTGCCGACCTGGTGGACGCGTGCATCGAGCAAGGCGCCAATGTCGCCGTCGACACCTCCGGAGAGGCGCTGCGCGCCATGCGAGGCCGAGACCTTTGGCTGCTCAAACCCAACGCCAGAGAGCTGCAGGACCTCGTCGGGCGCGAGCTGAGCGGGCTGGATGAGCAGTTCGACGCCGCCCGGGAGTTGGCCGAGGACGCCGAACACGTCATCCTCACGCGGGGCGGCGAGGGGGCGTACCTGTTTACGCGTCAGCTCGAGTGTCACGCGCACGTGGCCATCCCGACGGGGGACATCCAGAACACCGTCGGGTGCGGCGACGCCCTGCTGGCTGCATTCGTGGCCCAACGCCGCAAAGGCGAGGGACTGCGAATGTCGCTGGGCAAGGCCGTGGCGTGCGCGACGGCAACCGCCTGCCACGAGGCGACGGCGAAGTTCGACCCGGACCTGCTCAAGAAGCTCGAAGACATCGTTGTCATCGAAGCACTCGATTCCTGACTCCTGCCCCCGGAGGCTGAATGAACCATCAACCGATCCTCGGCGTCATTTTTGACATGGACGGCGTGCTGTGCGACAGCGAGGAGTTCATCTGCCTCGCCGCCCAACGGATGTTTCGCGAGACCTACGGCCTCGACGTGCCGGGCGACGATTTTCTGCCGTTCGTGGGCGCCGGCGAAGACCGCTACGTCGGGGGCCCGGGCGAGAAACACGGGCTGACGATGGACCTGCCGCGCGACAAGGCCCGGACGTATGAGCTGTACCTGGAGGTCATCCGCGGCAAGCTGCCGCCGCTGCCGGGGGTGCTGGAGTTCATCGCCGAGTGCCGCCGGCGGGGCGTGAAGTGCGCCGTCGCGACGGCTGCCGACCACGTGAAGATGGCGGGGAACCTGCGGGAGATCGGCGTGCCCGAGGAGACCTTCGACGCGATCGTTACCGGCTCGGACGTCGAACGGAAAAAGCCCCACCCCGACGCGTTCCTGCTCGCCGCCGACCGATTGGACCTGTCGGCCGACCGCTGCCTCGTGGTCGAAGACGCCCCCAACGGCTGCCAGGCCGCCACCGCCGCCGGCGCGAAATGCCTCGGCCTGACCACCAGCTTCCCCGCCGACACCCTCGCCGACGCCGGGGCCCACTGGATTGCGCCGCATCTGGGCGAAGTTCCCGCCGATGTTTATGAAGCACTCGGAAACGGTTAGCCGATAGTCGTAACACGTACATAGCCTGCCTGCTGTGGAGAGCGGAATGAGCCTGAAGATCATCAACGTCGCCGGAGCCCGGCCGAATTTTATGAAGATCGCCCCGCTGATGGAGGCGTTCGACGCCGCTGACGGCGTGGAACCGATGCTGGTGCATACCGGCCAGCACTACGACGAGAAGATGAGCGACCTGTTCTTCCGGCAGCTGGGCATTCCCGAGCCGGACGTGAACCTGGGCGTTGGCTCGGGCAGCCACGCCGTGCAGACAGCCGAGGTGATGAAGGCCTTCGAACAGGTCGTCCTCAAGGAGCAGCCCGACGTGGTGCTCGTGGTCGGTGACGTCAACAGCACCATCGCCTGCGGCATGGTGGCCGTCAAGCTCGGCGTGACACTCGTGCACGTCGAGGCAGGCCTCCGCAGCGGCGACCGGGCGATGCCCGAGGAGATCAACCGCGTTCTGACCGATTCCATCAGCGATCTGCTCTTCTGCACCGAGAAGAGCGGCGTGGAGAATCTCCACCGCGAGGGAGTCAGCGACGAGCGGGTCTTCATGGTGGGCAACGTGATGATCGACACGCTTCTGAAGAACCGCGCACAGGCCGACGAATCCACGATCCTCGAAGACCTCGGCGTCGAGGCAGGCCAATACGCCGCCCTCACGCTGCATCGACCCAGCAACGTGGACGACCCGGACGTCCTCAGCCGACTGCTGGACGCCCTCGATGCGATCCAGCGGGACATGCCCATCATCTTCCCGATTCACCCGCGGACGCGGAAGAACCTCCCCCGCCTCGGGCTGCAGGGCCGCGTCGACGCGATGGACAACCTTCGGCTGCTGGACCCGATCGGCTACCTGGACTTCCTGAAGCTCACCGCCAGTGCGAGGCTGGTGTTGACCGACTCGGGCGGCATCCAGGAGGAGACGACCATCCTGCAGGTGCCCTGCCTCACGCTTCGGGAAAACACGGAACGGCCGATCACTGCCGAGGTTGGAAGCAACCAGATCGTCGGCACCGACCCCGAAACCATCCTGGCCGCCTACCGCTCGATCCTCGCCGGCGAGCACGACGACTGCGAAATCCCGCCCCTCTGGGACGGCCAAGCCGCCCAACGCATCGCCAACACCCT
>CAZFPT010000275.1:0-3343 GCA_964521005.1 uncultured Planctomycetaceae bacterium | reverse complement strand
CGGCCGTCTCGGCCGTGCCTCGCTCAGGGCGTAGGGTGGATCGGACGTACGCGATTCGTTGGTCCTGTGAAAGGCTCAGGCGTTTCTGCGCAGCCATTGCAAAAAGACCCAGAGTTTGTAGGCCCGGGAGCCTTGGACTCTGCGGGCGTACTCGGTCAGCCGGGGGTTGAGCCAGTCGGCTGCCAGGTCGGGCTTCTCGGCGCGGAGATCGGCGATCAGCCCAAGCAGGTCGTCGGTATCGAACCAGTGTTTGACCGGCGCGGAGAAGCCCTTCTTTTTCCGCGTCCGGATAGCCTCGGGCACCCGGTCGGCAAGGGCGGTTTTCAACAACCCCTTGAGCCTGCCTTGCGGATTGCGCACACGTTGAGGCAGCGACGTGCAGAACTCCACCAGCTCGTGATTCAGCAACGGGACGCGCAGTTCCAGCGAGAAATGCATGCTCGTGCGATCGGCGCGGGTGAGGTTCAGGTCCGGCAGGAAGGTCATCAGGTCCACGCGCTGCATGCGGGCCAGGGGCGGCAGGTCGTCGCGCCAGTGCTCGCGGAAGTAGGCGGCGTTGTCGCGGGTCGCCATGGTCTCGCCCAGTTGCGGGGCGAAGATGGCTGCCTTGTCGCCGGCGGTGACCGCACCCATCAGGTCGGCGTAGAGTTCGACGTCTTCCATCGCCGCCTGCCGCCATTTGCGTTTGGGGCGTCGCAGGAGAAATTCCACCGCCTTCCGCGTGGCCTGCCCCAGGCCCGCAGACCAGAAAGTCGACCCTCTCAGCCGCTGCCAGGAGCGGTACCAGCTGTAGCCTCCGAAAGTCTCGTCGCCGCCCTCGCCGCAGAGGCAGACGGTGGTCTCGCGTCGGGCCAGCCGGGCCAGGAACGTCATGGGGATCGTGCTGGAGGCGGCGAAAGGCTCGTCGAACAGTTCGAGGATCGTGCGATCGAACTCGTGGGCCATCTCGCGCGTGACGGTCAGCTCGGTGTGTTCGGTTCCGAACCGCCCTGCCGCCTCCCGCGCGAAGGGCAGCTCACTATGCTCAGCCACGTCGAAGCCGATCGAGAACGTCCGCAGCGTGGAACCGCCGATGCGTCGCTTGTCGGCGTCGGGCTGATGGTACGCTCGGGACGCCCTTCCGGTAACAATGGACGAATCCAGCCCGCCCGAGAGATACGAACCCACCGGCACGTCGGCCACCAGGCAGGCGTCGACGGCGCGGCCGATGTGCTCGCGTAACTGCTCAGCCGCCACGACGGGGTCGATATCCTCCTGCTCCCAGCGAGGCTGCCAGTATCGCACGGGCGCAGGGAGCGGCTCGCTGCCCGGAGCGAACCGCAGGTAGCAGCCCGGCGGGAGCTTGCGGATGTTGCGGTAGATCGTCGCGGGGGTCGGCACGTAGCCGTAGGTGAAGTAGTCCCACGCCGCCTCGGCCGAGAGCTCGTCGGACACACGCCCGCCGGCGAGCACCGCGCGGATCTCGCTGCCGAAACTCAACCCGCCCTCGGCGTCGATGGCATACATCAGCGGCTTGATGCCCAGCCGATCGCGCACCAGGAACGTCTCGCCGCTGCGCGTGTCGTGGATCGCCATCGCGAACATCCCCTCCAGCCGATCGACGCAGGCGATGCCCCACCGCCGATAGGCCCGGAGGATCACCTCGGTGTCCGTGTCGCTGGTGAACGTCTCGCCGGCCGAGAGCAGCTCGTCGCGGAGTCGGCGGAAGTTGTACACCTCGCCGTTGTAGACGATCCACACCTCGCCGGCTTCGTCGCTCATGGGTTGATGCCCGCGCGGCGAGAGGTCCAGAATGCTCAGCCGACGGTGCCCCAGCCCGACCCTTCCGTCGGGGGAGACCCACACCCCCGCGTCGTCCGGGCCGCGATGGCTCAGCGTGTCGCGCATGGCGACCACCACGTCTTGCTCGACGTCGGACCGGCCGCTGACGATGCCCGCGATACCACACACCTCCGCGATTCTATCGGCCTGCTGGTCTGGGGCAAGACGGGAGTCTATAATCGTCGGCCGTGAGCAACGACGCCTGCGAACAACCCGCCCCGAGAGTCAGCGTGATCCTGCCGGCATTCAACGCCGCGGACACCATCGCCTCGGCCATCCGCTCGGTCCGCGAGCAGACCTTCCAGGACTGGGAACTGATCGTCGTGGATGACGGCAGCTCCGACCAGACGTGGGACATTGTCTCGGACCTCACCGCCGACCGCGAAAACGAACGGGCCATCCGCCTCGAACAGAACCAGGGCCTCGCCGCCGCCCGCAACACCGCCCTCGCCACAGCCCGGGGCGAGTGGATCGCCCTGCTGGATGCCGACGACACGTGGACGAGCGAGAAGCTCTGCCGCTGCATGGAGTTCCTCGACGAGCACCCCCGCCTCCGTGTGGTCTACACGCCCATGGCAGCGGTGCGGAAAGACGGTACGCCGATGGTCGGCCATTCCAAGCCCTGCCACGCCGGCTGGCTGGGCGAGAAACTCTTCATGAGCATCTTCGTGCACGACCCCGCGGCCGTGCTCCACCGCGACGTCATCGAGGAGGTCGGCGGATTCGACGAGTCGCTTCGCGTCTCGATCGGGCACGAGTTCTGGCTGCGGGTGAGCACGAAATTCGAGTTCGGCCTCATCGACGAACCGCTCGCCCTGCGGGGCTGGTCCGAAACATCCCTCACCCGCTCGAAGCGCGCCCGATCCAACCGCTACAAGGTCCACGTGCTGGAACGGTTCTACTTCCAGCGCGGAGGCGAAGACCTCATCCCCCGCGCAAAAGCGATGAAACGCCTCGCAAAGGTCAACTACCACGCGGGCAAGGCGCTGCTGGCCGAGGGCAAGCGAACAGCCGCCCTGCCGTACCTGCGCAAGGCGCTGCGATACCGCCCGACCTACCTGCGCGTGTGGGGCTACCTCCTGCGAGCGCAGCTGGGGGCGTGGATCCTCGGCGGCGGCGAACCCGCCCAGCCGTTGAATATCCCATAGGACACCTCTCCAAGGAGTGATCGTTCCGCGTCGACCCGCGATCCCGCCCGCAACAAGTTGCGAGCCCTACGGCCGATCAGCCCTTTCAAGGGTGCCCCGGTTTGTGCAGCGAGCCCAAGCGAGCTGAGCAACCGGGTTGCTCCGTTCCTCCCTCGCTGCGCTCGCTCCGACCGGCACAGCCCCGGGCACCCGAAGTATCATTGAAGCCCCATCTTGAGCCGGTCCTGAGCTTGTCGAAGGGCGAAGCGAACCGTGGGGGTAAGCAGCGAAAATCCGTTTCAAATGACAGGTTCCAAGGAGTGATGGCCCGCATCGCCCCGCGATCGCGCCCGCAACAAGTTGCGAGCCCTACGGCCTGACCGACCCCCAAACAA
>CAZFPT010000274.1:0-3346 GCA_964521005.1 uncultured Planctomycetaceae bacterium | reverse complement strand
ACGCGTCGCCTACTGGCCGATTGATCGTCCGCAATCGCGGGGGATCCCGGCATTGACATGCCGGGCTTGTTCGCGTTGGCCGTGTGTGGCTGGTGGTTGACCAAGGTTCGCAAGCGCGGCACGGCCGAGACGGCCGTGGCACCCAGCGAGCGTCCCACCGCCGGCCAACACGCGCACCCGGCTCGCAAGCAAGTCGCTGGCCCTACGGCGGAACCCCAGTCTTCGTGTTACTCAGGATGGGGCTTCAAGAGGGCACGGCGAAGCGGCGCGCGGTTTCACAGACACGCCCGCAAGCAAGTTGCGGGCCCGACGGCGGAACCCCAGTCTTCGTGTTACTCAGGATGGGGTTTCAGGAGGGCTACGGTGAGGGATCGGTCTGGGGGTCGGCCAGGGGGTCTTGGTCGGCGTCGCGGTGTTGTTTGAGTGCGCGGATCAGTTCGGCTGTGTTTTCCGGCGTGTCGGCCACCATGAACGCGCGGTAGGCGGGGTGATCGGTCAGGCCGACGAGCTTCGCCAGCGCGCGGGCGGCTTCGCGGCGCGAGAGGGCGTCGTCGGACTCCGCGAGTTCCCACAGCCGATCCATCGCCGCCTTGCGGTGGGCGTCGCGTTTGGCCAATTGCCGGGCGGCCTGGGCGGCGTAGTAGGGCGAATCGGAGTTCAGCAGTTCCCGCGCGATCCGGTCGCCGGCGTCGTCGGCGTCGCCCTGATAGTACTTTCTCGCGGTGTACCAGCGTGCTGGGGCGTGCGGGGCGTTCATCAGCAGTTTTTCGAGACGATCGGCCAACCCCGCCGGAAGGCGGTCGTCCTGTTTGGCCGTCTCGACGAGATGAATCCAGAGCACCACCTCATCGCTGCCGACGTCCGGAAACCGTCGCTGCAGCAGCTCCAGGTATGTCTCGGGCTGACCGAGTGCGAGCATGTAAGCGACGTCGACCCGCCGGGCGTCCACTGAGCGGTCCAGGTAGATTCCGGGCAGATCGAGGCCGGCGGCCCGGGCACCGGCGATGTACTCCTCGACGGTTTCCAGGGAGCTGGCCCGGTACCCGGTGGGCGTGGTCACCAACAGCGGCCGATCGGTCAGGTCGGCCAACAGCGCCGCCCGCCGCTCCCTGCGTTTCTCTTGCACGGTCTGGTCGGCCTGGTCGCTGATCTGCCGGCTTCGGAGATACAGCCCGCCCAGCATCAGGGCCATCGCCCCGAGGACGACCAGCATGCGGACCACCCGGTTGCGTGTGCTCGTTTCGGACATGATTCTGCCTTTCTATACTGTTCGACCCCCGGTCCGCCAGTCTGCAGGAAAACTGCGGCCGGTCTCTGTCGCCGCCCGCGCCGGGGGCTCGAAACTGCGGGACATTCGGCCCGATTCGCTCTATAATCGCCGGATCGGTACTGACGGGAGGATGCGAAGCGATGATCGTTGCCGGAATCGATGAGGCAGGTCTTGGCCCGGTGCTGGGTCCGCTGGTGGTGTCGTCGGCGGTATTCTCCGTGCCGGACGGGCAGGAGGATCAGCCGATGTGGCGGCTGCTCGCATCGGCGGTCGCCCGCAAACCCTCTCGCAGCAAGGCGACCATCGCCATTGCCGACAGCAAGAAGCTCTATTCCCGCCAGAGCAAGGCGGGTCTTACGCACCTCGAACGCGGCGTACTTTCGGCCGTCAACGCCACTGGAGGGCAATGCGGCACGTTCGGGCAGTTGCTGGAGCACGTTGCCCCGACCTCCCTGAGGCATGCTGAGGAGTATCCGTGGTATCGGGGGTTGGACCTTCCGCTGCCCCTGGCGATCGGATCGGCCGAGCCTGCCCTGGCGGGAAACGCGTTGCGCGTGGCGATGCGTGAGGCCCGCATCGAGCTGCTGGAACTCTCGGCAGAGCCGATTCTCGTGGGCGAGTACAATCGCATGACCGGGGCGACGGGCAACAAGTCCGTCACGCTGATGTCGGTGGCAGCGAGGCTTCTGGGGCGGATCTGGTCGGCGTTGCGGCGAGGGCGTGCGCGCGTCCTGGTAGACCGTCACGGCGGTCGGTCGCACTATCTTCGGCCGTTGCAGCAGATTTTTCCGGGTTGCTCGATGAAGATTCTCATCGAGAGCGACACCCGCAGCGCGTACCGCATCACCGACGGAGGCAAGGAGATGGAGGTGCATTTCCTGGTCGGCGGAGACGAAAGTGAGCTTCCGATCGCCCTGGCGTCGATGACGAGCAAGTACCTGCGCGAATTATTCATGCACCGTTTCAATGCCTGGTGGGGCGAGTATATTCCGCAAATCGCCCCGACGGCCGGCTATCATACGGATGGGAACCGCTTCTTTGAGCAGATTCTGCCCGTGATCCGCCGCGAAGGACTCGCCGAAGAGATCATCTATCGGTGCCGATAGACTGATTCGTTCAACGCGCGTTACCTCATTGGTCGAAAAGAGGTACAACAGAGGCATTGACCCGCCCCGGCCTGAGCGATACGCTGGAGCGGTCTTGGAAAGGAATCACTGCCATGGCAATTCAGAATTGGTCCGACGAGATCACGGTCGTGGAGCTCGGGGACGATCCTCAGTTCACGGATGAACTGACCACGCTGATGGATAACCTCGAACAGAAGCCCGCCGACGTGGTGCTCAACTTCGGGGCCGTCAGCTTCATCAACAGCTCCAACGTCTCGCAGCTGCTGCGCATGCGGAAGCTGATGATCAACAAAGGACGCAAGCTCGTGCTCTGCGACGTCAATACGCAGGTCTGGGGCGTGTTCCTGGTGACGGGGCTGGACAAGATCTTCGAGTTCACCAACGACATCGCCACCGCCCTGGCGACGCTGCAACTGGCCGAGACCGACGAAGAATCCGGCAGCAGTTAGCAGCCACGAAGCGCCGATCTCTCCGGCGACGCTCCCGGCCGGGAACATCGGGACAGCCACCGCGAGATCGCAGGCGGTGCGCCCGCAGCAAATTGCGGGCCCTACGGCACTGACGTGCGGAGACGTCAGTGGCACCCGCTTCCCGTCGCATGGGCATCCTGCCTGCGTTCTGTTCTCGCCTTCGTCGTCGCGCCCGCAACAAGTTGCGAGCCCTACGGCACTGACGTGCGGAGACGTCAGTGGCACCCGTTTCCCGTCGCATGGGCTTCCAGCCCATGTTTCTGTTCTCGTCTTCGGCGTCGCGCCCGCAACAAATTGCGGGCCCTACGGCTGTTCTGTTTTCGCCTTCGGCGATTCATACGAATCGGCAACTCCCGGGGGGCCGTGAAAAGCCAACTCCTTAACGCCTTATTATTCCAGTCTTTATGCCCGAGATGCTGACGGTGTCTTGTTCGCATCGGTCCGGGAACGTATAATCCACGTTTCTATACCCATGGCGA
>CAZFPT010000273.1:0-3347 GCA_964521005.1 uncultured Planctomycetaceae bacterium | reverse complement strand
CCGGTTGCTCAGCTCGCTTGGGCTCGCTGCACAAACCGGGGCACCCTTGGTTGGGAGTCGGTCGGCCGTAGGGCTCGCAACCTGTCGCGGAGCTCCAGGTGGGGCTTCAAATGCGATTGACCCCTTGTCGCTTGTCGCGATTCGCGCGTCGCTCGACCTATCGCGGAGCTCCAGAGATGGCTTCAAATGCAATTCACCGCTCGTCGCTGCTTTTCGCGATCCGGACCAGCCGGGTTGGTTCCATCTCCGCCTGCGGGCTGGTCGCTTTGTTTGCTTTCCGTGAATCGCTCTGGATTGCTTGACAAGGTCGGCCGCGTGGCGTATTGATTGGTGTTTCCCTTGCCATTGGTCGGCGGGGCCCTTCCGGACACCCCGGCCTCGGCGAGAAGACCGCCAACCCCACAGCCGGAGAATCTTGCCCATGAAGGTCTTTGTCGTGAACTGCGGCAGCAGTTCAATCAAGTATCAGTTGTTCTCGATGACCCACGAAAACGTACTCGCCAAAGGCGTCATGGAACGCGTGGGAGAGGCCGAAGCCGCCTTCAAACACACCACCGACGCGGGAACCACCGAACGCGGCGTCCAGGCCACCGACCACTCCGAAGGGCTCAAGGTCATCCTCGATGCCCTGGTGGATCCCGAAATCGGCGTGCTCGACAGCGTCGACGAGATCCAGGGGTTCGGCCATCGCGTCGTCCATGGCGGCGAGGATCTTACCGACTCGTGCGTGATCGACGACGAGACCATCGCCATCATCCAGAAGAACGCCGAGCTGGCACCGCTGCACAACCCGCCGAACCTCTCGGGGATCGAGGGCGCCCAGGCCGTCGCGCCCGATGTGCCCCACGTAGCCGTTTTCGACACGGCCTTTCTGTCCACGCTCCCGGCCCGCGCCCACCGATACGCCGTGCCCGAGGAGTGGTACCGCGAGCATCAGGTCCGCAAGTACGGGTTCCACGGAACCAGCCACATGTACGTCACGCACCGGGCCGCAGAACTGCTGGGCAAGCCCCTGGACCAGACCAACCTCATCACCTGCCACCTGGGCAACGGTTGTTCCATGACGGCCATCGCCGGCGGCAAGGCGATCGACCATTCCATGGGCATGACGCCGCTGGAGGGGTTGATGATGGGCACCCGCACCGGCGATGTGGACCCGGCGATCGTGCTGTACATGCTGGGTCGCGGTTTCGGCCGCGAGGAGATCGACCGGGCCATGAACAAGGAGTCCGGGTTGCTGGGCGTGAGCGGATCCAGCAACGACATGCGCGACCTGCTGACCGCCGCCGACAAGGGCGACCAACGGGCCGCCCTGGCCGTCGAGATGTTCGTCTATCGCCTGGTCAAGTACATCGGCTCGTACTCCACCATCCTGCCCTCCCTGGACGCCATCGTCTATACCGGCGGGATCGGCGAGAACTCCAGGCCCGTCCGCGCGAAATCGGTGGACATGCTTTCCTCGCTGGGAGTCGTGCTGGACGAGCAGAAGAACCAGGCCACCATCCGCGGCGAGGAGGGCCCGATCACGACGGCCGACTCGAAGCTTCCGGTGCTGATCGTGCCCACCAACGAGGAACTCATGATCGCCCGCGACACCCGCCGACTGGTGGATGCGTCTCGATAAGGTCCGGTAGAACTGGATTTTCCAGCCTCTCCGGGCCGATCATTTCAACAGGCGGGTGAACATTCGTCCTCGGGCGGCGTCCTGAATGGTAGAGGCGTCGGCTGCGCTGCGCGGAAAAAGCGTCGTCGGCGGGTTCGGATTGCTGAAAAGCCTTGGCGAGCCGGCCGCGCCGGCGGTACACTATACTGTTACGAATCAGGGATCTCTCGCTGGGTCTGGGAGCTGAATTATGCGCACTGACGTGAAAATTGGAATCGCCGCGGGGCTGTTTGTGATCGTGATCGCCGTGATCTGGTTTGTCGTGACCGGCAACGGCGGGGCACCCCAACCCACCGGCGACGGAGACGGGTACCAGGCATCGCTCGACAGCGGGAAGAAGGCCGGCGGCAACAGGCCCGGAAATCCGTGGAAGGAGCCCTACAAGGTCCGCGAGCCCGAGACCACCTACGGCCAACTGCCCTCCGGCGACGACGATGCCGGCCGGGGCGGCGACGATCTGCGGATCGAATCCGGACGGGGCGATGACGACACCGCCGGCGGGTTCACCGACAGGGAAGACCCCCTCGGCGATGACGACGGATTCGGATCCACAACGGACGATGGTGGCGGCGCCACTGCCGGCAGGGACGATACCGGGACCGGTGACGGTGGTGGCTTCCTCGAAGGGGGCAGCGAGGACCCCTACGGGCCGATCGACCTGACCGAGGGCGGGTCAGGCGAAAGCTCCGACGGTGGGTTTACCGAGGACGGAACGACTGGCCGCGGAACGGCCGAAGGCTCGGGCGACGGTGGAGAGGAAACCGCCTCGACGGGCGATACCGGTGAAGCGACCACGTATACCGTCAAGAAGGGCGACAACGGCTTCTGGGTGATCGCAGAGAAGGTCTACGGAAACGGGAAGCATTACACGCTCATCCGCGACGCCAACCCGTCGGTCTCCAGCACGGCATTGAGGCCGGGCCAGAAGATCATCTGCCCGCCGCTGCCCAAGAAGAGCACCACCTCCGGAAAGTACGGCAAGCTGCTCGCCTCGGCCGACCATGGCAAAGTGGTCACCACGGTGACCGGCAAGAAGTACTACGTCGTCCAGGACGGCGACCGGGGCTTCTGGGACGTCGCGGTGGCCGCCTACGGAAACGGGAACGACTGGAAAGCAATCCAGGCCGCCAACCCCTCCGTGGACACCCACAGCCTCAAGGCGGGCATGAAGCTTCTGATCCCCGAGCGGGACAAGAAGACCTCCACCGGCGGAACATCTTCCGCCGCCGCCAAGGATCACGGCAAGCTCATCACGTCGGTGACCGGCAACAAGTATTACGTGGTCAAGGACGGCGACCGGGGCTTCTGGGACGTGGCGGTGGCTGCGTGGGGCAATGGAAGCCTCTGGCCCGCCATCCAGGAAGCCAACCCGACCATCAACCCCCGTACGCTCAAGCCGGGCATGAAGATCAAGGTGCCCGCCAAGCCCAAGGCGTCGGCATTGCCGGTCGTCCGGGGCAGTTCGCCGGTCCGTTCGACGACCGGGTCGACCGCCTCCTCCGACGATGAGCGCCCCGACTTCTCAGGACGGCTGGACTGACGGGCAAACGGCGACGGGCCGTTCACAAGAGAATACAAGAAGGCGGTGGAGCCTGCTTCGGTCTCCACCGCCTTCTGTCATGTGTGCCCGACGCCCGTCGGTAATTGCTGGCCCGTAGGGCTCGCAACTTGTTGCGGGCGCGAT
>CAZFPT010000272.1:0-3377 GCA_964521005.1 uncultured Planctomycetaceae bacterium | reverse complement strand
GCTTTTTGCTTCTCTACCCCCACGGTTCGCGGAGCTCACCATGGGGCTTCAAATGTGATTGACCACTTGTCGCGATTCGCGCGTCGCTGCTTTGTCGCTTGTCGCGATTCGCTTGTCGCTGCTTTGTCGCTTGTCGCGATTTGCTTGTCGCTGCTTTATCGCTTGTCGCTCGATACCCCACCTGTCGCGGAGTTCCAGAGGGCCGTGATGGGCGGAGTTCTATCGTACGGTCGCGTCGCAGCCGTTGAGTGCGAAGGTTTGGGTATTCTCGTCGTTGGATCGCAGCCGCGGGCAGTCGATCAGGGCGTCGGAGACGTTCCGCAGCCATACGCCGTGCATGGCGGGCACGTCCTTGCCATTGGCGGCCGGCATGCGTGCGGAGAGGTTGTCCACGACCAGTCCGCGGACGTTGTCGGCCACCAGCACGCTGTTGACGGTGCGGCTGTCCGGTGAGTAGTTGGAGTTCTGGTTGCTTTTGCACTTGGGGACCACGACGGGGTTGTCCTCGATTTCCGGATAGATCAGCTGGATGTCCCGCAGCGTGACGTCGTCGATGGTCGCGCCGTCCTGGGCGGTCAGAACGCATCGGCCTCGGGTGGTGGCGGTGATGTTGCTGATGACGATGTTCCGCATGTGTCCCAGCGTGGGTTCCGGGCGGCCATGCTGCTGGATGTCCAGATAGATGACCTTCTCGACGGGCGACTCGTCGGTCATGGTGGCCCCGGAGATGTTCGTGATCGTGACGTTCTCGACGAGTCCGGGCTCCCACATCTCGATCTGGATGATTCGCAGGGCCTGCTCGACCACGCAGTTGCTCATGGTCACGTCACGGATGCCCGCAGCGACCTCCGCCCCGAGCCCCAGCGCAGCGCAGTTGGTTCGCAGGACGCAGTTGGTCACCACGATCCGCTCGCAAGGCTGGGCGTCCTCGGTGGCCTTGAGGATGATCGCGTCGTCACAGCCGGCGATGCGGCAGTTGCTGACGAACACGTCCTGGCAGCCGTTGATGTCCAGCCCATCGGTGTTGGGTCCGTACATGTGGCTGTCCAGGGTGAGCCCCTCGATGCGCACGTAGCGGCAGCAGAAGGGGTGTACCGTCCAGCCGGGCGAGTTGACGATGGTGAAATCGCGCAGCACGACGTGTTGGCAGTGGCGCAGTTCGATCAGCGGGGTAATGCGAGCCCCCCAGGCGCGCCAGAACGGCCCGTCGATGGGCCAATGCTTCGGTGCCCGCGCGATGTCGTCGGTCACGTCCTTGCCGGCCGCCCTGAGGTCGCGGATGGGAGGTTCCCAGAACGCCTCGCCGTTCCCGTCGATCACGCCGTCGCCCTCGATGGTGACGTGCCTGCAACCATCGGCCATGATGAGATGGTACGGCTGGCGGTCTTTGTTGTGGCCGCGGGGAGCGGTGGGGTAGTCGTCGAGGTTCTCGTGTGCCTTCAGCACGCAGCCGCGTTGGAGATGCAGGCGGATTCCCGAGCGGAGGAAAATCGTTGCGATCACCCATTCGCCGGGCGGAAGCTCCACCAGCCCGCCGCCTTGCTCGCCGGCGGCGTCGATGGCCTGCTGGAGGATGCGCGTTCGCTCGACGGGGTGGGTTGCTGCTGTCAGTGCCTGCTTGAGGTCGTCCTGTCTGGCCACGGCGGGGGTCCTTTCGTTCTCGATGGCAGGGAAGCTCGAACGTCAGAGCGTACCTTCTGATCCGATCGAACGAAAGACAGCATGCGTCGCCTGGCGCGAAAACCCTCGGCCGATGTGCCCTCAGGCGGCGCCGGCGGATGCGGACTCCACCAGGCGGCAGGCCTCGTCGCGCAGGTGCGAGATCTCGAAGGGCTTGTAGACGGCGGGGATGTTCAGGTTGGCGTCGAGTCCGACGTGGGAAGTGTCGTAGCGGTCGCCGGTCAGCAGCAGGGTGCATTCCAGCAGCTCGGGCCTGGCGCTGTGCAGGAACTCCAGAACGTCCATGCCGTTGGGTCGGGGCATGATGAGGTCCAGCAGGACCAGGTCGAAATCACTGAACCGGGCGAGGCCCATCGCTTCCTGCCCGCCCGAGGCCGTCGTGACGGCGGCCCCCTCCATCTCGAAGACTTCCTGCAGCAGGGAGCGGATCTGGTCGGAATCGTCCACGATCAGGATTCGCTTGCCTCGCAGTGTGGGATATTCTTTTCTGGATTCCATGGTACGACCTCTCTCTCGCGGCGGGTTACGCCACGTACTGTTGATCTGCAATCTTTCTCAACCGACGCAGGATCTTCCCATGTCGGATGCAGGCCGCCGATTCGCTGATGCCCAGGATCTCGGCGATCTCCCGGAACGTCAGGCCGTTGTGGTAGTACAACGTCAGCATGCGGCGGTCGCGCTGGGGCAGATGCATCATCAAGGCCGTCCAGACGTCCCTGTTTTCCATGCGTCTGCGGTCCCGTGTCGCGTGGGGGTCGGGCAGGTCGGCCTCGATGGGCGTATGGGTCGGGCCGCTGTCGGCGTCGCGTTTGCGTTTGAGCAGTCCGTCGCGGCGCATCTCGTCGATGGCATAATAGGCACCCTTGACCATCGCAAAGTTCGCGAAGGGCACGCCCCGGTCCGACTCGTACGCCTCAGCCGCCCTTGCCAGCCCCATCCACGCATAGCTGTGAACCTCGTCGGCAACCAGCCAGTGGTATCGCCGGTGCAGCTTGCGGGCGATCTTGCCCGCCAGCGGACGATGGCCATCAAGTAACTCTCGTCTGTCGCTCTTGCGGTGCATGGCGTCTCTCGTGGTCAGAGGTGCGTGGAGCCGACGCTCGTGCCGGCGCCACATAACCACTCTACACAATCAATCGGAGAACCCCGAGGGGATGGGTGCAAGGGTTGGGCCTCAATCCGATGGGCGGATCCTGCCATCGCAACGGGAGGACCGGGCAGGTCAGGGCCCCATGGAATGCTCGCATGCGAATGCGTGGACGACCTGAGGCATGCCATCGCAGCGAGGATCGCCCCGTCATTGGCCGACCCTGTGGGGATTTGCCACTCGGTGAAGGCCTGATTCGGGCATAGGGATTATCCCCCAGGCGCGAATCGACCGCAAAAGCGGGAGAAATCTGGCTGTGTTAAACTGGGCAAGATGGCCGGCCGGGCGGGTTTGCCTGTTGATTGCTGTGAGTTTTACGGCTGCCCGGTATCGACAGCACCACCGGCGATCGCGCCCGCAACAAGTTGCGAGCCCTACGGCCTCCCGTCGCATGGGCTTCAAGCCCATGTTCTGTTCTGTTTCGTCTTCGGTGTTGCGCCCGCAACAAGTTGCGGGCCCTACGGATGGCCGAGCCCCAATCAAGGGTGCCCCGGGTTGTGCAGCGAGCCCAAGCGAGCTGAGCAACCGGGTTGCTCCGTTCCTCCCTCGC
>CAZFPT010000271.1:0-3439 GCA_964521005.1 uncultured Planctomycetaceae bacterium | reverse complement strand
GCGGAAACACAACAGAACATGGGCAGGATGCCCATGCGACGCGCAGGCCGTAGGGTCCGCAACTTGTTGCGGACGGGATCATCGCTGCCACGACGGTGGCTTGCAGATTCGCCGGCTACGCGATAGCATCCCTTTCTTCGCGTTCAACACCGCAACACCCTATATAAGGAAGACCCCGATGACTGAGAACATCGTCACCTGGACCGAGATCAAACCCGCCGAGACCTGCCGGTACGACGGCGTTTCCATGGGCGAAGTCATGCTCCGTTTCGACCCCTACGACGTGCCCATGGCCCGTGCCTCGCAGCTGCGCGTGTTCCAGGGCGGCGGCGAGACGAACGTCTCGTGCGGCATGGCGTACACCTTCGGCCTGCGGACGGCCGTCCTGACGGGCCTGGTGGACGACCACATCGGGCGGAACATCGAGAACCAGCTCCGGGCCGCCGGCGTGGATACCTCCCGCATCGTCTGGTTCAATACCGACTCGGACGGATCGCGACTCTCCACCGACAAGAAGGGCACGCTCATGAACGGCGTGAACTTCACCTTCGTGGGCAAGGGCGTGCTGCCCAGCGACACGCTGTACTACCGGGCGCACTCTGCCGTCCGCGAGTTGGCCGCCGGAGACATCGACTTCGACGAACTCTTCGGCCAGGCCGGCGTGCGCGTGTTCAACACCGGGGGGATCTTCACACTGATCTCGCCCACCTCCAGCGAGGTCGCACTCCAGGCCGTCCAGACCGCCAACGCCAACGGGACGTTCGTTGCCGCCGACCTGAACTACCGCAGCAAGGTCGAACCCGACAAGTCCCGCGCGCGGGAGATCAACCAGAACATCGCCCCGCATCTGGGCTTCCTGGTGGGCAACGACTCGGACCTCGCCGACGCCCTGGGCTACGAGACCACGGTGGACAAGGGCGCCACCTTCCAGCAGTGGCTGGAGGCCTACAAAAAGACGGTATTGGCCGTGGCGAAGGACTTCCCCAATCTCAGCCTGATCGGCACGCAGTGGCGCGGGGCGATCAACGCCGACCTCATCGGCTGGGGCGGCGTGCTGTACGACACGCGGAACGAGAGCTTCCACGTGGCGACCCTCCGAACCGACGTGCCGATCAAGGATCGCACCGGTGGCGGCGACAGCTTCGCCTCCGGCGTGCTCAGCGCCCTGCTGAAGGGCAAGGACCTGGACACCGCCGTCAACTGGGGCGCCGCCCATGGCATCCTCGTCCAGGAGACCCCGGGCGATATCACGATGGTCAAGCAGACCAACGTGGAAGCCGAGGTCAAGCGGGCCTCCTCCGGCGGCGGCGTCAAGGCGACCCGATAACCCCATGAGCGACGCCCGCCCACTGATCGCGATTCTCGGACCGGGAACGGTGGGCGGTGCGCTGGCCCGATCACTGCACGACGCCGATTGGCCGATCGCCATCGGCGGGCGCGATGCGTCCAGGGCGAAGCTGCTGGGCGAACAGATCGACGCCCCATCGGCCGACCTCGTCACGGCCGCCGGGGGCGCGGAAGTATGCATCCTGACGGTGAAGGACGACGCGATCGCGCCGGTGTGCGAAGCACTGGGCGAGGCGGGCTGCTGGAACGAAGGCGACCTCGTGCTGCATTGCAGCGGCGCACTGGACAGCAGCGCGCTGCGGGCAGCGAGCCAGGCGGGCGGGCGCTGCGCTTCGTGGCATCCGTTGCAGACGTTTCCCCCGGGCGAGGCGGTCGCGTCGCTGGCGGGGGTTCCGTTCTTTGCCGAGGGCGACGGGCCGGCGCTGGCACTGGCCGAGACGCTGTCGGCTGCGGTGGGCGGGGAGTTTCACCAGATCGCCCCGGGCGGCAAGGCGCTGTATCACGCAGCCGCCGTCATGGCGTGCAACTACGTCTCGACGCTTCTGGACTCGGCCGAGACGCTGATGGACCAGGCCGGCGTGAACGCCAGGACGGCCCGGCCGGCCCTGGGGCCGCTCGTGCGGCAGACGGTGGAGAACGCCCTGCTCCGCGGATCGGCCGACACGCTCACCGGGCCGATCGCCCGCGGCGACGCCGACACGGTGCGGCGGCACCTCGCGGCGATGCGACAGGCGGGGCTCGGCGAGCTGGCGTCGCTTTACCGCGTCGTCGGCCTGCAGACCGCCGAGATTGCCCGCCGACGCGGCAGCGACGTTTCCGGCGTGCGCGACGCGCTGAACGAACCAATCAACCACAACGCCGAACGGGAGAACGGTGAATGACCGCAACGATCATCAAAGGAAAACCCATCGCCGAGGAGATTCGCGAGCAGGTCAAACGCCAGGTGCAGCAGCTCACCCGCGCCGGAAGGCCGCTGAAACTGGTGGCCATCCAGGTGGGCGAGAACCCCGCCAGCGCGATCTATACGCGAATGCAGCGGCGAAACACCGAAGGCTGCGGCATTCACTACGAGTTGCTGACGCTGCCGGCGGAAATCACCGAGGACGATCTGATCAACGAGGTGCAGAAGCTCAACGTCGACCGGGACGTGACAGGGATGGTGCTGCAGCTGCCTGTTCCCGCGCAGATCGACGCTCGCCGCGTGGTGGCGACGATGGAGCCCTCCAAGGACGTCGAGGCGGTCCACCCCGAGAACATGGGTCGATTGATGTATGGCCGTCATCACGTCGCGCCCTGCACGCCGCTGGCGGTGATGGAGCTCCTGCGGCGGAATGTGCCCAGAATGGGCGGGCTGGAGGTGGTCATCGTCGGCCATAGCGACATCGTGGGCAAGCCGCTGGCGTCGATGCTGCTGACCAGCCGGGACGAGTCGCCGACGGTGTCGATCTGCCATGTGGCCACGCGCGACCTGCGGGTGCATACCCAGCGTGCGGACATTCTGATCGTCGCCGCCGGCGTGGCCCAGGCACGATGGCTGGCGGCCTCGCGTCGCGACGCCGCCTCGGGGATCGACGCTGCGGACCTCTCGCCGTTGATTACCGCGGACATGATCCAACCCGGGGCGACCGTGATTGACGTGGCGATCAACCGCATTCCCGCCGGCTTCGACGACGCCGGCCAACCGCTGCGCGACGAGGACGGCAAGGTGAAAATGACCACCACCGGCGACGTGGATTACGACGCCGCTGTCGAGGTCGCCGGCGCGATCACGCCCGTGCCCGGCGGCGTGGGCCCGCTGACGGTGGCAATGCTGCTGAAGAACATCGCCGCCTGCGCTCCACAGGGCGAAGAGTAAACCGGGCGGTATTGCATTGCGCGGAAACGGGACGCAATCGCCTGTATCGCGGTTCGCTTGGCGCTGGATACCCCCACGGTTCGTGTACCTCACCATGGGGCTTCAACGATATTCCGGGTTCCCTTGAAAAGGCCGTAGGGCTCGCAACTTGTTGCGGGCGCAATTGGCGAAGGCCCAAACACAACAGATCATGGGCAGGATGCCCATGCGACGCGAAAACGGGTGCCACCGGCGTCT
>CAZFPT010000270.1:0-3456 GCA_964521005.1 uncultured Planctomycetaceae bacterium | reverse complement strand
TGGCTTCGGAGCAGGTAACGCAGCACTGAATTCGCTTCAGGCTTTTAAGGGTTCCTGCGAAGCCCTTCAAAAGTATCGGTTGGCGCTGGTCGGGCCTTGGACACAATTTGATCGCGAGTTTGTCGCCGTCGGCCTGCGGGAGGCGCTGTCGATCCGGCCGCGAAGCGATCCGTTCGACGGGGTCGTTTGGTGAGTATTTCCTAACCGATGCTCCTGAAAAAGGTTGTCCGACGCATCGTCGGACGGGCGTCTGGTCGCGTGTCCGGGAAACGATAAAGCTGCGAAAAGTAGGGGAATTGCCGCAGTTCCCGCAAAAGTGGCCGTCGCGATCGGACGATGACAAAGCTGTGGGCCCAGCCACGGGTTTTCCATGGGCGGCTACGGCGCAGGGGCGGGAGCCCTCCGCCGGACCGACGGGGAGGTACCGCAGGTGCAGGAACAGCCAGGAACGGGGTTGGACAATGTCTGTTCGCTGGACGAGGACGTTCTGCTCGCCCGGGATTTCACGACGCCACAGCTGACGCTCGAATCGCCGATCGGCCAGCTGGACCTGTGCGACGTGTGCATCCAGGCCGACGCGCTCGGCCAGGCGGTTGCCGAGCTGCTGGCACGCCACAGAGAGCTGCCCGGCCTGCTGGTGGTCGGGGGGCGTCGCGAGTGTGACGTCATCTCCCGCCGGGAGTTCTACGAGAAGCTCGCGCGGGACTTCGGCAACACGCCATTCCTGACGATGCCCGTGGGGCGACTGCTGGCGCTGGACCATCCCGAGCCGATGCTCCTGCCGGCGGCAACGCCCATCCACGAGGCAGGCCAGCGTGTGCTCGCCCGCCCGGCCCGCATCGCTTACGAGCCGATCATCGTCCAGTCCGGGGACGCCCACCGCCTGCTGGACCCGTACATCCTGCTCAGCGCGCAGACCAAACTGGTCGCCTCCGCGAACGAGGAGATCCAGGCCCGTCGCGAGAAGGCCGAAGCCGCCGTCAAGGCGAAGACCGCCTTCGTCGCCAATGTTTCCCACGAGGTGCGCACGCCGCTCAACGGGATCATCGGGTTCACCGAAAGCATCCTGCAGACCACCTCGCTGCGGGTGGCCCAGGAGCGGGCGAGGACTATTCTCAGC
This sequence comes from uncultured Planctomycetaceae bacterium, assembly GCA_964521005.1. Lineage (GTDB taxonomy): Bacteria > Planctomycetota > Phycisphaerae > SM23-33 > SM23-33 > CAZFPT01. Next base: position 2,336 of record CAZFPT010000270.1, on the reverse strand, counting down.
GAGTCCGAGCACCTGCTGGGGCTCATCAACGATCTGCTCGATCACGCCAAGATGGAATCCGGCAAGCTCGAGCTGGAATATCTGCCGCTCTCGCCCCGGAAGCTGGTGGAGAACGTGCTGTCCTCGGCGTCGCTGCACGTGCAGGACAAGCCCGTTCAGCTGTCGGTGGAAGTCGACCAGGACGTGCCCGACGCCTTCCTGGGCGATCCGACGAGGCTGAAGGAGATCCTGCTGAATCTCGTCAGCAATGCCGTGAAGTTCACCGAGGAGGGCTGGGTCTCGGTACGGATCGAGTGCGTCGAGAATCGCTCCGAGTGGGCGACGGTTCGTTTCGTGGTGGCCGACACGGGGATCGGCATCCCGCCCGAGAAGCAGGCGATCATCTTCGAGAAATTCACCCAGGCCGACGGCAGCACCACCCGCAAGTACGGCGGGACCGGGCTGGGCATGTCGATATGCCGACATCTTGTTGAGCTGATGGGCGGACGGATCGAATTGACCAGCGAAATCGACGTCGGCAGTGAGTTCTCCTTCACGCTGGACGTCGAGCCTTGCGAGGCGATCGACGTCAACCAAGAGGAGAACTCCTCCCGCCAGGACGAGGCCGACCCGTCGGTCGCGCCCAAGCGGATTCTCGTCGTGGAGGACTACCCGACCAACCGCGAGGTCCTGCGGATGCATCTGGAGCGCCTCGGGCACGAGATGACGCTGGTGGAGGACGGGCAGGCCGCCATCGACGCCTGCCGCGACAACGTGTATGACCTGATCTTCATGGACATTCAGATGCCGCGCATGGACGGGTTGGAAGCGACCCGGCGGATTCGTCAGGACATCGAGGGCTACTCCGACGTGCCCATCCTCGCCCTGACCGCCAACGCGGAGATGGACACCCACCTCGCGTGTCTCGATGCGGGCATGAACGACATGATCACCAAGCCCATCCGTCGCAGTTCGCTCCTGACGGCCGTCTCGGCGTGGACGGCGTCGTCGGCATCGACCGGCGAGATGGCCTTCATGAAGACCACGCCTTCCGAGCGGGATCCCGACCCCGTCGACGCCCTCCCGCTGGACCTGGAGGCCGCCGTTGCCGAGTTCGGGGGCGATCGGGGGCTGGTGGAATCGGTCATCGACGGGTTCCTCTCGCAACTGGTGAACCAGTTGGAGACGCTCCAGGCCGCCGTGGATGCGTCCGATGCCGAAACGCTGCGTCGCGAGGCGCACAAGATCAAGGGCGGGGCTGCCAATCTGACGGCCATGCCGCTCTCGAACGCCGCCGCCCGCCTGGAGGACCTGGCCGGCAGTGGCGATCTTTCGACCTCGGGCGAGGCGCTGGATGCGTTTCGCGTCGAGTGGAACCGTCTGTGTGAATTTTTGGGAGGCCCCGGGCCTCAACCGAGTGCATAAGGAACCGAACGATGCGAATTCTCGTGGTGGATGACGAATACGTCAGTCGAACCAAGCTCAAAGTCCTGCTGCAGGCATATGGCGACGTGGACGCCGCCGGCAGCGGCGAGATCGCCCTGCAGATGGTCGCCCGCGCCCGCGAGGAGTGCGTGCCCTATCGCCTGGTGACCATGGACATCAACATGCCCGACATGAACGGTCAGCAGGCCGTCCGGCGGATCCGCGAGCTGGAAGGGACCGAAGGCCCGGCCAGCAAGATCCTCATGGTCACCGTCACGGACGACTCGAAAGACATCATGGCCTCTTTCCGCGAAGGGGCTGAGTGGTACCTCATCAAACCGGTCACGCCGGCGAAGATCACCGAGGCGCTGGAGAAGCTGGACATCTCGCCGGCGGGGATGGCAGGGCAGGGAGGCGTCGGGTCGCCTGCGATCGATCCCAGTCGCCTGCCGGCCGCCTGGCGGACCGCCGCTGCGTCGGCAGCCCCGCCACCGCCAGCCCCGGTTGCTGCAGCGTTGCTGGTGGAATTTCCTCCGATCGAGTCGGTCAGCTTCGAGCAGGTCGACCCGGAGTTCTGGGAGGAGTATTCCTTGTCCACCGCGACCAAGCTGGAGGAGCTCGAAGCCCAGGCGATGGCGGTCGAGGCGGATCCCGCCTGCGACGACGTCCAGTCGATCATGCGGACGCTCCACTCGCTCAAGGGCGAAGCGGGCATGATCGGCATGATGGAGGTGCAGCGCATCTGCCACGAGACCGAGACCGCCTTCAAGGACGCCGAGGACAAAGGCTCTGCCGTCGATACGGTCCTGCGGGCAAAAGACTGGATCGACGACGCCCTCAAACGCGCCGTGGAAAGCGGCGTCACCGAAGGCTGAGCCGGCCGGGCTGAGTCGCGACCAGTGGTACGAACGGCCCGCGCCGACTCAGACGCG
>CAZFPT010000269.1:0-3460 GCA_964521005.1 uncultured Planctomycetaceae bacterium | reverse complement strand
TCGGGGCGACTGGATTTGAACCAGCGGCCTCCTGCTCCCAAAGCAGGCGCTCTGCCAAGCTGAGCTACGCCCCGTGATGCGTGGATTATACCCCGGATGCATGTGTGTGCAATGACGGCTTACAGAACGATCGCCACCCCGGCGACGGCAACGGCCGCCAGCAGCAGGACCATCGCCGCGCAGCCGCCGCCGGTGGAGCCCACTGCTTGCCGCTGCCACTGGAAGGCCTGCTTCCACGTCTCGTCGCCGGCGGCGAAGGCCTCCATGGCGATGGAGACCTCCTCGGCCGTCACGGGTTCGATCGCCTGGTAGTGGTACTCCAGCCCGCCGAGCTGGTGCTCCAGATCGAACAGCCCGTCGCTGTCGGGCCCGGACGCCTGCACGTAGGTCATCTCGTCGGCAGCGAGGATGGCAAACGAGTCGTCGCCGCCGGGCAGCCCATGGATGGCCTGGGCGATCTGCTGGGCAGTCGGGTTGGTGATCGTCTCGCCCGTGCTGAGTTCCATCTCCATGTGGGTTCCTTTCGGTCAGTCAGCGGTGCTGTTGCCCTTGTGGGCCTGTTTCGGCTCGGGCATGGCTGTGCGGTAGAGGGTGAATGTCTCGCCGTCGAAGTCCGAGAAGATCAGGCTGTCCCCCGCGGCGGCCACCCGGAACAACCTGCCCTGGGCGACGGTGCAGCGGCGATCGGGATTGGTCAGGTCCGCCACGCTGAGGCGCGTCTTGCCGATGGCGTCCTCGATCATCGTATCGCCCGCGAGAACCGCCCAGCCGCCGGGAGCGAACCCCAGCAGCGTGATGTACTTCTGATCGTTCTGGGGGAAGATGCTCGCCTTTCGCCACCGGGCCGGCTCGTAGACCACCAGGTGGCCATGATCGTCGAGGTTCGTCGGGGAGTACTGCTCAGCCACCAGAAATCGGCCGCTCGGCGACCAGCCCTTGACGCTGTCCAGCTCGGTGAGCGTCGCGAGGGTCGTCTTGTCGAGTGTCTTGAGGTCCATCATGATCAGCTCGCGCTTTTCGCCGGTGGTCTTGACGATCGCAAGCCGCCGCGGCCGGTCTTCCATCGATGAAGGAAACACCGTCGCGGAGTATTGCCCTTCGAAGAGGTCGGCGCCGCTGCCGCGCCGCGTGAGCGTGAGGCGTTTGCCCTTGATGGCGACCGTCGCCTTGCCGTCGGGGGAGTGGAATCGGCCTCGCCTCGCCTGGGCGGACCGGCCACGGGTATATCGCGACGGCGACGGCAGGCCGTTCTCTTGGGCCTCTTTCCGGGAGAGTGTAACCTCGCGGGCCTTGCCTGTTTTGAGGTCCAGCGTCGCCTGGACGATCGGTTGCGGCCGAAGCATCGTTGACCGAATGCTCGCTTCGGGGGGCTTGGGGCGTTTGATGGGCAGGGTGAACCAGAGTCGCACGGCGTTCGCGTCGGTCGGGCTGGGCGTGGCGTTTTCGAAGCTTCCGACGCCGTTGCGCGTCCAGACGAGTCGGGTTTTACGGGTGGTCAGGTCGAGACGATGCACACGGAGGATGTGCTGGTTGGCGTCTTGCTGGACGGGCTGTTCGATCAGCAGAGCGGCGTTGGCGTCCAGAGGCAGGCCCGAGACGGGTCGGGATGTCTCCAGGACGGTCTGTCGCTGACCGGTCTTGACGTTGACCACGTCGAACCCGCCGCCTTGCCGGTTCAGACCAACAGTGCAGGCGCTCAGTACGGTGACGGCATGCTGCTGCACGGCCGAAAGCGGGAGCATCAGCTCCGTCGAACCGCCGAGGACGATCTGGTTGCTCTTGTCGGGGTTGTCGGCGACGTATCGGGCGGCGAGGTGCTTGTCTTTGCGGAGCAGCAGGATCCGCGAGTCGGGCAGAATTCGCCAGTTGCGCACATTCGAGGCGATTTTGCGGGGCTGAAGCGCGTTTGCGTCACCCTCCACGTCGGAGGCGGCATCGGCCGTGGCGGCAGGAACACTCAGGCAGATCAGAACGATCGCCATGCCGGCGGCGGCTACAGTGCGTTTGATCATGATCGCTACTCCCTTGGAAGAGTTCGCAGGTCCCTGATGGACGCTCGGACTCCCCGTCGTGTTCGTTATACCCGCTTGACTTTTCGCCCGCCAGAGCCCATCCTGCCGGGCCTGATTCCACACACCCGAGAGGAGCATCCGATGTCCGACAATCGCTTTCCCGAGGACTTTCTGTGGGGGACTGCCACCGCGAGCTACCAGGTGGAAGGCGCCGCCTGGGAAGACGGGCGAGGGCCCTGCATCTGGGATACCTTCTGCCGCACGCCGGGGAAGGTGCTTCATGGCCACAACGGCGATATCGCCTGCGACCAGTACCATCGCTACGGCGAGGACGTGGAGCTGATGAGGCAGCTGGGCATCGGGGCGTACCGCTTCTCCATCGCCTGGCCGCGGGTGTTCCCTGCCGGCGCCGGCGAGCAGAACCCCAAGGGCTTCGATTACTACAATCGCCTGGTGGACGCGCTGCTGGAGGCGGGCATCGCGCCGGCTGTGACGCTGTATCATTGGGACCTGCCCCAGGCGCTGGAAGACGCCGGCGGTTGGCCGAATCGCGACACCGCGTATCGCTTCGCCGAGTATGCCCGGACGTGCTTCGACGCACTGGGCGACCGGGTGAAGATGTGGATCACGCTCAACGAGCCCAACTGCAGTTCCATGGGCGGATACGGGCAGGGCTGGCACGCACCGGGGCGGTGCGACATGCAGGACGGGTACAGCGCGATCCATCACCTCAACCTCGGCCATGGCCTGGCGGTTCAGGCGTATCGCGCCGGCGGCGGCGACGGGACCATCGGGACCACGCTGGATCTGGGCACATGGCGACCGGCAACGCGGGACCCGAAAGACATCGAGGCGGCCGACCGCGCGAAAGACCACAAAACGCGCATGTTCATGAATCCGCTGTTCGGCCGACCTTATCCCCAGCGCCTGCTGGACGCCCGCGGGGTGACCATGCCCATCGAGGACGGGGACGCGGAGATCATGGCGGCCCCGATCGACTTTGTCGGCGTGAACATGTACAGCGAGGAGCCGGTGGTTTGGGACGACACCGAGCCGCAGAAATGGCGCCAGGCGACCTGCCATCAGCCCGAAACGGACATGGGCTGGCCCATCGTGCCACGCGGGCTCTACCGCCTGCTGACGGGCATTACCGAGGAGTACGGGCCGATCCCGCTGCACGTGACCGAGAACGGCTGCGCCATGCCCGATGAGCTCAACGAGGACGGCACACGCTGCCACGACCCGGGGCGGGTTGACTATCTCCGCAGCCACCTGGCCGCCTGCCGCGACGCGATCGCCGACGGCGTGGACCTGCGGGGGTACTTCCTCTGGAGCTTCATCGACAACTTCGAGTGGGCCTTGGGATACACCAAACGCTTCGGGATCGTTTACTGCGACTACGTCGACCAGCGCCGCGTGCCCAAGGACAGCTACTACTTCTACCGCGA
>CAZFPT010000268.1:0-3540 GCA_964521005.1 uncultured Planctomycetaceae bacterium | reverse complement strand
AGGTCGCTTTCGGGGCGGCGTTCCTGCCCGGTTCGATCAACATCGGCATGAGGCCGAACTCGGTCAACTGGCTCGGGATGGTCGTGGACGCGGATTCGGAGATCATCGTCGTCGCCGACAGCGAAGCGGACGCCCGGGAAGCGGCATTCCGATTCCGGCGCGCCGGGTACGACAACCTGATCGGCTACCTGGCCGATGGCGTCTCCGGCTGGGCCATGCAGGGCAAGCAGCTTGACCACCTGCCGCAACTGTCGGTGGACAGTCTGAAACACGTCCTGGCCAAGTACAAGGACCATGTCGTGCTGGATGTTCGGACTGACGCTGAGTGGCAGACCGGGCATATCGAAGGGGCCGTGCACACGCCCATTTCGGACTTGATTGACGGCGGCACGGATCTGCCCAAACAAAGGCACATCACGGCTGTGTGTGGCTCGGGCTACCGATCGAACATCGCGGGGAGTTTCTTGAAGTCGCTCGGTTACGAACACGTCTTCAGCCTGATCGGCGGGATGACCGCTTGGAACGTGGCGACCCGGACCCAGTGAAGGAAGAAGGCGAGCTGCCGGTCAGGCGAAGCCTCCGGAGCCCTCTTCGGTGCCCTCCGGTACAGAGTTCGACGAACTTTGGCCGGGATGTTCCATTTCACGCTCGCCCTCGCCGAGATTCAGGGCCAAGGGTGTGAAGCCGATCATCGTGGTGATCGTGGTCATCAGCCGGGGACGCAGGCGAATCTTCGCGGCCTCGAGGACGGCATCGCGGCCGGGCAGTTCTGGAGCGTACAGATGGGCTCGCGCCTGGCACGGCTGGTGCAGTCGATGCGAGAGGAACCGGGCGTGGCAGTCCGGTAAACGCCATGGCGGACCATGCCAACACGGAACGCTCTCAACCGCCACGCCTGCACGCGGCGCACAAGCCGTAGAGGAACAGGTCGTGGTCCTCCAACGCAAAACCGCGCGGAACCAACTGATCGACGAGCCCTTCGCAGCCGGTGACTTCGTACATCTGCTCGCATCGCCGGCAGCGGAAGAAGTGGTGGTGCCCCTTGCCGGACAGCTCGTACAGCGGCGTCTGGCCGGGCAGCTGGACCGTCGCGACGTCGCCCCGTTCGATGAACTGCTTGAGAAGGCGATAGACCGTCGCCTGGCTGAGGCTGGGCACGACCTGCTGGCCCCGGCTGAGAATCTGCGCGATGCCCAGCGGCGACTCGGCTTCGGTAAGTATGTCCAGAACAGCGGCTTTCTGGGGGGTGTTTCGACGCGCCATTTCTTCCGATCGATCTCCCGGTTTTGCGCCTGATTCGGCAGCAGTTCTCTCCGAAAACAAGCCCGAGGGAATTTGGAGCTTGATTTATTGAGAATCCATTCTTACTATTCTCCAATACTTCGTCAAGGGATCGCTCAATCATTGACGAGAAAGGCTCGAACGCAACCGTGAGGAACCGCTCGTCCATCTGGCTCATGCTGGCCGTGATTGCCCTCCAGGGCACGGGCCTTCTGCATGCCGTCCACCTCGGACTGGAGCACAGGCCTGAGATTGTTCCCGCTTCCCGGGCCACCTCCGCCGCTTACTGCGAACATCTCGGTGAGAACCCCAAGCCTGTGTCTCGCGATCAGGCGTCACGTACCGTCACGCACAGCCACACTCACGGAGTCTGCCCGGTTTGCCAGTCGCTGGCCGTACTCAAAGCGGCGACGGACGCACCATCGGCTGGGTCATCCTTCGCTCTATCCCCCGGGCTGAAATCCACGGCGCCCGGGAGCTTTCCGCTTCCTCAGGTTGCGTTGTCCACTCTCGGCCCGCGCGCCCCTCCCGCCTTGGCGTAAGCATTCACTGACGGATCCGTAAGACGGAATCGCTCTGCGCTAACGCCGAGGAGAACCCATGCGCACAAGGAAAGCTTTCACGCTTATCGAGCTCCTTGTGGTGATCGCCATCATCGCACTGCTTGTGTCGATTCTTCTGCCGTCGCTGCAGAAGGCGAAGCATCTTGCCAAGGTCACGCTGTGCAAGAACAACCTGCGAGGAATGGAGGTGGCCCACTGGATGTACATGACCGAGTATGACGGAGAGTTTGTGGATGTGGGTCTGGCTCACGGCGGAGTCCACTCCAATGAGGAGGTCGCCTGGATCAATACGCTTCAGGACTTCTACGGCAGCCAGTTGCTCGCCAAGTCGCCACTGGATACCAGCCCCCACTGGGGTCCGTATCCTCAAGGTCAGTCCATACAAGGCGCTCCGCCGGAACAACGGCGGCGTTCCTCCTACGGGGTGAACTCGTTCCTCGTCGACTTTGGCAACGGCCGGAACCCGTGGGGACCGGCGCCGAGCGGCTTCTCCGGTGACTGGCCCGGCGGCGACGGCAAGGCCTACAACCGACTCAATCGAGTCCGGAACCCGGCCGGGACGGTCCATTTCCTGATGATGGCTTTCCGGGGCCCTTACGCCGGGGCGGACCATCCGCACGTGGAAAACTGGATCGGCCATCCGTCGCCGCCGGGGTTAGCGGGCACCCAGGTCCAGATCAATGCCGTTGATGGCGACCCCGATACCTGGGCGGCCCGGAGCAACTACGGCTTTCTCGACGGACATGCCGAGACGCTGTCGTTTGAGGAAGTGTTTACCAACGCTGAAGAGAATGCCTTCGACCCGAAGGTCGCACAATAGGGAACGATTGGATCGATTCCCTGACAGACAAACTCCCTTGCTCAAGCAGGAACCCAACTGAGAGGAGAAACACCATGAAGACAACGAAGATCACGCTGATTGCCACATTTGCGGTCGCTATGAGTGCAGCCCCCGCTGGGGCAGCACACCAGGACATCCTGGTCGCCTTGGACGCTGACGGCCAAATCGTAACGGGCACGGTCGACGTGTTCGCCTCGCCGCCTGAGGCACAGATTGGTCAGCGAACGTTCGGATTCCATCCGTCGGGGCCCCTAGACGGCAAGTTCGCGACGACCGATCCCGGCTACAACGCGATCAAGCAGGAAGACCTGCCGACCGGCTATGTGGCCCTGCCGGGGGAGGCCGACCTGAAATTTGATATCGCGGCAGACACCATCGGCGGAGTGACCGCGAACTTTTGGTACTGGGACGGGGTGGATGACAACGGAAACGGTAACTATTACGACGACGTGGACTGGTCCCCCGTGCCGACGGGGTATTCTTACGAGTTTGACCTGCTGGGCATGATCAAAGCCATCGCCGATGGCTCGGGCTCGCCCGTGCCGGGTTTTACGATCTCCGCGACTGATGCCGATGGCTACCTGCACAAGCACCTCAACATGTATATCGACGACGGCGACGGCGATACCCTCACGGCCGTGCAGGATGGCTTCTACCTCGTCGGTATCGACCTGTACATGGACAAGCCAGGCGTACTGCCTTCCGAAACGCTCTACTTCCTGCCCGGCGTCGGTGACCACACGCCCGCTCAGCATCGTGGCGGAGCCGTTGCGTGGGTAAACGACAATGTGGTTCCCGAGCCGGCCAGCCTGTCGCTGCTGGCGATGGGCGGCGTGGCTCTTCTCCGCCGCAAGA
>CAZFPT010000267.1:0-3548 GCA_964521005.1 uncultured Planctomycetaceae bacterium | reverse complement strand
ACGTCGCACGGCCTTCCAGGCCGTGTTCGCCGAAGGCGAAAACAGAACATGGGCTGGAAGCCCATGCGACGGGAAACGGGTGCCACAGGTGTCTCCGCACACCTGTGCTTTGCAGCGCCACCAGATCCACCTCCCAAGGGTGCCCGGGTTTGTGGCGTTTCGACTGAGCTTGCGAAGGAGGAACGCAGCAACCCGGTTGCTGCGCGAGCGAATACCCCCACGGTTCGCTGCGCTCACCATGGGGCTTCAACGTCGCACGGCCTTCCAGGCCGTGTTCGCCGAAGGCGAAAACAGAACATGGGCTCCGATGCCCATGCGACGGGAAACGGGTGCCACAGGTGTCTCCGCACACCTGTGCCGTAGGGCCCGCAATTTGTTGCGGGCGCATCGCCGCTGGCGGAAACAGAACAGACCATGGGCTGGAAGCCCATGCGACGGGAAGCGGCATCTTGCCCCATGCCGCGCGGCTTGATTGACAGCTTTTTGGGGTGGCGGTAGAATCGCCGGCTCATTGACCCGGATCGCGGGTCGGCGCAGGCAGGCAGAGACAGGAGTCGGCGGGGTTTTTCCTCGCGGCTTCGCAACGCAAACGAGGACACGTCATGAACGAAACGAAGATCATTCTGGAAGAGAACGAGATCCCGCGCCAGTGGTACAACCTGGCGGCCGACCTGCCCACGCCGATGCTGCCCCCGCTGGGTCCGGATGGCCAACCGGTCAAGCCGGAGATGCTCGCGCCGGTGTTCCCGATGAACATCATCGAGCAGGAGGTCTCGCAGGAGCGCTGGATCGACATTCCCGAGGAAGTCCTCGAACTGCTGACGCTCTGGCGACCGGCTCCGATGTACCGGGCCAAGCGGCTGGAGAAGGCGTTGGGCACGCCCGCGCGGATCTACTACAAGCACGAGGGGTTCTCGCCGGCCGGCAGCCACAAGCCCAACACCGCGATCCCCCAGGCGTGGTACAATAAGCAGTTCGGCATCGAGCGTCTGACCACCGAGACCGGGGCGGGGCAGTGGGGCAGTGCCCTGTCGTTCGCCTGCTCGCTGGTGGGTCTGGAGTGCAAGGTGTTCATGGTGCGGATCAGTTTCGAGCAGAAGCCTTTCCGCAAGCTGATGATGCAGGCATGGGGCGGCAACTGCGTGGCCAGCCCGTCCGAGGAGACCCAGGCCGGCCGGGATGTTCTGGCGAAGATGCCCGACACGCCCGGGTCGCTGGGGATCGCGATTTCCGAGGCGATCGAGCAGGCCGTCGCCGACGAGACCGGCAAGACGCGCTATTCGCTGGGCAGCGTGCTGAACCACGTGATGCTCCACCAGACCATTATCGGCCTGGAGGCGAAGAAGCAGCTCGCCAAGGCCGGCGAGAGCAAGCCCGACGTCGTCATCGGCTGTGCGGGGGGCGGGTCGAACTTCGCGGGGCTGGCGTTCCCGTTCGTCGCCGACAAGATCAACGGCGCCGACATCGAGATTTATCCGGTCGAGCCGGCGGCCTGCCCGACGCTTACGCGGGCGCCCTTCGCCTACGATCATGGCGACACGGCCGGCATGACGCCGCTGCTTCCGATGCACTCGCTGGGTCACGCTTTCGTCCCGCCGCCCATTCACGCCGGCGGGCTGCGATACCACGGAATGGCACCGCTGGTCAGCCAGGCGGTGGTCGAAGGGTTGCTCACGCCCAAGTCGTTCCACCAGACCGAGTGCTACCAGGCGGCCGTCCAGTGGGCCCGCACGGAGGGGTTCATTCCCGCTCCCGAGACATCCCACGCCCTGGCGTGCACCGTCGACGAAGCCCTCAAGGCCAAGGAAGAGGGCAAGGAGAAGGTCATCCTGCTGAACTGGTCGGGCCACGGCCTGATGGACCTGACCGCCTACCAGAACTACTTCGAGGGTCGCCTGGAAGACATCGCCCTGCCGCAGGAAGAACTGGACAAGGCCGAGGAAATCTTCGCGGCCTATCCGCCGGCGGAGCAGCACAAAAGCGGCAAGTGGTAGTCGGCCGACATTCGAGCGGCACGGTGGCCGGTGGGGCGTGTTATATTCAATAGCGCCCTGTTTCCGTGCTATAGTGCATTGAGGTGGCCGATCGAATGAGCGACCAGACCCGAACACGTACGAAGCGTCGCGGATGGCTGATGCTGGCGGCGGCGTTGTTGCTGCTGGTGGTGGCCGGCGGTGCAATGCGCGGCTGTGGGGGGGGCGAGGAGCTTGCTGCCCCGACCACACAGCCGAGCGAGTCCGGTGAGCCGGCCGATCCGCTGGTCGGTCGATGGGAGGGCAAGTGGACCTCGGATGGCATTCATGGCAGCGGCAAGTTGGTCTCGGCGATCCGCAAGCAGGGCGAGGGGGAGTATCTCGCCACGTTCCGTGCGAAGTTCGGCGGCGGGCTGTTCTCCATGACCCAGCGTGACGTGACGTTGGTGATCACCGGCAAGGCGGGCAAACGGGTGACGTTCAAGGGTGAGAAGGATCTGGGGTTCATGAACGGCGGCGTGTATACCTACGTCGGCCATGCCGAGGACGGGGCGTTTGAGGCGCGGTACGATTCGAGCTTTGACAGCGGCGTGTTCACGATGGAACGCACGCCGGTGGACCCGAACGCGACCGACTGATCGCTTGCTCTCCATGCAACAAGAAACCCGGACGCGCCACGGAGTGACGCGCCCGGGTTGACGACGGGGATCGGCTTGGTCCGGCTCCAGCAGCCCATTTCCAGACGGGCTGCTAGAAGTCCGCCAGTTGTGTTTCCTCGTTGTCCATCGGGAAGCCTTCGTCGGCTTGGCTGGCGGGCGAAGCGGTGTTCGCCTTGGGCGCGGCCGGCTTGGACTTCCGGGGTTTGGCGGCAGCGCGATCGGCCCGGAACGCCTCTTTCTGGCCGGCGTTGGCTGCCGAGCCTCCGACTACTCCACGGAGTTGTTCGACCATGAAGTTCAGTTCTTCCGCCTGCGAGCTGAGCTCTTCGCTGGCGCTGGCAGACTCTTCGGCATTGGCGGCCGTCGACTGAGTCACCTGGTCCATCTGGGTGATGGCCTGATTGATCTGGTCGATCCCCTGGGCCTGTTCACCGCTGGCGGCGGCAATCTCGGTGACCAGGTCGTTGACCTTCTTGGACCCGTCGGCGATCTGCGTGAGGAACTTCTCGACCTCCTGGGAGATCTCCACGCCGTTTTCGGAGTTCTTCACGGACGTTTCGATCATCTCGGAGGTGTTCTTGGCTGCCTCTGCCGACCGCATGGCCAGGTTACGGACCTCCTCAGCCACCACGGCAAAGCCCTTGCCCGCTTCACCCGCACGTGCGGCTTCGACGGCGGCGTTGAGGGCCAGCAGGTTCGTCTGGAAGGCGATGTCGTCGATGGTCTTGATGATCTTGGCGGTCTCGTCGGACGACTTCTTGATGTCGTCGATCGCCGCGGACATCTTGCCCATCGCGTCGGAACCCTGCTGGGCGTTGCGGTTCGCCTCGTCGGCCAGGCCCTTGGCCTGATCGGCGCTGGTGGCGTTCTGCTTGATCATCGAGGTCATCTCCTCGACGCTGGCGGAGGTTTCTTC
>CAZFPT010000266.1:0-3612 GCA_964521005.1 uncultured Planctomycetaceae bacterium | reverse complement strand
TGCCCTTTGCGCCTTGGTGTCCTTTGTGTCTATGCTTCGCCCGGCGGCCTTGTGCCTCGATGGGGCCCTACCGCCAGGCCGAACACGCCGCCCACCACGCCGCCGGCGATGTGCGCCCACTGGGCGGTCCGGTCGGGTTGCTGGGAGGCGAGAATCTCGCCGGCCAGGAAGAACCCCGCCACCAGTACGAAGGTCAACGGCAGCTCGCCGCGACGCACATTGCCCAGCGACGCCAGCACGATGAGCATGAACACCACGCCGCTGGCCCCGCGCAGGCCGCTCTCGAACAGCAGCGCGTTGAGCACCCCCGCCACCAGGGCCGTCACCAGCGTCATCGCGAGAATGTCCCGCGAGCCGTACTTCTCCTCCACGAACGCCCCCAGCAGCAGCACGATCGGAAGATTGCCCAGCAGGTGCGCCCAGTCGCTGTGGCCGAGAGTGTAACTCACCAGCCTCACGTAGTTCGGCGCGTATCCCCAGTCGAACCACCCGGGCAGCGTGAACCACCGCTCGGTCAATCCCCGCCAGGCCAGCACGTCCACCGCATGCACCGCCAGGGCAAGCAGGCTGAAGGTAAGCAGAACCGGCGCGTTGTAACGAATGCGAAGTTCCATGGGCATTTCCCTCGCGGAACCCTACCGTCGGCCGAGTTGGAGTGCAAGACCTGCACACCCGATCGATTCATTGACATCGGGCGATTTGGAGGTACACTCGGAATCAGGGAGTTTTCTCGCTCGGAGGTGTTGTTGGGCTCGCACGAGGAACCGGTCTGGTATGTGTGCTTGTTCTTTCTGTGTGCGCCGGGTGCGACACGGGTCGGCCTGGCCGTACGTCGCGAGCCTCAACGAGGAGAGACACATGACGATTCGCGCGGGGATGGTCCTGATCTGTGCCGCCGTCGCCATCGGCTCGCTTCACTCGCCGCTGCCAGCCAACACGCCGAACGATTGGCCCCCGAACACCTACTGGACGGGCAGCTCGGGGAACTGGTTCACCGAGGCCAACTGGTCCGCCGGCGTTCCGCACGATGAGCTCGAAGCGATCGTCGAGAACTTCGCAACGCTCTCCATCACCAGCGGCGTAGCTGAGAACTACCGCCTCTGGCTGGGGACCGACACGTACCACACCGGCAACCCCACGGGCGGCTCGCTGGATATCTCCGGCGGAACGCTGACCACCGAGGTCGGCATACGAGCGGCCCAGGAGGTCAACAGCGAATCCACGATTCGCCTCCATGGGACGGGGAAGATCCACAGCACCTCCGGCGGGTTGAATGTCGGCGTCTGCGGGCGGGCGGCGATGTTCCAGACCTCCAGCTCCTCGACGGTCGACGTTCGCTGGTTGGGCGTCGGCAGCTCGGAGGACGTTTGCTCCTACACGCTCGATGCGGGAACGGTCATCACGAACTCACTGTACGTCGGCGGGATGGACACGATCTTCCGCCAGAACAGCGGCAGCGTGACCATCGATCGGGGATACGGATGGATCGACGCCGCCCCCGGCGGGTCGGCCCGCTATGAACTGGTCGGCGGGGATCTGCTGGCCGAGCACCCGGGCAGCTCGGCGGAGGTGTACGTCGGAATGGACGGCGAGGGCGCATTCATCCACACCGGCGGGACGCACACCTTTCGGGGTTTCCTGATTCTCGGGCGGTTCGAGGACTCCTTCGGAACCTACGAAATCAGCGGATCGAGCGTCCTGGAGGCCGACCGTTTGCGCGTGGGCGACTGGGGCGGCGGGCTCTTCGAGCAGACCGGCGGAACGGTGAACGTCCAGGGCGATATCGAGATCGGCTACAACACCCCCTACGCCGACCACAACGGCCGGGGCGACGGGGAGTATCGCCTGCTCAACGGGTCGCTCAGCGCCAACCAGATCGAAGTGGGCGTCTACGCCGATGGGAAAATGGCCATCCGCAACGCTACCTGCGAGGTCAACTGGGGCGTGAGTGTGGGGGCGGGCGACGAATCCACCGGCGAGCTGACCATCGGATCGGCCGGCTGGTTGAGCTGCGACGAACTCTACGTCGGCGGCGGGCAGTTTGCCCTGGTCACCCAGACGGATGGATTCGTCCAGGCCGAGTTCGGCGTGACGGTCGACTCCTGGGGCGGCCAGGCCGAGTACGTTCTGGAGTTCGGCGAGCTGCAGACATCCAACCTGTGGGTGGGCTTCAGCTACAGCGGTACGTTCACCCAGCAGGACGGTACGGTCGAGCTCACCGGAGGCCTGGTCGTCGGCGGGGAGTTCAACGACGACGCGGTCTACTGCCAGGAAGGCGGAACCGTCGACGCCACACAAGCCGTCGCCATCGGAGCGGGAATGGACGGACTGGGCCGATACGAACTGCTCGCGGGCGCCGAGTTGACCACGGCGGAACTGGTCGTCGGCGGGCTGGGCAGCGGAGAGTTGACGATCTCCGGCGCCACCTGCCTGGCGGGGCATCTCGCCGTCGGCAGGGACTTCATTACCCACAGCGACCCGTACACGTGGATGGGCGACGGGACAGTGACGATGGACCAGGGCGCGATCCTCGAATGCGACACCACCACCGTCGGCGACGCCGGGATCGGTACGATCGTCAACGGCGACGCGCTGCACGAGGTCGACGATCTGCTGGTGCTGGGCAACCAGCCGAACAGCTCGGGAACGTACGTCCTGCACGCGGGACGACTGCAGGCCGGTCGGCTCGTCGTCGGCTTTGAGGGACACGGCGAGCTTCAGATCGTCAACCCTGCCGGGGAGATCGAACTGATCGAGCTGCTTCGCTTCGGTCCGGATTCCACCCTGACCGCCGCCGACGGGCGGATCGTGCTGGCCGGGGTGGCGTCGTCCTTCGATCTCGAGACCACCGACGCTGCCGCCCTGGCCGATCTGGCGAACATCGAGCTGGTCATCGAGACCGGAGCCGGTGGGCTGTCCACGATCGAAGCCGCCTCGCTTAGGGACGGCGGATTCGCCGAGAACTTCGCGATCGGAACCCTGGCGCTGGGCGGGCTGTCCGCACCGGGCCACGCCGCGCTGGTGGACCATCACGACAACGGCCAATGGGGCACTCCCACGCCCGAATGCGTGTTCATCGGCGAGCTGATGATGGACGAAGACTCCTCGCTGGACGTTAACGGGATCCGCCTCTATCTCAACGGCGACATGCAAGACTGGGCGGAGATGCTCATCGCCGACGGGGCTGCTCTACGACGGCAGCGGCCGCGAGCTGGAGGCGGTCTTCGACGAGGCGAACCACTGGACGCTCATTGTGCCCGAGCCGGCGACGGTGCTGCTCATGCTCGCCGGAAGTGTCCTCCTGACGCAGCGACGACGGAAGAGCCCGCCCCGCTCCCGACCATAGAAGGCTGCGGCGACCAGAGCCCCGGAATCCCAAACCGTTCGCGTGCCCGCAAAAGCGGCTCCCGCCGAAGCGGATCACGAAAGTCCTCCTCGATTCGATCCGCCCGCCAAGCCAACAACCTCGCGTGCTTCCAGGATCTCCACGCCCCCATGACGAGCCCGGACGCCAGCGCCAGAGAGAAGACTGGGACCTCTAGTGTAATGTTTGTGAATTAGTACTACAGCGCCACATAGTTATGGTTCACGCGGTACACAGGACGGCAGTTG
>CAZFPT010000265.1:0-3616 GCA_964521005.1 uncultured Planctomycetaceae bacterium | reverse complement strand
CGGTCCGGTTGCCTGGGCGACCCGTCGGTTGCGCGTAGACTTCCCGGAACGCCGCGCCTGCGCGCCGCGCTATACTTGTGTCACGTGTGGTTTCTGCAGGAAGGTGAAGTCCATGACCTGCCTGATCGTCTCGCTGGCTGCCGTGATGGCTGAGGCGTCTGAGAAGTGCCCCACCGGCTGCCTGCCCTTTCGCCCCACGGGCGCCGGGATCGACACGAACGAAAGGACACGCTCATGAGTTTCTGCCTGGAAGAAGTCTTCGAGATGGCCTGCCAGATCGAGCGGGATGGTGCAGCGTTCTATCGCCGGGCCGCCGACGAGGTGGAGTCCGACGAGGCCCGCGAACTGTTCACCAAGTTGGCCCAGTGGGAGAAACACCACGAGAAGGTCTTCCGTGACCTGGCGGCCGGCATCCCGGAGGAAAAACGCAGCGAGTACGTAGACCCCGACGGCGAGGCGTCCGCCTACATCGACGCGATGGTCGAGGGGACGATCTTCCAACCCAGGTCGCCGTCCGAGTGGGTTCCGTCCTCCCCGGCCGGGGTATTCCAGACCGCCATCGGCAAAGAGAAGGACTCGATCGTGTTCTACCTGGGCATGAAGGAGGCGGTTCCCTCCGGAGCCGACGAGGTGGACAGGATCATCGCCGAGGAGATGCGCCACGTGCGGATTCTCTCGCGCCTGGCGACCCAGATGGACGAGGTCGCCAGCCAGGACAGCTGACGCATCCCGGGGAGATCGCTGCCGGCGAAGTGTTCTTGTGTTCAAGCGGGGCGGACGCTACACTGCCTGTTTCGAAGTCCGAACACAGCCCGGTTCCCCCGGGCCTGAACCTGTACGAAAGGAATCCTGTTCATGGCGAAGCAAGGTAAGGGAGTGAAGCATCTGTTCACAAGCGAGTCGGTCACGCGAGGCCATCCTGACAAGGTCTGCGACCAGATTTCCGACGCGGTGCTGGACAGCCTCCTGAAAGAGGACCCGCTGGCGCGCTGCGCATGCGAGACGATGGTGACGACCGGTCTGATCGTCATCTCCGGTGAGATCACCGTCCACAACCAGAAGGCCGAAGCCGCCCTGCAGAACATCGAAGAGACCGCCCGCAACGTCGTCAAGGAGATCGGCTACACCGACCCGGCCATCGGGTTCGACTACCGCTCCTGCGGCGTGCTCCGCGCGGTTCACAGCCAGTCGGCCGACATCTCGCAGGGCGTCACCGAGGGCGAGGGCGAGCACAGCGAGCAGGGCGCCGGCGACCAGGGACTCATGTTCGGGTTCGCCTGCGACGAGACCCGCGCGCTGATGCCCCTGCCGATTTACCTCTCGCACCGACTGACCGAACGCCTCACCGAGGTCCGCGAGACCGGCGAACTCGCCTGGCTGCGCCCGGACGGAAAAAGCCAGGTCACCGTCGCCTACGAGGACAACGTCCCCCAGCGGCTTCACACGATCGTGATCTCCACCCAGCACACCGAAGACGTCGTGAACCGCGCCGGGAACATGACCGCCAAGGCGAAGAAGGAAATCGTCGAGAAGGTCGTCAAGCCCGTCATCATGGCTGAGTGCCCCAAGCTGTGGAACAACAAGATCATCTTCCACATCAACCCGACCGGGCGATTCGTCGTCGGAGGCCCGCACGGCGACTCGGGCGTGACCGGGCGGAAGATCATCGTCGACACCTACGGCGGCAGAGGCGCCCACGGCGGCGGCGCGTTCAGCGGCAAGGACCCCTCCAAGGTCGACCGCTCCGCCAGCTACATGGCCCGCTACATCGCCAAGAACATCGTGGCGGCCAAGCTCGCGAAGGTCTGCGAAGTCCAGCTCAGCTACGCCATCGGCGTTCCCGAGCCCATCAGCGTCCTGGTGGACTGCGAAGGAACCGCCACCGTCGACGAAGCCGTCATCGAGAAGGCCGTCGAAGAGGTCTTCTCGCTGCGTCCCAAGGACATCATCACCCACCTGGACCTCCTGCGTCCGATCTATCTGCCGACCTCCTACGACGGGCACTTCGGCAAGAAGGGCAAGAAGTTCACCTGGGAGAAGACGGACATGACCAAGGAACTCAAGAAGGCATGCGGCGTTTCCTGAACCGCCCTGCCGTTGACTGCAATCCCGGAAGCCCTCGGATCTCGATCCGTGGGCTTCCTTTATTGGGCCCCCGAATCATCGAGGAACACCATGACGCCACGAGAAACCATCACCGCCCTGCTGAACAAGGACATCCCCGAGCGTGTGGGAGTCAATGAACACTTTTGGCCGTTCCTGGTGCCCAACGCCTGGGCCGAGCAGGGCATCGAACCCGGCGAGAATCTCGTCGAGCGGTTCGACCTGGACATCGCCAACGTCCAGTGGTTCTGGGTGCCCGACCCCCGTCCCGACCTGGCTGAGACCGTCGAGGAGACCGACGAATGGGTCACCCGTCGCGACGGCTGGGGCAGCATCAAGAAGGAATGGAAACGCACCGCCGGCGTCCCGGAGCACGTGGGGTTCACCCTGACCTCGCCCGAGATCTGGCGGAAGGACTTCCGCGACGCCGCCCGGGCCATCGACGTCCGCGCGCACACCGACGTGGAGGGCATCCGCGCAAGGCTCGAACAACTCCGCAGCGGCGAGCGTTACGTCACGTACTCGGTGGGCACGGTCTTTGAGGAGATGCGGCGGATCATGGGCGACGTGACGATGCTCGAATCGCTCCTGCTGGAGAAGGAATTCATCCACGATTTCTGCAGCACGATCGTGGACAAGGAGATCGAATACTTCCAGCTGCTCTTCGAAGAGTGCGGCCTGCCCGACGGCGTGCACGTCTATGACGACCTGGGCTACACCAACGCCCCGTTCGCCTCCCCCGCCTGCCACCGCGAAATGGTCCTGCCGTACCACAAACGGCTGGTGAGTCTGCTGAAAGATCACGGGCTTGGGGTGATCCTCCACACCTGCGGCGACTTCCGCCCGCACCTGCCCTGCATCGTGGAGGCGGGGTTCGACTGCGTCCAGGCGATGGAAGCCAAGACCGGCATGGACGTGGCCGAGCTGGC
Source organism: uncultured Planctomycetaceae bacterium (assembly GCA_964521005.1). GTDB lineage: Bacteria > Planctomycetota > Phycisphaerae > SM23-33 > SM23-33 > CAZFPT01. Next base: position 584 of record CAZFPT010000265.1, on the reverse strand, counting down.
GGAGGACTGGGGCGAGAAACTCTGTTTCATGGGCAACATCGACATCCGCGTACTGGAAAGCGGCGACCGGGCTGCCATCGAGCGGGAAGTGCTCGGGAAGCTCAACGCGATGAGGAAACTCCGCGCCCCCTACGTGTTCATGAGCGACCACTCGATTTCCACGTCGGTGGACCTGGCCGACTACGAGTTCGCCCTGTCGCTCTACCGCGACAACTGCCTCTATCAGTGACCATCGCACAGCGCGTGAAAAACCCCCAGCCATGGCCGGGGGTCGGTGCTTCGGGGTTCAGCGTTTTCTCAGACGACCTGGACCTTTCGGCCCTTGCGGCGTTTGCGGTTGATCAGCTTTCGGCCGTTGGAGGTCTTCATGCGTGCCCGGAAACCAATGCTCCGTGCCCGCTTCCGCTTGGATACTTTTCTCGGGTAGTGCATAGCTCATCTCGCTTATCAGAAGTCGCGTCTCGATTGCGTCGAAGATTTCGTATCCTACCGACCCGCCGCCCATTGGACAAGAGCTTTTTCCGCCCTTTGTCGTGCCACAGCGATTCCGTATGTGTGGGACATGAGTTGGGGCCACGCTTCAG
>CAZFPT010000264.1:0-3660 GCA_964521005.1 uncultured Planctomycetaceae bacterium | reverse complement strand
CATGGGCAAGATGCCCATGCGACGCAAAGACCCAGTTACAACTGGGCCTATTCGCCGATCTTCTCATGCAGGAAGGCCTTTACCTTGTCGATGGCGATCCGTTCCTGCTGCTGGGTGTCGCGGTGACGGACGGTGACGGTCTGGTCCTGCAGCGTGTCGCCGTCGATGGTGAAGCAGAACGGCGTGCCCACCTCGTCCATCCGGGCGTAGCGTTTGCCGATGTTCTGCTTGACGTCGAACTGGCAGGTGAAGGTATCGCGCAGATCCATATAGAGTTTCTGAGCGACCTCGGGCATGCCGTCCTTGTTCACCAGCGGGAAGATCCCCGCCTTGATCGGCGCCATTCGCGGGTGGAACTTCATGAACACGCCGCTGGGTCGGCCGTCGTCGGGCGTGTACGCCTCGCACAGCAGCACCAGCGCGCCGCGCGTGAGACCGCTGGCCGGCTCGATCACGTGCGGAACGTATCGGCTGCGCTGCTTGATCTCGTCTTTGTCGAGCCCTTCGTCCTTGAGCTTCTGCTGGAGTTCCTGGTCGAAGTATTCCATCTTGGCCTTGGAATGCACCTGGTGGCGGGTCAGGTCGAAGCACCCGCGATGGGCGATGCCCTCCAGCTCGCCGTGGCCCGGCGCGGTGAAGGGGTACTGGTATTCGACATCCACGCAGGCCTTGGAGTAGTGGGCCAGCTCGTCGGCGTCGTGGTCGCGGAAGATCAGTCGATCGCTCGAAACGCCGATGGACCTCCACCACTCCATGCGCTGGTTCTTCCAGAACTCGTACCACTGGATCGCCTCGTCGGGCGGGCAGAACCACTCCATCTCCATCTGCTCGAACTCGCGCGAGCGGAAGACGTAGTTTCGCGGGGTGACCTCGTTGCGGAAGGCCTTGCCGATCTGTGCGATCCCGAAGGGCACCTGCACGCGCATGGTGTCCAGCACGTTGCGGTAGTTCAGGAAGATCCCCTGGGCCGTCTCGGGGCGGAGGTAGGCCTTGGCCTCTTCGGAGCGGATCGCCCCGACGTAGGTCTCGAACATCAGATTGAACATGCGGGGCTCGGTCAGCGCGCCCTGCTGGCCGCAGGTCGGGCAGACGGTCGAGACGTTCTCGGGCAGCTCGGAGAGGAAGGCGACCTTCGCTTCGAGATTCTCCGCCTTGTCGAGCTTGCGGCGGGTCTTGCGGTTGACCTCGGCCCGGGCGTTTTCGACGGCGGTTTCGTCGTTGTCTGCCTGCACGCCGATCGAGGCGATGAGCTTCTGTCCGTCGAGGAAGGTGACGGTGGCGACCTTGTCGGCGCGGAAGCGGGCCTTGCACTCCCGGCAGTCGACCATCGGGTCGTTGAACCCGTCGACGTGGCCGGATGCCACCCACGTCTGCGGGTTCTGGATGATCGCCGAGTCCAGCCCCACGATCTGCAAAGGTCGACCGTCCGGGCCGATCGGCGGGCACTCGACCATGGTCCGCCACCAGTCGTCGCGGATGTTGTTTTTCAGCTGAATGCCCAGCGGACCCCAGTCCCAGAACCCGTTGAGACCGCCGTAGATCTCGGAGGCCTGGAAGACGAATCCGCGTCGTTTGCAGAGGGCGACGAGTTGTTCCATGTGTTCGGTTGTTTCAGCGGCCATGCGTTCCGTCCTGTTCGGGTAGATCCGCCGGGTCGGGCCCGGCCGAATGCGGTCCTCGGGAAAGACCGCCATGGTAGGCGCCCCACGGCATTTTGACAAGGTTGATGATCGCGCCCGCCCCGCCCAAAAAAAACGGCCGACCGCCTGGGAAGGTGGCGGTCGGCCCATCGACACGCATGAGAAGGATCATCTGCGATGTCGAGACACAATCGATGCAGCCGTTTCCGGCGTTTGCCGACGGTCTGCTAGAAGTCCACCTGGAAGCGGACCGCGGCGATGTCGGCAGCGTTCGAGCTGGCACGGGTATCGGCACAGGCCCGGATGTAGTTGAACATGATCCGCGCGTTGGGGTTGAGATACCAGTTCAGCCCGACCGTGACGTTGTACTCCTGCCCGGCATCGTCGTTGGCGACGCTGTCCTGCAGGTCCAGGTACGAGTAACGGGCGGCAATCTCCCACGCACCCAACCCGGAGAAGTCGCTCTTGAAGTTCTTCTTGGGCTTGACGCGGCTGAAGGTGCCCTTCTTATAGGGCCGATGCTCGCCTGTGAGGAAATACCCCGCCTGCACGTAGTACCCGCAGAAGGTGTAGCTGTCGGCGCCGGTCTCGCCTTCGAGCGTGGAGCCGATGAACTCGCCCGAGGCGTGGAACGGCCCGTACGTGCCCGCCAGCTCCAGGCCGTAAATCTTCTGCCATTCGATGCCCGTGAGGGTTCCGGTGTCCACCAGGCGGATCGAGGTGTTGTGATACTCGGGCCTCTGTCGCAGACGAACGGACCCGTCGGCGGCGTCTTCGATGTACTGCAGGGCATAGCTGCCGCCGATGTGCAGGAGCTTCTCGCCCTTGTTCTCATTGATCGGGGCCCACGCCACGCGGGCGGCGAAGTTGTATCCGCCGTCGCTGGTCTGCTCGGCCGAGGCGAGGCGGTAAGCGCCGACCTGCCAGAACAGCTTGCCGTCCAGGGCGGAGTTCTTCAGCGACATACCCCACTGTCGGCTGGGGACAAACACGCTGGGCAACGCCCGTTCCAGGAAGGTGATGTACTTCGAGGAGGTCAGCTCCTCCAGGCCGACGGGCATCTTGTGCTTACCGACGGTCAGCGTGCCCACCACGGGCATGTCCTTGACCTGCATGTAGACGTCCTTGAGTGAGACGTCCTCGTCGGCGAAGTCGATCTGCACCTTGTACCCGACGTTCTGGTAGATCTCCCCGGACATGTACAGCCGGGCGCGACGGAATTCCGCCCCGTCCTGGGCGTCGACGCCGAGATCGTTCTCGATGCCGGACCCGTCCATGTAGCCCACGTCGGCCATCACCCGACCGCCGATCTTGAGCTTGAAGTTCCCGTCGCCGCTCTCGAATCGCAGCCCTTCCTTCCAGAAGACGCGGAAATCGTTCGGCCCCCCGGCCCCGCCCGTTCGCTCTTCCTTCATGAAGTCCAGGAACTTGCCCTGCTGATCCTCGATCTCCGCGAGGCGTCGCTCCTGGTCCCGAATCTTCATCTTCAGGGCCTTCATGCTCGTTTTGAGGTCGGACAGGTCGTCCGCCCCCGCCATTGCCGCCATCGAGGCGAGCACCGCCCCGACAATCCACTTCCGGCACGCAGCCATTTACGACTCCTTTCTCTGATGCCCATCGGCTTCCCGGCCCTACGCAGACCGACCAAGCCCGTTCCGAGCAAGACAATGACAAGGCATTGTTAAGGCCGCGCGGGGTCTTTGTTAAGCATGCGCTAAGCCACACAGACCCTTAACGCCACGTTCGCATTGCGCCCATGTATGTTCAGATGGACGCTCAGAAGCGGACGCCCGCGGAAAGCAGCAGCCCCAGGGCCCGCACGTCGCATGGGCATCCTGCCCATGTTCTGTTCTCTTTTTCGTCTACGACGATCGCGCCCGCAACAAGTTGCGAGCCCTTAGATCTGGCGGCAGACCCGGCCTTGACAGGCCGGGCTTGCCGGGTATGGGAGTTCCCGCGCGTTCACCGGACGGATGATCGACGAGGAAGCCCGGCGTGCCAACGCCGGGTTGGATGGCGG
>CAZFPT010000263.1:0-3692 GCA_964521005.1 uncultured Planctomycetaceae bacterium | reverse complement strand
CGCACCCGCTCGTTGGTGAGCGGATGAACGCGTCGCCTACTGGCCGATTGATCGTGCCGCAATCGCGGGGGGATCCCGGCATTGACATGCCGGGCTTGTTCGCGTTGGCCGTGTGCGGCGGAGAGCGCCGGCCGATTTGTGCTTGTCGCCCGATGGCCCGCCTTGGAGCTGCGGGGAGGATTGAGGCGTTTTGGGGTGTCTGCGGCGGGTTGGGGGGTTATCCTGTGACGTCGAGGCCCTGTGGCGTCGGGTGTTGTCGAGAGCGGCCGTAACTCGGCGAGGGTTGGTTGGTTTCAGGAGAGCCACAGGAAGATCGGATTTGGCCATCAAACAAAGGATTGATCCATGAACACGCGTTTCGCCACTCATCGGCTGTCGTTGCTGTTGCTCGTCGCGGTTGCGTTCGGTGCGTTTGCATCGCTGCCGGCCGGCGCTGGGGCCGAGGACAAGGTCGCCAAGGTCTCCCACCCGTTCCTGATGTGGACGGCCGAGGAGGCCAAGGCCCTCAAGAAGCGCATCGCCAGCGACCCTGCCGTCAAGAAGCAGTGGCAGCGGACGATAGAGATCGGCCGATCGCGCAGGGCTTCGAAGGTGTTTGTCGACCTGCTGGAGTATATGGTCATGGGCAACGAGGAATTCGCCAACGACCAGCGGAAGAAGCTGACCCGTTTCATCGGCCATAAGCCCGAGCCGCTGACGTGGAACGTGGACCTGGACAAGCTGAAGTGGAACGAGGGGATGCCCTCCGCTGGCGACCGCCACATGCGCGACGAGCAGACCGAGCAGGTCATTCGCTACGACGTTCTGTACGACCGGCTTTCGGAGAAGGATCGCAAGGGCGTCGAGAAGGCGTTCATGAGCTACATCGACTACCACCTTGCCGGGCACAAGCCCTGGCACCCGGCCTTCGCGTACGACCGCACGAGCTGGCTGCCCAACATGCACTATCCGCGGACGATCGGCACGCACATCATGGCGGTCGGCCTGAAGGACCCCGAGCTGATCAAGAAGATGTTCGAGGGCACCGGCGGGTTGAAGTTCTGGTTCGATGAGTATCTCGCCGATGACGGGTTCTACATGGAAGAGTTCGGGAAGTTCTACTCGAACATCGGCTCGTTCCTGATGTGGTGCGAGGGGCTCGAAGAGCTCGGGCTGGACAAGTACGGCTACGGGTATACGGGCAAGAACGGCGCGACGATGCAGAAGTTCCTCACGCGGAACACGATCGACATCACCTATCCGCGCGTCGAGTGGGGCGGCAAGAGCATGCCCACCTACGCGAGGGTGACCATGGGCGACGCGAAGGGCGCCTATCTCGGGGGCGACGCGCCGGTCCTGCACACCACCATCAACGGCCAACTGCCCAACGGAAAGGGCGAAGAGCGCTGGTGGACCAACGCCCACATGAACGGGCCCATGAGCAAAATGCAAATGCCCTTCTGGCTGGAGGCGATGCACGCCCAATGGCCGAAGGAAGGCTACGATTACTTCCTCGCGCAGCTGCGCGAGCCGGGCGAGACGGTTTACTACCCGACCCTGTTGTGGGGTGCCGGTCCGGTGGACGCAAGCAAGGTCGCACCCCCCAAGCCGTACCCTTCGTTCGTCGCCAGACAGCGCGGGTTCGCCTTCCTCAAGGCCGACCACACCCCGGGCTACTGGGAAGGTTGGAAGCCGGCCGTCTCGCTGCAGTTTGCCCGCTATTACGTGCACTATGTCCATGACTGCTTCTCGCTGCTGGGCTACTACGCCCACAACGCCCCGATTTACGTCAACGCCGGCGGAAGCGGACGCGGGTACGCCGGTGGCAACGCCTGGAAAGACTCGGTTCGCGGGCATTCCGGCGTGATCGTGGACAACCTCCAGGCCCAGCCGGTCGCCAGGCTGCTGGACGGCACGAAAGGTCATTCGTATCGCCAGAACCTCGAAAACGATCTGAACGTGCGATTCGTGGCCGTCCGGGCCGCCGGCGTGTATCCGGAGGTCGACATGGAACGCGCACTGGTGCTGACCGACGATTACCTCTTCGATGCGTTCTGGCTGAGCTCCTCGAAGGACGCACCTCGCACCTACGACTGGCAGGTCCAGTCGCCCGCGACCGCGCAGACCGGCGACGGCTGGGCCGCCACCGACGAGCTTGACGGCGGCAAGCTGTACGTCGGCTCGAAGTTCGAGAAGAAGACCGCCAACGGCAAGCAGGACCTCGGTTCGGTACGAAAGCTCTCAGCCGGCACCGACGCGTGGGCGCTGCAGATGGTCCATCAGCCAAGTACCGAAGATCCCGCCAAAGACCCGCTTGGCGCGGAGTTCTATGCTCGCGGCGTGGGCGTGAAGGTCCACATGCTGCCCGACCCCGACGCCGCCACGACGGTGTACGTCGGCAAGCCGCCCTCCAGGAAGCCCCAGGAGACGCGCGGCTCAGCCACGACCGTCATCGCCCGCCGCAAAGCAAGAAACACCACATTCGTGGCCCTGCACGACCACCTCGACGGTCAGACGCCCAACGTCAAGACGTTCGACGCGATCGCGCGGAACGACAAGGGCCTGTTCGTGAAGGTTACCGGGGCCGGCGAAGAACAGCCCATTGACGACCGCATCGCCCTGCGTCTGGGAGACAATGCCCATCAGCCGTTGACGCTCAGCGGCGACGGCGAGAGCATCACCTTCCGCGATTGCGTGTTCATTCGCATCGACAAGAAGGCCGTCCGCGCGACCGGCAAGCTCGACGCCCTGAAACTCAAAGTCCCCCAGGGCAAAACATTGGTGGTGAACGGCAAGGAGGTGACGGGCGAGTACGAAAACGGGACGATGACCTGGGTGAGGAAGTAGTCGAGAGCAGCTAGCTGCTAATTGCTGGTCGCTAATTGCTAATTGCTAGCTGCTGATAAGGTACATCCCCAGTCCGCCGAGGGCGCCGAACAGCCCGCCATACACTTCCAGCCACGCGAGGTGTCGGCGGGAGAGACGTTGGATGAGCAGCTTGACCTCTTCGGGCGAGTATCGGCTGAGGGATTCACTGACGATCGAGTGCACGTCGAGATGATCCAGCAGCGTGTTGACGAGTTGTTCGATGACGGGGTCGGCGGCGAGGTCCCATTGCTCGAGGGCGTCGGCAGCGGCGTTCAGGGCTGTTTCCAGGTGCGGGCTGGATCGTCCGGCGTCGGTTACGAGCACGTCGTGGACCTTCCGCTTGATCCCATCGAGGATCGAGTAGGTCAGCTGGTCGTAATCGCTGATACCCGTAACGTGCCCCACCATGCCGGCAAGCCCCGATTTGCTCCGCACGAACTCCCGCACCTCGCGATAGACTGCCCGGGAGTCCAGCACCGCTTCGAGCCGCTTCCGCAGCGCCCGTGAGATGCGCCGTCGCAGGTCTGCCGAGGGGCCATGCTGCCCCGCGAGGGTGCGCACCTGCCCGGCAGCCGAGTCGCGCAGGGTGTTGAGCACGCCGCCCTCTCGCAGCCAGCGCAGCAGGGCGTCGCGTGTCAGCAGCTCGCCGGATACGGTCTCGGCGATCGCCTCGATGATCGCCTCGCGGTTCTGTTCGATCAGCCCGGTGTACGGCAGGGCCATCCGGCGGGTCGGCCAGGGCGAGAACAACGCCTCGATGGCCATCCGGTTGGTCAACGCCCCGATCAGGCCAGCCGCCCCGACGTAGAGGGTCAGCTCGGCGACCCGTCCGGGCATGACCTGCC
>CAZFPT010000262.1:0-3706 GCA_964521005.1 uncultured Planctomycetaceae bacterium | reverse complement strand
GATGGCGTGGCGAGTGGATGAATCGTATGGTTCCCCTGGAGCGGGGCACTGCGCCGGGTGTCGGGCGGATTAACGTCGCAGGCCGCGCAAGACGCCCGCTCGCAAGGAGCCCACGGAGGTCGTTATGGGGCAGGAGATTATGGAAGGCAGGCCGCGCGTTCTGCTCATGGACGCCGATCAGTCCGAGGCAGCGAGGCTGTGCGCCGAGCTGACGATGGCGGGTCTGTGTCCGATCCGGGCGGTGGACGAGATGGAAGCGTTGACGACCGTTCAGAACAACGGCGTCGATCTGGCGGTGCTGCATCTGTCGGCAGACTCGATCGCCGACAGCGACCTGCCCGAGGTGCTGCGTTGTGTCAGCGAGACGGCGTACCTGCCGGTGATTGTGGTGGCAGGGGAGGACCTCGCCGAGAGTCGCTGCCAGATTCTCAACGGCGGGGCCGACGATGTGGTCAGCGTGCGGACCTCGGGTCGCGAGCTCACCGCCCGCGCCCGGGCGCTGCTTCGCGTCAAGTCGCTGCACGATGAACTGGCCTCCAGCCGATCGGCCCTCCAGGACGCCCTGCGACGCGAACGGTCCCTGCTGAGCAAACTCCAGAGCGACTACAACCACCTGGTGGACCTCGCCACGACCGACCCTCTCACGCACGTGCAGAACGTCCGCTCGTACCAGGAAATCCTGCACCACGAGTTCCGCGTCGCGCGGCGGTACGACCATGCCATCAGCCTGCTGATGCTCGACGTGGACCATTTCAAGGTGGTCAACGACACCCACGGCCATCCCAGCGGCGATTACGTGCTCAAGGAACTGGCGGTCATCCTGAAGAACTCCGTACGCGATTCGGACGTGGTGGCCCGCACGGGCGGGGAGGAGTTCAGCGTGATCCTGCCCAAGGCCGACCGCCAGCAGGCCGCCCAGTTTGCCGAGAGAATCCGCTCGGAGACCTCGGGACGACAGTTCGTGGTGTACGGCAAGAAGATCCACGTGACGATCTCGATCGGGTTTGCGACCTACCCGCTGGACGCGGAAATCACCGACCCGGAAATGCTGGTGTACTTCGCCGATCAGGCGCTGCTGCACGCCAAGGAAAGCGGGCGAGACCGCGTGACTCCGTTCGGCGAGCTGGACCTGGTCGTCCGCCAGCGGCTTCGCCGTCAGCACCTGCAGATGAAACAGCAGACCGACGCCCACCCAACCATCGAGGGAGAGATGCCATGCGAGGAAGAAACGGCAGTGGACCGATGCATCGAGCGCTGATCGACGTGGTGTTCCATCCGGACCGCCGGGAGAATCACCCCCGCTCGGAAAAGACGCGAGAAGATCGCGGCACGCCAGACCGTTCCATCGCCCGGCGCGAGGATATTCCCTGGCGCGTGCTGGAGCACGACGTTCACAACGTGCACTGACCGCGCAGGGGCGGGGTTCTACTTCAGCAGGAACGCCCGCCGGTACTCTGAGGGGGTCTTGCCCGTCTGCTTGCGGAAATGCATGATCAGGTGGGCAGCGTCGCGGTAGCCGCACCCGGTGGCCACCTCGGCCAGTGTGCGGTCGGTTTCCACCAGCATTCGCTTGGCCTGGTCCAGATGGGCGCGGTGGATCTCCTCCAGCGGCGTGCGATTCAGTTCGGCACGAAACTTCCTCTCCAGCGTGCTGCGGCAGACCTCGACGGCCGACAGAACGTCAGTGACGGAGATCCGCTCGTGGGCGTGGTCCTGGATGTACTGCATGGCCGCGGCGACGGCGGAGTCGTGAACGGCCTGGGTGCGAGTGCTTTCACGCTCGATCACGCCGACAGGGGGCAGCAGGATATCCTGCGGGTCGGGCTCGGCCCCGCTCAGCATGCGTTCGAGCATCGCGGCGGCTTCGTAGCCGATCTTCTGCCCGGGAATGGCGATGCTGCTCAGGGGTGGATAGGCCAGCGCGCACTTGAGTTCCTCGTTGTCCACCCCGAGAATCGCGACCTCGTTGGGCACCTTGATTCCCGCGTAATACAATGCGTGCGAAACTGACATGGCCTCCAGATCGGTTACGGCGAAGAGGGCGACCGGGTCGTCCTGAAGCCGAGCCCACTGGATCAGCTCGGCGATCGCGTCGTCCCGCACGCGGGGGCCGGACTTGTCCGGAGCCTCGGTCTGGAAGAACACCTTGGCGCTGTGGCCGTCGCGGCCGATCTCGTCGACGAACGCTTCCTGCCTCAACCGGGCGTAGTGCGACCAGGGCTGGGTCCAGACCGCGAAGGTCCGATAGCCCTTCCGCATGAAGAACCGGGCCGCCTCCCGCCCGATCGCGTCGTTGTCGGGCAGCACCCGAGGGAAGGGGCTCTGTTCGCAGTGCCCCGAGACGTTGACGATCGGGATCTCCCGTTTGCCCAGATCGCTGACCATCTGGCGGTTCGCTCCGAACACGACCACGCCGTCGGCAGAGTTGTACGCATCGAGCCTCAGGATGTCCATGCTCACCGACGTTGCCTGGAGCACCCATGGCTTGGCCGGAATGGCGTAGGAAAATACACCACGTAAAATGTCACGACAAAGACCTATTGACTCATTGACCAGCAGCAGTACGTTTCTTCTTCGATGGGCCATCAGACATGAACCTTTCAGGGCAGCGACATATCAGTAAGCAGTACGTATTTCGACAAGAACGGAGGTGAAAGCTTATCGATTCCTGAATTATCCGACAATATAGCGCACCATGCAAGTCTTTTTGCGGATATGCCGCTGAGATTTGTGCTATTTTCCCCCGAAGGTGTGAATCACGCCATTGAGCTTCATGGTTTGCGGGGCAGGCCCGGCTGCGGGAAGCACGCCAGTGGGCATCCCTCGCAGCGTGGGGTGGGTTTGCAGAAGTCCTTCCCGGTGGCCACCAGCAGGGCGTGGTATTCGTTCCACAGGGTCGCGTCGACCGGCAGCGACTGCTGAAAGAGTTCGCGGACGTTTTCGTACTTCGCACGCTGATCGAAGAGGCCGTGACGTTGTCCGATGCGCATCGTATAGGCGTCCACCACGAACGTGGGCAGGTCGGCAGCGTAGAGCGTCATGCTGTCTGCCGTCTCGGGCCCGATTCCGTGAATCGCCAGGAGTTTCTCCCGCAGCCGCTTGGCCGACGGGGCGGTCAGGAACGCCGCCACGTCGCCGTCGGCCTGGTCGGCGATCGCCTGCAGAAAGCATCTCAGCCGGCGGGTCTTGACGTTGAAATACCCCGCCGGGCGAATGAGCTCCGCAAGCTCGGCCGACTCCAGGGCGAGCAGGGCCTCCACGCCCATCACACCGGCGGTGCGGAGATTGGCAATGGCCCGCTCGACGTTTCCCCAGTTGGTGTTCTGAGTGAGAATCGCTCCCACGCAGATCTCCAGCGCCCCCTCGCCGGGCCACCACCCCTGCGGGCCGAAGTGGGCGAGCATCGCCTCGTACATCTCCATCAGGATGTTCGCGTCACGCTTGGCCATCGTCTCTCCACGCATCGAACCGTCTTGCCCCGCCGCATCGGGCGGAGTATTCTCGCCGGCCATGACAGCCTACGCAAACGACAGCGACGGCGCCAAGTCAACCCCGGGGAGCGATGGCGGGGAGCGGGTTGTTCTGAGAACTCCCTCGCAGCTGAATGCGCGGTCGTGGGTTCTGTTCATCGCTGGTGGAATCGCTTTGACGATCGGGCTCGCGCGGGTCGTCGGGTGGCATGTATACAGCAAGGACAACCCCAATT
>CAZFPT010000261.1:0-3733 GCA_964521005.1 uncultured Planctomycetaceae bacterium | reverse complement strand
GAGACGGCCGTGGCACCCCGGACAGGGATTTCACGCTTCGCACGGCCGAGACGGCGGTGGCACCCGCCAAATGCGCTACCGGCTGCCAACGCGCGTACCCGGCTTTGTTCAGGGCGTGCGCTGGACACATCCAGACCGCGGCCGTTCGTGATTGGAAATCGGCCTGTTGGCGGTTTCGTGTTTCGCGGCTGCGTCTACTTCTGGTCGGCGGGGGCAGCGACCGGTTCGCTGTCGGCCGACCGGCCCCACAGGTCGACGGCGCGGATGCGGTAGAATCCTCCTGCCCCGTCGGCAGGCAGCATGCAGGAGTTGCACAGGAGCGTCGGCGTGTCGATACGCTTCCAGGGGCCGTCCTTGTCTGCGGATCGCTGCAGTTCGTAGGTTTTCAGCGCAAAGTCGGCTGAGCCTTTCCACGTCAGCAGGTGCTCGGGGCCGTGCAGCCCGGGAAACACGTCCACGCGCAGCTTGCTCGGGGCAGCCGGGCCGTTCTCGCCACGGGGTGTGAGCAGGAAGAGGCTGACGCTGTCGGCGGGCATGGTCACGTCGAGCATGAGCCTGCCGCCCTCGGGCGAGACCTTCTTCGGATCGGCTGCGTAGGCGAGTTCCATCTCGCGGCGAAGTCTGGCCAGCGCCTCGGCTGGGGGGTGTCTTCGTGTGTGGCCAGACGCGATACGGATTGCTCGTGTTGGCGTCGTGGCGGAGGTGCGAGAGCATGAGCGTCTCGCCGGGCAGGTCGCGGAGTTTGACGGTCACCGTGCGGGTTGCCTTGCCGTCGTTGAACGCCAGCACCGCCACCTGCCCGTTGGCGGCGGAGTTGCGCGTCGCCAGCACGCCGACGCCGCTGCGGACGTCCGGATTTCCTTTGACGGCCAACCGTCCGTCTCCGAGCTTGGCCAGCGAGGTGAACACGGTGTGAGCGGGCTTTTTGATCAGCGCGAACCGGTCTTTCTCGCGGAAGAGGATCATCTGCGTGCGGCGGTCCCAGTTATCGGAAAGAAAGCCGCTGTCGTTGCTGCAGAAGAAGGGCTGACCCATTCCCTCGATGATCCGCAGTTGCTCCTGGTAGATCGCGTTGGCGGTCCATGCGGCGAACTTCGGCCCGCGGGCCCATTCGTGTTTATTGTTCCAGCCGTTCCACGGATCGTGCTCGGTGTTGACGAAGGGCACGTCCTTGTAGGAGGGGAAGTCCTTGCGGATTTTCTTGATCATTTCGATCTCGCTGTCGACCATGTCGGTCGCAGCGGCCTTGATATGACCCGAGACAAACCCGACGGTGTGCTCCTTCTTGCCCGTGAAGATATTCTCGGTGCTCTCCAGGAGCTTTACGAAATCGTAGGGGTTCTTGCGGTAGATGGCCGCCGGCCCGCCGAATCTGCGAGCGAACCGCTTGTCCACGTCGGCCAGGCCTTTGGTGACCGCGTCCCAGTAGGCCACCCCCGCCTCGTTCCACTTGAGCTGGCCCTCGTTGGGCGACTCCCACCACCAGCTGGCCACCTCATCGCGGCCATAGCGTTCCACGAAATGCTCAGCCAGCGCCCGGGTCACCGCCCGGTGGTGCTCGGCCTCCTTGCGCGAGCGGGCCCCGCCGCGGTTGCTGATCAGCTCGCTGCCGCGCCCCTTGTAATCGAACTCGAAGTGGTGCTTGAGCCGGTACCGCAGCAGGATGTCCGTCGCTGCGTCGAGCTTCGACCAGTCGTAGACGATCGCGTTGCCGTCGCGTTTCGCGCCGATCAGGTTCAGCGTCCGGTGGATGCGGGCGTATTCGAGCCCCTCGTGCGGGACCGACCCGGCGTAGGCCATGTAGACCTGGTAGTGGTCCTTGAAGAGGTCCCACGCCGGCGAGAAGCCGAAGCGGTTCCAGAAGTTCTCCATCCTGTGAACCGGCTTGGAGCAATCCACCTCGACGGTGAGAGCGACCGGTTCGCTTGCCTCGTCGGCAGAAGCATCCGCCGGCAGGGTCAGTACCGAGATTGCGAAAGCAGCGAGAATCACAGCGAATCGACGAAAGGTCTCAGCCATGGCGGTTTGCTCCATTCGGGTTAGCGGTTTTCGTAACTTAATACCTCCACTTTGCTCGTAGTATCGGGCGAATCGTATCGAAAAGAGTCTGCGCATGCGAAAGGGCCCGCCGGGGGATCCGACGGGCCCTTGTGCAGTTCGTCTGCGGTGGCGTATCACTCGTCCAGGACTTCGATGGGGGGCATGGGCTTTCCTTCGAGGTAGGTCAGGCTGGCGCCGCCGCCGGTGGAGACGTGCGTCATGTTGTCCTCGAGGCCGAACTCTTCGACGGCCGTGGCGGAATCACCGCCACCGATGACGCTGATCGCCCCGGCGTCGGTGGCGTCGGCGACCGCCTGGGCAACCGCCTTCGTGCCGGCAGCGTAGGCGTCGCGTTCGAAGACGCCCATCGGGCCGTTCCACACGATCGTCTTGCTCTCGGCGATGATGCCCTTGAACGTCTCGACGGTCTTCGGGCCGATGTCCAGCCCCATCATGTCGTCGGGAATCTCCACGCCGTCGGTGGTCTTCGCCTCGTCGGACTCGAACTCGCCGGCCCCGACGTGGTCCTCGGGCAGGACGATGGTATCGCCGGCCTTTTCGAGCAGGGCCTTCATCTCGTCGACCTGGTCTTCCTCGACGCGGGATTTGCCCACGTTCACGCCGCGGGCCTTGAGCAGCGTGTAGGCCATCGCTCCGCCGATGATGATCCGGTCGACCTTGTCCAGGAGCGTGGCGATGAGCTTGATCTTGTCGGAGACCTTCGCGCCGCCAAGAATCGCCAGGAACGGGCGTTTCGGCTCGGCGACGGCTTCGTGGAGGTACTTGATTTCCTTCTCGACGAGCAGACCCGCCACAGCGGGGCCGCCCTTTTTCTGGATGGCCTGGGGAGCGCCCCACATGCTGGCGTGCTTGCGGTGGCAGGTTCCAAACGCGTCGTTGACGTACACCTCGCCCAGCTCGCCCAGCTCGGCCCCGAAGGCCAGCACGTCCGATTCGTCCTTGGAGTCCTCGCGCGGGTCGAACCGCATGTTCTCCAGGCAGAGCACTTCGCCGGCAGAGAGATCGGCAACCATCTGCTTTGCCTCGTCCCCGGCGATGGGCGAGGCGGGCCCGAGCTTGACCTCCTTGCCGAGGTGCTCGGCCAGCTTGTCGGCCGCCGGCTTGAGCGAGAATTCGTCAGTCACTTCGCCCTTGGGACGCCCGAGGTGGGACATCAGCACCAGCTTTCCGCCGGCGTCGAGCACCTTGTTGATGCTCGGCAGTGCCGCCACGATTCGCTTGTCGTTGGTGACGGTCTTGCCGTCCAGCGGAACGTTGAAGTCCACCCGCATCAGCACGGTCTTGCCCGATACGTCGATGTCGTTGATCGTCTTCTTGGCCATGATGTTGTCCTTTGGATTCTGTCCGGAGGTTGCATTCGCCTTCCCACAGGCCCCCGCGAGGGGCGGGAATACAGAAGGATAGAAACTCGACGGGCGGTTGGCAAGGTTTCAGGTTGCCTGGGCAGGCTCCAGATGGGGCTTCAACCATGATTCGGGTGCCCGGGATTGTGCCGGTCGGACCGAGCGCAGCGAGGGAGGAACGGAGCAACCCGGTTGCTCCCGTCTCCGCCCTGCGGGCTCCGTCGTGGCAGGCAGCTCGCTTGGGCTCGCTGCACAAACCGGGGCACCCTTGTTCTGGGGGTCGGTCAGCCGTAGGGCTCGCAACTTGTTGCGGGCGCAACACCGAAGAC
>CAZFPT010000260.1:0-3802 GCA_964521005.1 uncultured Planctomycetaceae bacterium | reverse complement strand
GCGGGTCGGCAATGCCTGCGCCGAAAGTTCGGCCGATCGGCGAACGGCGGCGGCTACAGCTCCCGTCGCTCGTTCAGGGCGTCGGAGAGGATGGACTTGTTGGAGTATTCGATCTGCCCGCCGGTGGGCAGGCCTCTGGCAAGTCGGCTGATCCTGACATCCACGCCTTCGAGCATCGTCTGGATGTGCAGCGCGGTGGCGTCGCCGGCGACGGTGGGGTTGGTCGCCAGGATGATCTCCTCGATCTCGGGTTTGGCGGCACGCCCGGCCAGTGCGTCCAGCGTGAGGTCTTCCGGCTCGCTGCCTTCCAGCGGGGCGATGTGCCCCATCAGCACGTGGTACAGCCCGCGGTACATGCCCGTGGACTCCAGCGCCAGCAGGTCCTTGGGCTGCTCGACGACGCAGATAATGTTCTGGTCGCGGCGGGGGTCGGCGCAGACCGCACAGAGCTCGCCCTCGGCGAGGTTGAAGCACTCCCGGCAGGGGCGGATTTTGGTTTTCACGTCGTGAATCGCCCGCGCCAGACCCATTGCCTCCTCCTGCGAGGACCGCAGCAGGTGGAAGGCGAGGCGCTCGGCCGTCCGCGCGCCGATGCCCGGCAGCTTGCCGAGCTCGTCCATGAGTCGTTCGATGGTTTCGGAATACTGGGCCATGCGTGGAATCCGTCCGTGGTTATTCGTCCGAAGCAACGGCCGCGGTTTGCTCGCGGGCGGGCCGGGCCTCGATCGACGTGGGCGTCCCGCCGGTGAGCATCTCTTCGACGCTCACCCCGGGGTGGTGGTATCGTGGCTGGGAGCGGGTCTTATGGCCGTACTGAATCGCCGAGACCGGGCACCAGTGCAGGCAGGCGAAGCACTGTTCGCAGTGTCCCTGCCAGGTCGGGCGTCCATCGACGAGTTTGACGTCGCCCACCGGGCAGATCGCCTCGCATCGGCCACACGAGATGCAGCCCTTGTCGGCGGAGAAGTTCTTGTCCGCCCCGGCCCAGTGTCGGCTGGCGAAGTGGTTCACCACTCGGCTGACAACCCGCATGAGCGTCCCGCGGGCGGGCACGGACATTTTGCCGACATTGATGCGCTCGGCGACGCGGTCGATAATCCTGTTGCCGTCGGCGAGGATCCGCTCGATACCCTCGCGGTTGGGCGGGCCGCCCATGGGCGGATAATTCTCGGGCATGGTCACCACGTACCCCCCCGTGAGCTTCCTGTCGTCGGCTTTGAGCAGCCTTCTGACCTGCTGGAGCGTAGCGCCGCGGGAGGCGGCACAGGTGACCACCGAGAACAGCACCGGCCTGCCCGCCAGGGGCAACCCCTCCGCGATCTGGCGGGCCACCAGGTTCGGAGCGCCCCACCCATACACCGGAAAGATCAGCCCCACGCGGTCGGCCTCGATCGGGTCGATGCCCACCAGCTTGGTGAACGGAATCAGCTCACACTCGCCCTCGAGCTTCTCGGCGAGGCGCTTGGCGACGTAGAGCGAATTGCCCGTCCCAGAGAACCACAGGAGTGTTGTTTTCATGGCACGCTCCAGACGTCGAACCCAAGGCAGCCACAGGGGCTACATTCCCAGCATATCGGTCATACCGGGGATTTCCATCCCACCGGTGAGTTCTTTCATCGCCGCGGCGGCCTCCTCGGCGGCCTTGGCCTGGGCGGCAGAGACGGCTGCCTTGATGAGGTCCTCGAGCATCTCGGCGTCTCCATCGGCGAACACCGACGGATCGATCGAGACGTCCACGATCTGCATCTTGCCGGTGACCGTCGCGCTGACGACCCCGCCGCCGGCGCGGGCGGAATACTCCGACTCGGCGAGCTTCTTCTGCAGCTCGGGCATCTTCGTCTTCATCTGAGAGGCAATCTGCATCATCTTGCCGATATTACCCATGTTGCCAAACATCGCTTCTCCTTCAATCGGCCGATCGGTCCTCGTCGGCTGAGTCTGGTTCGGTTTCGTCGCCGGGATCCGCCTCGGGCAGGTCCGCCACGACGCGGGGATACTCCACCACCTTGCCGCCGAAGAGCGTGAGCACCTCTTCCACGGCAGGGTCTTTCTGGATGGCCGACTTCTCCTGCGAAGAAAGCTCTTTGACCGGTCTGGCAGGCTTCGGGGTCGGCCGAGGTGCCTTCGCCTGGTTCGTCGCAGCCGGCGGGGGCGAGGGCCCGCGCGACTCGCTCGGGGTTGCGGGGGGCGAGTGCTTCCCGCTCGCCGCACCGGCTGGGCGATTGGGGACATACGAACTTTGCCCCTCAGCCCCTACCGGGCGTGGGGACTTTTTTTTTTGGCCCGCCGGGCCGACCGCTCCGCCCTGATTGAGCGCTTCGAGCCGTTGAATGAGACTGGCCGGGTCGGTGAACTTCTCGGCTTCGCTGAGGCGCACCAGGGCTGCCTCCACCAGCGCCCGCCCCACGCTGCTGCCCCGCAGGTTCCGCCCGCAGGTGTCCAGAATCGCCACCCCCTGCACCAGGGCGGGCATGGAGATTTTCCCGGTCAGCCCGGCCACCAGTTGGCGGGAGGCGTCGGGCAGTTCGATCAGCTCGCTGTCGGGTCCGCAGGTGGCGGCGACCATCACGTTGCGGAAGGCAGCCCCCAGCGCCCGGACGATGGACGCCAGGCTTACGCCGGCTTCCAGCATGGCGGCGAGTTCGCCCAGCACCTTCGGCGTCTCGCCGGCGGCGATCGCGTCGGCCATCGCCAGCGTCCGCTCGTCGGAGGGCGTTCCCAGCACCCGCAGAACGTCCTCGCTGGTGACCGATCGTCCGGCTGAGAGGAGCTGATCCAGCAGGCTCAGCCCGTCGCGCATGGACCCGTTGGCGGCCCGGGCAATGCGGAAGAGGGCTTCGTCCTCGGCTTCGACGTCCTCGTTGGAGCAGATGCTCTTGAGGTGGTCGGCGATGCGCCGGGTGGGGATGTTGCGGAAGTCGAACCGCTGGCAGCGCGAGAGGATCGTCGCGGGGACTTTCTCGGCTTCGGTGGTGGCGAAAATGAACTTCACGTGCTCGGGAGGTTCTTCGAGCGTCTTGAGCAGCGCGTTGAAGGCCTCCTTGGTGAGCATGTGGACTTCGTCGATGTAGTAGATCTTGTAGCGGCAGCGGGCCGGGCGAAACACGGCGTTGGCGCGGAGCTCGCGGATTTCGTCGATGCCGCGGTTGGACGCACCGTCGATTTCCACCACGTCCACGTCGTCGCCGCGTGCGATGGCGGTGCAGGCGTCGCATTCCCCGCACGGGGCGGGGGTGGCCTGGTCGGCCGACATGCAGTTCAGCGCCTTGGCGAGAATGCGGGCCATCGTGGTCTTGCCAACCCCGCGCGTGCCGGTGAACAGGTAGGCGTGATGCACCCGGCCGGTTTTGATCGCGTTGACCAGCGTCTGCGCAATGGGCTCCTGACCCACGACCTCATCGAAGGTGGTGCTGCGATACTTCCGTGCGAGTACAAGGTAACCGGCCATCATTCCTCGTCGGGAAAGAGTTCCCCTCCCATTATGCCCACCTCCGGCGACGAATCAACCTCGACGGACAATCCGAACACCCGGGCGCATAAAAAAACCGGGCAACCAGAAGGGCCAGGCACCCTCCGGCACATGGACAGACGTCGCTTATGGCTGCTTCCTTCCGGACCTGACCAATTTCACGGCCTGCCCATTGCAGAGGACCCGGCCCTTCCAGCCGCCCGGATTTGTATCCTTCCAGACGCCGGAAGAACCAGCGTGATTCAGCAGTCTACCAGACCGCCCCCCGGCAAGCAAGCGAATCAGAAAACGTGGCAACCGGCGACAAGCGACAAGCGACAAAGCAGCGACGCG
>CAZFPT010000259.1:0-3829 GCA_964521005.1 uncultured Planctomycetaceae bacterium | reverse complement strand
TCGTCCCGCATCGACCTGCGATCGCGCCCGCAACAAGTTGCGAGCCCTACGGCCTACCGGTCGGTCGACGTGTCGCCATCCCGGCTGAGGACGTAGACGGCCATGTCTGCGTTGCGGTTCGGGTCATCGGTGACGCGCTGCCCCGCTTCGGTGTTCAGGGCGACCCACTCGTGGATGGTGTAGCCCTTCTTCGTGCAGAGCTCTTCGAAATCGCGGATGGTGAAGAATCGCAGGTTCGGCGTGTTGTACCACTCGTAGCTGAGGATACCCGCCGAGACCGGCGCGCGGCCCTCTTCCGAGAGCATCTTCACGACCGGAGCGAACCCGAAGTTGGGGAAGCTCACGATCCCGCGTCGCCCGACGCGAAGCACCTCGTCCAGCACGCGCTCGACCCCCCAGACCGCCTGCAACGCCAGCGAGAGCACCACCACGTCGAACTGGTCGTCATCGAACAGCGGCAGGCCCTCGTTCATGTCCGAATGCACCACGTACAGCCCCCGACGGACACACTCGATGACGCGCGACTCCTTGACCTCCACCCCCAACCGGGTGGCCGGGGCGCGGGCGTTGAGGTCGGCGAGCAACCCGCCGTTGCCACAGCCCAGATCCAGCACCGTGGCGTCCGGCGGAATGAGATCCAGGATGCGCCGATAATCCTGCCGACCGGCGTGCAGCAGACGCGACGAGGCGTGCATGTCGGCGATGGGGTCCGGCTGCGAGGCGGCCACCGGCTCGACGGCGAGGTTCGCCAGGAACCCTTCCACCAACGGCCCGTAGCTGTCGAAATCGTTGGGCAGAAGGAACGCGTCGTGCCCGCAGTTGCTCTCGATGTTGCAGTAGCTCACCGGGGCGTCGGTGTTCAGCAGGGCTGCCACGATCTGCCGCGACTGACTCGGGGCGAACAGCCAATCGCTGGTGAAGCTCACCACCAGCCAGGCGCACTGCGACGGGTCGAAAGTCTCGCGCAGCTTCTCGGGCGTGTTGCCCAGGTCAAACAGGTCCATCGCCATCGACAGGCGGATGTAGCTGTTGGCGTCGAACCGCTCGACGAACTTCGAGCCCTGGTGGGCCAGGTACGACCCGACCGAGAACCGTTTCTCGAAGCTGGTCTGGATGTCCCGGGGCTGGTGGCGGGTCGCCTCGAATTTCTCCTTCATCGACTCCGGCGAGAGGTAGGTGATATGCGCCAGCATCCGCGCCAACGCCAGCCCCGTGGACGGCCCGTCGCCCTGCTCGTAATAGTGTCCGTCCCGGAAGTTCGGATCGTGCATGATGGCGTTGCGTCCGATCACGTCGAACGCCAGCGTCTGGCTGGTCAGGCGCGGTGACGTCGCCAACGCGACCGCCCCGCGCACCTGCCGCGAATGCTGCGTGCCCCACACCAGCACCTGGTGGCCTCCCATGGATCCGCCGATGACCGCCAGGAGCTGATCGATCCCGAGATGGTCAACGAGCATTTTCTGGACGGCCACGATGTCGCCGGTGGTGATCGTCGGGAAGTCCGGCCCGTAGGGCTTGCCGGTCTCGGGGTTGATCGCGTTGGGCCCGGTGGTTCCGCGACAGCCGCCCAGGGCGTTGGGACAGATCACGAAATACCGCTCGGTGTCGATCGGCCGACCCGGCCCGACCATGCGGACCAGGTCCCACCATCCCTCGGCGTCGTCCTCGTCGTGGGCGGCCACGTGCGAGTCACCCGTCAGCGCGTGGCAGATCAGCACCGCGTTGTCGCGGGCTTCGTTGAGTTGCCCGTACGTCTCATAGACGACGGTCACCTCCGGCAGCGCCGAGCCCAACTCGAGCTTCACCGGCCCGGCGAACGTCACCGCCTTTGCGTACTGGAGCTCCTCGGCGCCGCGTGCGGCGTCACTGCTTTCGAATGGTTCTTCGGTCATATCCTTCCCTGGCGAAATGCTCGCCCGCTGGTCACTCAGACCCGCGAAGCCTTGAGTGCCTGATCCAGATCGGCGCGGATGTCCTCGACGTCCTCGATGCCCACACACAGGCGAACGTACCCGCCCGTCACGCCGGCGGCAAGCTGCTCGTCCTCGGAGAGCTGCTGGTGCGTCGTGGAGGCAGGGTGAATCACCAGCGTCTTGGCATCGCCGATGTTCGCGACGTGGCTGGCGAGTTGCACGGCGTTGATGAACTTCACGCCGGCATCCTTGCCGCCGGTGATCTCGAAGCCGATGATCCCGCCGGCACCGTCGGGCATGTACTGCTTCGACCGCTCATGATACGGATGGCCGGGCAGGCCCGGGTAATTCACGCTCTCCACAAGCGGATGCCCGTCGAGCCATTCGGCGATTGCCTGGGCGTTGCGGCAGTGACGCTCCATCCGCAGGTGAAGCGTCTCGATTCCCTGGAGGAACAGGAACGCGGCGAACGGGCTCATCGCCCCGCCGGTGTCCCGCAGCCAGTGCGTGCGGACGTAGACGATGAAGGCGATGTTGCCGATCGGCGCCAGTGCCTCGGTGAACACCACGCCATGATACGCGGGGTCCGGGGCGGTGAAGTCCGACCATTTCTCGGGGTCGTCGGCCCAGGGGAAGTTCCCGCTGTCCACGATCGCCCCGCCCACGTGAACGCCATGGCCGCCGAGGTACTTCGTGGTCGAGTACACCACGATGTCCGCGCCGTGTTCGATGGGGCGGAACAGCGCGGGGGTCATCACGGTGTTGTCGACGATCACGGGCAGGCCCTGCTCGTGGGCGGCCGACGTGACGGCCTGGAAGTCGGCGACGTCGTTCTTCGGGTTGCCCTGCGATTCGAGATACACACAACGCGTGTTCTCGTCGGCCAACTCTGCGATCGTCTCGGGTCGGTCGGGGTCGAAGAAGCGGACCTCGATGTTCAGGCGTTTGAACGTCTGGGTGAACAGGGTCACCGTTCCGCCATACAGGCTGGGCGCGGCGATGATGTTCTGCCCCGACCTGGCGAGGGTGAGCACCGCAGCCGAGATGGCGGCCATCCCGCTGGCGAACGCCAGGCCGGCCACTCCCCCGTCCATGGCGGCCAGCCGTTTTTCCAGCACGTCGCAGGTGGGGTTCATCAGGCGGGAGTAGATATTCCCGAATTCCTTGAGGGCGAACAGGTCGGCGGCGTGGTCGGTGTTCTCAAAGTTGTAGGCAGCCGTGGCGTAGATCGGCACCGCCCGGGCGTGGGTGGCTGGGTCGTCTTCCTGTCCGGCGTGCAGCGCGAGGGTCCCGAGATTGTACGGTTTGGGGGTATCGGTCATGATGTCTCTCCTTGTTGGATTGAGCGAACGTCTCGTCGGCCGACGCGGGCCGGGATGTAGAGCATCATAGGGTGCATGGGGGAAAGATTGCCTTCGGAACAACTCCTCAAGGCCACATCGCTCCCTTGCGGGCTGGTTCGGCACCTTATCGCCGGACGGAAAGTCCGAAACAGGTTGCCGTGCGGTCTCAGGGCCAGGTCCCTCACGCACTCTTGATGCCACGAAGACTATAGGCACGCCGACACACGCCTTCAAGCGAAAAGGTTGGAGACATGAATGGGGGGGCACGCTTCAGGTATCGAGCGACAAGCGAATCGCGACACGCAACAAGTTGCGAGCCCTACGGCCCGACCGACCCCCAACCAAGGGTGCCCCGGTTTGTGCAGCGAGCCCAAGCGAGCTGAGCAACCGGGTTGCTCCGTTCCTCCCTCGCTGCGCTCGGTCCGACCGGCACAATCCCGGGCACCCGGAGTCTCGTTGAAGCCTCATGGTGAGGTACACGAACCGTGCGACGCTGAAGCTCTGCCTGTCGCTCATGACGCTTTCGCTTTCTCTGGCGATCTGGTACTTGTATGCCCATGTGGATTTTCTGGA
>CAZFPT010000258.1:0-3909 GCA_964521005.1 uncultured Planctomycetaceae bacterium | reverse complement strand
GGCGGTTCCACGCGCCCGTAGCTCAACCGGATAGAGCAGCGGTCTTCTAAACCGCAGGTTGGAGGTTCGAGTCCTCCCGGGTGCGAGTCTGAGGGTATCGAACGGGCGGGGTCTGGATCGGCAGGCTACGCGCCCGTGACGTTCTCGAAGATCGCGTTGGCGACATCCTCCGACACGAGCGGCTGGCGGGCGTCGTCCGATAGCAGACGGATGTTCACGTCCCGCATGGTCAGCCCATCGACGTGGCGCAGGAAGAACCCGTAGCTGGGCAGGTGTTTGCCCTTCTTGTTGCCGAGCATGTTCATCTCCGGGTAGCTGCCGCTGTTCTCGGGCACCTCGCGAAGAATCGCCTCGGAGCTCACCCCGCCGCGCTGCTCGATGGAGACCTGCCGGCCATGTCTGGGGCGACGACGGGGGGGGGCTACGGATTCGGTGAGAACTCCACGACGTGCTGGAAGCGATCGACCACGACCCAGTGTTCCACACGCACCTTCAGCAGGGCGGAGTCTTCCGAGCGGACGAAGGCTTCGAGCGTGGGATGCTGCCGGACGTACTGTTCGATCAGGCCGGGACGTTCCTCGCAAGACGGCTCGGCTGCGGTGCCCATGGCTGTGGCGGCGGTGACCGCTTCGACGCCCTCAACGAGTCTGCGGCGGTCGTCCAGCATCAGCGAAACGCGCGGATCGGCGAGCAGGTTGCGGTACTTGCGGGTGTTCCGCGGCGTGGCGAACGCCAGCCAGTCGAACTCCTCGCCGGCGAGGACGGCGACCAGGTTGCAGTAGGGTTGGCCTTCGCGATGGGTCGCCAGCACGGCCAGGGGTTGATCGGCCAACAGGTGGGCGAGATGCTCGCGGGCGGCGCCATCGGCGGGCTGGTGTGCGGGGTCGGTGGTCATTCGTCGTCTCCTCCGGCGCGTGCGGCGTCCCGCTCCATGTGCATCTTGAGGAATTGCCCCGTGTAGGAGTCGGGGTTCTTGGCGACCTGCTCGGGGGTGCCCTCGGCAATCAGCCTGCCGCCGCCTTCGCCCCCCTCCGGGCCGAGGTCGATGATCCAGTCGGCCGACTTGATGACGTCGAGGTTGTGCTCGATGACGACGATCGTGTTGCCCATGTCCGCGAGACGATTGAGCACGTTAAGCAGGTTGTGGATGTCCGCGAAGTGCAGACCGGTGGTGGGCTCATCCAGCAGATAGAGCGTATGGCCGGTGGCGGTCTTGCCCAGTTCGCTGGCGAGCTTGACGCGCTGCGCCTCGCCGCCGGAGAGCGTGGTGGAGCTCTGGCCGAGCTCGACGTACCCCAGCCCGACGTCCGAAAGCGCCTTGAGCAGCTGCTTGGTCTTCTTGAAGCTCTCGAAGAAGCCCAGCGCCTCCTCAATGCGCATCTTCAGCACGTCGGCGATGGTCTTGCCCTTGTAGCGGACCTCGAGCGTCTCGCGGTTGTACCGCGCGCCGCCGCACTCCTGGCAGGTCACGTACACGTCCGGGAGGAAGTGCATCTCGATGCGCTTGGTGCCCTGGCCCTGGCAGGCTTCGCAGCGGCCTCCCTTGACGTTGAAGCTGAACCGGCCGGGTTTGTAGCCCCGGATCTTCGCCTCGCGCGTCTTGGCGAACAGCGAGCGGATCTGATCGAACACGCCGGTGTAGGTGGCCGGGTTCGACCGCGGCGTCTTGCCGATGGGCGACTGGTCGATCTCGATGACCTTGTCGATCCGCCGGACGCCGAGGATCTTGTCGTACTCGCCGGGCCTCTCGCGCGACGTGTACAGCCGACGCTTCATCACCCGCAGAAGCGTCTGGTTCACCAGCGTGCTCTTGCCCGAGCCCGACACGCCCGTGACGCAGATGAGCCCGCCGAGGGGGAACTTGACGTCAATATCCTTGAGGTTGTGCTCGCGGCAGCCTTTCAGCTCCAGGCACTTCTTTCGGTTGACTTTGCGGCGTTCGGTGGGCGTTTCGATGTTCAGCCTGCCGCTGAGGTACTTGCCCGTGACCGACTCGTCGCTGGTGAGGATGTCCCGGACCGAGCCCTGTGCGATGATCCGCCCGCCGTGTCGCCCGGCCCCGGGGCCCATGTCGATGACCTCGTCGGCGGCGCGGATGGTGTCCTCGTCGTGCTCGACGACCAGCACGGTGTTGCCCATGTCCCGCAGGTGCTGTAGCGTGCGGATCAGCCGTTCGTTGTCCCGCTGATGCAGGCCGATGGTGGGTTCGTCCAGCACGTAGCAGACGCCCACCAGCCCGCTGCCGACCTGGGTGGCCAGGCGGATCCGCTGCGCCTCGCCGCCCGAGAGTGTCGCCGAGGTCCGCGAGAGCGTGATGTAGTTGAGCCCCACGTCGGCAAGAAATCGCAGCCGATGGCGGATCTCCCGCAGGATCATCTCCGCGATCTGCGTCTGTTCGACGTCCAGTTCCAGCCCGTCGACCCACGCCAGGGCCTCGTCAATGGACATCCCGGTGACGTCCGAAATGTTCTGCTCGCCGATGCGTACCGCCAGCGACGATTCCTTCAGCCTCGCCCCGTCGCAGCGCCGGCAGGCATGCTCGGAGAGGTACCCGTGCAGGCGTGACTTCACGAACTCGCTGTCGGTGTTTTCCCAGCGGCGTTGGAGGTTCGGCAGGACGCCTTCCCACTTCTTGGACTTGTCTCCGTGGAGGAGCTTGTCTTTGACGTTCTTGGGCAGGTCCTTGTAGGGCTCGTTGGGCGAGACGTCGTACAGGCGGCAGAACTTGCGGATCTGGCGGTTGTAGAAGATGTTCATCCGCCGCCCGCCGTGGCGCCAGGCGTCGATGGCGCCGCCGGTGAGTGTCTGCGTCTCGTCGGGGACGACCAGCTCCGGGTCGAACTCGAGGATCGTGCCCAGCCCGTCGCAGGAATCGCACGCGCCGTAGGGCGAGTTGAAGCTGAACATCCGCGGCGCCAGCTCGGGCAGGTTCGCCTCGGGGTGCTCGGGGCAGGCGTAGGTCGCGGAGTAGACCTGGTCCACCCAATGGCTGAACGGGTTTCCGCCGTTGTTGCCGGTGGCGCGGGTCTTCTCTCTGCTGTCGTCGTCGGCAGGCTCGTACGTGACGGTCAGCAGCCCGTCGGCCAACTCCAGGGCGGTCTCGACGCTGTCGGACAGGCGGATGCGGACCGTATCCTTGAGGATCAGGCGGTCCACGACCACGTCGATGCTGTGGACCTTGTTCTTCTCCAGCTCGGGCAGCTCTTTGAGGTCGTGGACGATCCCGTCGACCCGCACCCGGACGTAGCCTTCCCGCTGCACGTGCGAGAGCAGCTCCTTGTGCTGCCCCTTTTGGCCGCGGACGACCGGGGCCAGCACCATGAACCGCGTGCCCTCGGGCAACTCGAGGATGGTGTCCACGATCTGGCTGACGGTCTGGGAGGTAATCGGTCGGCCACAGACCCAGCAATGCGGTGTGCCCACCCGCGCGAACAAGAGCCTGAGATAGTCGTAGATTTCGGTGGTCGTCGCGACGGTCGATCGCGGATTGGCGACCCCGGCCCGCTGCTCGATGGCGACGGTGGGGGGCAGCCCGTCAATGTGTTCGACGTCCGGCTTGGCGAGCTGTTCGAGGAACTGCCGGGCGTAGGCGGAGAGCGATTCGACGTACTTGCGCTGCCCCTCGGCGTAGATCGTGTCGAACGCCAGCGAACTCTTGCCCGAGCCCGACAGGCCGGTGACCACCACGAGCTGATCGCGCGGGATCTTCACGTCCACGCTGCGGAGGTTGTGTTCGCGCGCCCCGACAATGGCGATCTCGCGTGCCTGCTCGGCGCGCGACGCGACCGTGGCGGCCGTCTTCTTCGAGGCCGAGGTGCCCTTGCGGGACTTCCCGCCAGTTGTAGTGCGCTTCTTCGCCATGGGTATAGAAACGTGGATTATACGTTCCCGGACCGATGCGAACAAGAC
>CAZFPT010000257.1:0-3917 GCA_964521005.1 uncultured Planctomycetaceae bacterium | reverse complement strand
TACCCGGCAAGGCCGTAGGGCTCGCAACTTGTTGCGGGCGCAATCGCGGGTCGATGCGGGACGATCACTCCGTGGAACTTGTCATTTGGAATTTGGAGCTTGTCGATACCCCCACCTTTCGCTTCGCTCAAGATGGGGCTTCAAATGCAATTCACCACCATGTCGCGCGTCGCGATTCGCGTGTCGCTCGATACCCCCACCTTTCGCTTCGCTCAAGATGGGGCTTCAAATGCAATTCACCACCATGTCGCGCGTCGCGATTCGCGTGTCGCTGCTTTTCCCTTCTCTGCAGGGTCTCCCCGGCGCTCAGATCTCGTAGACCGTTCCGTCGCGGTACTCGGTCCATGCCGGCTCGAAGGCGATGTCGCGGTCCGGGATCGGCCGAGGGGTTTCCACGCGGGTGGCGAAGAGGTCGGCTGCTTCGGGGTCGTACCGGAGGAGGAGGATCTCGTTGCGCAGATCCTCGTTCTCGGGTTTGACCTTGTAAGGCTGGTTGGTCTCGGGGTCGATCAGCTTCGGGTGCATCGGCTCGCCGTCGGGGTCCAGGATGCAATGCGAGCCTCGCGAGCCCACGCCGCGTTCGAACATCGCGCAGATGCTCTTGAGCAGCGCGACGTGCGTCATGCACTGCTGGGTGGTGCGGACGGCCTTGGGCAGGTCCTTGCGACTCTCGACGGCCATTCCCTGCCGACCCAGTTCGAGGTCCAGTGCGAGGGCTTCGTCGAGGGCCTTGCGGGCACCGTCCTTCGAACGCAGGTGGGCGCCGTAGCGGGTCATGCGTTGTCCGATCTCCGCCATCACGTCCTCGGGCGTTTTGGCGGCGCCCTCGGGGGTCTTCAGCAGCGCATCGAACCACTGGAGCGTCTGGGCGATCGCCTCGGAGACCACTGCTTCGGCGCCGGTAAGTGATGGCGTATCGGCGGAGTAGTTGTTGGCGATGTACTCGGCCGCCCGGGCTGCGCCGACCTGTCCGGCGTTGAGGGCGGACCCGCCGGGTCGCTTCACGCCGTGCGTGCCGGCCATCTCGCCGATGACGAACGTGTGGGCGATGTTGCTCTCCCACCACTTGTTCACCGCGAACCCGCCGTTCATGTGTTGGGCACAGACGGCGATTTCCAGCGGCTCTGCCGTCAGGTCGATGTCGTTCTCGGCGTAGAGTTCGATCGCCGGAGGGTTCATGTGCTCCAGTCGCTCGATGGGCAGCTCCTGGCGTGCGCCGGTGGCGTCGAGATACTCGCGGGCCTCGTCGCCGAGTTCATCGATGGAGAACGCGTCCCAGCCGGCGGCCCCGACGGGATTTCGAAGGAAGTCCATCCACACGCGTCGGCCTCGCACGACCGTTTCCACGTGGACGGCCATGTCGACCAGCGACGACTGGTGGTCGGTAATCCGCTGTGCGTCGAACGGCCATTGGTAGCCCTTCAGGAACACCGCGGTACACATCGAGGACATGTCATCGAAGTACTCGGTGAGGAACTCCCGCTCGTCGCCACCGTCGGCATCGGTGGAGTAGATCCGCGGGACCACCTGCATGTACGTACCCGAGACGTTCCAGCGGAAGCCCTTGTAGGGCTGACCGATGCGGGCGCCGGCGCCGCTGCGGGGCTCGTCGTGGGAGATGCTCGCCAGCCCATACTGGGTCTCGGTAAAGTTCGCCGCTTCCAGCCCTGCCAGGAAGGCCGGCGCGTGAATGCCATACTGCCCGCGCGGGTAGACGGTGGTCTGATAGACCTCGCCGGGCCCGCCGGCGGCGAGCACCCAGTTCTCGGCGACGTACAGCTCCAGGCCCGGATCCTCACATCCGGCGCGGACGGTATCGAAGCAGAGCATGCCCACGATGCGTTTCTCGTCGCCCTCGCCTGCCGTCAGGAACTGCGCGACCGGGCGATGGTCCACGATCTGCACGCCCTCGCGGCCGGAGGCTGCTTCGAGACACTCGCTCATGAACCTGCTGGTTTTCGGGCCCGCCGACGTGGCCCGCTCGTAGGGGTCGTGGTCGGTCTTGTAGCCGATGAAGGCGCCCCACGGATCGTGCGGGAAGGGAACGCCCGCTTCCACGAGGTTGTAGAACCCCCGCAGCGAACCGATGCCCTCGGCCAGGGCGTTGTCGCCGTTGCAGCAGCCGAACGCGGTGAGGGTCTTGGCGAAGTCCTCAGCCGTGTCGGGAATGCGCGGGGAGGTGCCCATCTTGTAGTAGGTCTGCTTGTCGGACCCGCTCATGCGCGAGGCGCCGAGCTTCTTGCCGCCCGTGACGACCAGGACCTTCTCGTGCGGGTCCTCGATTCCGGCGGTGCGCCAGAAACGCACCAGCTGATTCGCGCAACCCATGGCTGCGGCGCCGGCGCCGACGATGACGGTGTTCACACACGTGACGGGGACCGAAACCCCGTTGATGGACAGTTCGGATGTCTGCATGGATGCAACCTCGTGATGGAAAGCGGGGATCGCCGCAACGGCGTCGCCCGCGGGTTGGAGTTCGTCTGGTTGTCCCGCGCCGTTCAGGGCACGAGGGGGGGTGTCCGGATCAGAGCGTCTTCAGGTGGAAGCCGCCATCGACGTTGATGACCTCGCCGGTGGAGAAACTCAGCGCCCCGGAGGCGACGGCAGCGACGGCTTTGCCGATGTCCTCCGGCGTGCCCCAGCGGCGGATGGGGGTAAGCCCCTCGCCGATGAGCTTGTCGTACTTGTCCTTGACGCCGGCGGTCATGTCCGTGGCGATGATCCCGGGCTGGACCTCGTAGACGTTGATGCGGTCCTCGGCCAGCCGGGCCGCCCAGAGCTTGGTGGCCATGGAGACGCCGGCCTTGGAGAGGCAGTATTCGCCGCGCGACGGGCTGGCGGTGTAGGCGGAGATCGAGGAGATATTCACGATCGCGAGGAAATCGTCAGGGCGCCCGGAGCGTTGCTCGATCATCCAGTTGGCCACCGCCTGGGTGAGGAAGTACGGGCCCTTGAGATTGATGCCCATCACGAAGTCGTAGCTTTCCTCGGTGGCTTCGGTGATGTCCAGCCGCTGGCGGGGGGCGACCCCGGCGTTGTTGACCAGCAGGTCCAGGCGGCCGAAGGTTTCGCGGATCGCGTCCAGGCAGGCGGTGCGGTCTTCGGCGGCAGTGACGTCTCCGGAGATCGCCAGGGCGCTGCGACCCTTGCCCTCGACGGCGGAGACGGTCTCGCTTCCGTCGGCCAGGTCGAACACGACGATGTCGTAGCCGGCGTCGGCCAACTGGAGTGCGATGCCCTGACCGATTCCGCGGGCGGCTCCGGTGACCATGGCTACGGGTTGCTCATTCATGGGGGGTGCTCCTTGGGGGTACGAACGCGAGCAACATGCATTGACCGCTTGACGGTGGCCGCCACCAAAGGCGACGGCATCATGCACCTTGCTCCTGGCAGAAAAGTCCAATCCGACCGGAGATTATGCCCGCAACAGGCGAACCTGTCAAACGCGGTTTGGCCCGAAGCCGTGCGCCAGGACCGACTGCCCGGACTTGTCGCGATTCGCGTGTCGCTCGGTATCCCCCCCTTTCGCGGAGCTCCAGATGGGGCTTCAAATGTGATTGACCACTTGTCGCGCGTCGCGATTCGCGTGTCGCTGCTTTTCGCTTCTCTACCCCCACGGTTCGCTGCGCTCACCATGGGGCTTCAACGAAACTTCGGGTGCCCGGGCTTGTGCCGGTCGGAGCGAGCGCAGCGAGGGAGGAACGGAGCAACCCGGTTGCTGCGATGTCCGACCACTACCTGCAGCGCGATTCGGACCAACCCGGTTGCTCAGCTCGCTTGGGCTCGCTGCACAAACCGGGGCACCCTTGTTCTTGGGGTCGGTCGGCCGTAGGGCTCGCAACTTGTTGCGGGCGGGATTGCGGGTCGATGCGGGACGATCACTCCTTGGAACTTGTCATTTGGAATTTGGAGCTTGT
>CAZFPT010000256.1:0-3954 GCA_964521005.1 uncultured Planctomycetaceae bacterium | reverse complement strand
CTACTCGTCGCCGAGGATTTCCTTGGCCCGTTCGGTGTCCACCACTTTGAACACGGCGTAGGTCACGCCCGTGTCGAACCCGCCGGTGCAGTAGGCGTAGAGGACGTTCACCCCGCCCTCGGAGAGGTGATTCGCTTTGGCGGCGAACGCGCCGGGATGGTCCTCCAGCTTGGTGACCACCACGTCGGTCTCGGTCCAGCGGTCGTGTTCGCTGTTGAGCACCGAGCGGGTCTTGTCCACGTCGTCGGTGAGAATCCGCAGCACGCCGTGTTCGCCGGAGTCCGAGAGACTCAGGGCGAGGATGTTCACGCCGGCATCGGCAAGCGAGCCGGTGACGTTGGCCAGCACGCCGGGCTTGTTGATCAGAAAGACGGAAAACTGGGTTTCCTGCCGCATGAGATGTGTTCCTTTACACAGATCCAGAGCGTTCGTAGCGCGAATCATACACGGTGGTGTCGCAGCGAACAAGCGCCTTTCGCGGGCTCTTTTCGGCTTGGGGGCAGCGGCGGTTCACCCGCCCCAGTTCCACTCCTCATCACCATGGCCGGTCTGGAGATTCGCCAGTCGCGCCAGGGCGAACAGCAGGTCGCTGAGACGGTTGAGGTATTTGAGCACCGTGCCCTTCACGGGCGTTCCGGCGTCGATGAGGCGTACCACGCGGCGCTCGGCCCGCCGGGCGACGGTGCGGGCCACGTGCAGCCTGGCTGCCAACTCACAGCCGCCGGGCAGGATGAAGTGTTCCAGCGGCGGCAGCTGCGACCAGAAACGGTCGATCGTTTCTTCGAGCACTTCCACGTCGCGTTCGAGGACGCCGGCGTAGGGCAGGGCGTCCGTGCCGGCAGCGGCGATCAGCGAGCCGACCCCCAGCAGTTGGGGCTGGATCGGCGCGAGGGTCCCGGCGATATCGGGACACGTGTCGGCCTCGGCGAGGCTGAGACCGATCTGGGCGTTGAGTTCATCGACGGTGCCGACGGCTTCGGCGAACGGGTCGGCCTTGGAGACGAGTTCGCCTCCTGGCCGCATCGTTTGACCATCGTCGCCGGTTTTGGTGTAGATTTTCATGGACACGGTCAATCTCCTTGTTCCTTTCAGGTATAGGGGGGCGGGGCGGCGATTACAAGTCCACCGCCCGGAATCGCTGCGGTGGCGGGTTCGGCGGGTCGGGAGGTCCGATAACTCCGCGAGACCCGCAGACCCGCCGGAAACGCCCGATGCGCCAAAAACGCTCCAGCTGCCGGCTTATGCAATGGAAATAAAGGACTTACAGCCCTGTATTTCCGGGGTTTTCGCGGGGTTTATGCTGGAAAGCACGCCGGAAATTCCGGATAATAAGGGATCAAGTGTGCGGCCCGGAATGACGAATCGCCCGGGTCGTCCGGGACCGGTAGTGAACCACGCGAAAGGAGCATCTCCTTGGCCAAGGACACGGCCGCCGTGAGCGACAAGATTTCCCCCATTGAGGGCGTTTACGACGAATCCCAGATCAAGGTCCTTCGGGGCCTTGAGGCGGTGCGCAAGCGCCCGGGCATGTACATCGGCGACACGACCCCCCGGGGGCTTCACCACCTGGTCTGGGAGATCGTGGACAACGCCATTGACGAAGCGATGGCGGGACGCTGCAGCAATATCCACGTGGTGATCCACCCGGACGAATCGGTGTCCGTCAGTGACGACGGGGTGGGCATTCCCGTCGGACAGCACCCCACCGAGAAGGTTTCCACGCTGGAGGTGGTCTTCTGCCACCTTCACGCGGGGGGCAAGTTCGACCATGGCGTGTACAAGGTCTCGGGCGGCTTGCACGGGGTCGGTGCGTCGGTGGTCAACGCCCTGAGCGAGTGGCTGGAAGTGGAGGTCTGCCGCGAGGGCCAGGTCTGGCAGATGGAATTCGAGCGAGGCCTCAAGAAGGGCGAACCCAAGAAGATCGGCCAGCGGAAACGCTCGGGCACGAAGATCTCCTTCAAGCCCGATGGCGAGGTCTTCCCGGACACGCACCTGAAGTACAGCGTCATGGAGACACGCCTCCGCGAGCTGGCGTATCTCAACGAGGGCGTGTGCATCAGGCTGCGGGACGAGCGGTCGGACAAGGAAGAGACCTTCAAGTACGAGAAGGGCCTGCTGGCGTTCCTCAAGCACCTCAACGAGGGCAAGAACTGCCTGCACAAGCCCATCCAACTGCACAAGCAGGATGAGGAGTCAATGCTGATGGTCGACCTCGTGCTGCAGTACACCGACGGCTACAACGAGACGATTTTCTCGTTCGCCAACAACATCAATACCATCGAAGGCGGCACGCATCTCTCGGGGTTCCGCTCGGCGCTGACGCGGACGATGAACTACTACGCCCGCAACGCCAAGATCCTCAAGAAGGACAAGAACCCCACCGGCGACGACCTGCGCGAGGGCCTGACCGCGATTGTCTCGGTGAAAGTGCCCGATCCGCAGTTTGAGGGCCAGACCAAGACCAAGCTGGGCAACAGCGAGGTCGACGGGTTCGTGCAGCAGGCGGTCAACGAACTGCTGGGCACGTGGCTGGAAGAACACCCCGCCGAGGCCAAGCGCGTCATCAGCAAGAGCGTCCAGGCGATGCAGGCCCGCGAAGCCGCCCGCAAGGCCCGCGACCTGACGCGTCGCAAGGGCGCGCTGTCCAGCGGGTCGCTGCCGGGCAAGCTGGCCGACTGCCGTTCCAAGGACACCGCCTCGACGGAAGTGTACCTCGTCGAGGGCGACTCGGCCGGCGGGCCCGCCAAGCAGGGGCGCGACTCGGCGACCCAGGCGATCCTGCCGCTGCGAGGCAAGATCATCAACGTCGAAAAAGCCCGGCTGGACAAGATCCTCAACTTCGCCGAGATCCAGATCATCATCTCGGCGTTGGGATGCGGGATCGGGTCGGACGAGTTCGACATCTCCAAACTGCGGTACGGCAAGATCATCATCATGACCGACGCCGACGTTGACGGCAGCCACATCCGCACGCTGCTGCTGACGTTCTTCTACCGCTACATGCCTGAACTCGTGGAAAACGGGCACATCTTCATCGCCCAGCCGCCGCTGTACCTGGTGCGCCGGCGCAAGGTGAAGAAGTACGTCCTCAACGAAGCGGAGATGCGCAACACCCTCACCAGCCTCGGGCTGGACGGGACCACGCTGCAGATCCGCGATATCTCCGGCAAGGAACCCAAGGTGGTCCAGGAGATCTCCGGGGGTAAGCTCGAAGAACTCGTCGAGCTGCTCCAGAAGCTCGGGGACAAGGTCCACATCCTCCAGCGCCGCGGGCTGGACTTCGAGGAGTTCGTCGCCCAGCGCAAGGACGGAAAGCTGCCCACCCACTGGATGGTCATGAACAACGAGAATATCTTCTGCTACTCCAAGGACGAGTACGAGCAGACGCTCGAAAAGTACAAGGAGCAGGCCACCGTCGTCGAGGAAGAGGGCGAGAACGGCAACGGGCAGGAATCCAGCGGGCCGAGGATTCGCATCCAGCAGCGGTCGGAGCTCCACGAGGTCAAAGCCATCGAGGCCTACATCGCCGACCTGGAGAAGCGGGGCATGCCCATCGAGGACTATTTCACCATCCGTGAGGAGAAGGTCACCGGCGAGAAGGACCCCGCCAAGTACCTGCTGATGAACGAGGACGAGCCCCACGAGCTGGACAACGTCGGGATGATCGCCCCGGGCATCCGCGAGATCGGCTCGGAAGGCATCGAGATCAAACGGTTCAAGGGCCTCGGCGAGATGAACGCCGACGAGCTGTGGGAAACCACCATGGACCCCGAACGCCGCATGCTGCTCCGCGTCCGCGCCGACGAAGCCGAGGAGGCTGAGCGCATGTTCAGCCTGCTGATGGGCGACGCCGTTCAGCCTCGACGGAAATTCATCGAGGACAACGCCCTCGACGTGAAAAATCTCGACGTCTGAACGAGCGAACCGCGATCACAGCCACCAAGCTCCAAGGAG
>CAZFPT010000255.1:0-3968 GCA_964521005.1 uncultured Planctomycetaceae bacterium | reverse complement strand
CTCGCAACTTGTTGCTTGTCGCGATTCGCTCGTCGCTGCTTTGTCGCGTGTCGCTCTTCGCTCGTCGCTGCTTTGTCGCGTGTCAGGCGGTCTGGTCGCCTTTGGATCGCAGGGATCGGCCGATCAGGCCGGCGACGAATGGCAGGATCAGCGCAATGATGATGACGGTGAATTTCATGTCCTTCTCCCGGTTCCTTTTCCCGTGGCAGGTCGACCATTCCACGCGTCGGCCTTGACCTGTCCAGTGTATCATCCGGGGTCGGTGTTTTCGAGTGGTCCGGATCACGGCTGAGGTCCGTCTTGCGTGGCGGGGCTGGGATGGGTACGCTCTGGGCGTGTCCCATGGAGCGGATTCCAAGGCGTCCCGCCGCCCGATCGGCGTGTTCGATTCGGGGCTGGGCGGGTTGACGGTGGTCGCGGAGCTGGCCGATGTGTTGGCCGGCGAGGACGTGGTCTACCTCGGCGACAGTGCCCGGGTGCCTTACGGGATCAAATCGCTGGAGACGGTCCGCCAGTTTGCCCTGCAGGACGCCGCGTTTCTGGCGGGCTTCAGGCCGAAGCTGATCGTCGTGGCGTGCAACACTGCCTCGGCGGCTGCCATCGAAGCGTTGGAAGACGCCTGCGACGTGGATGTCGTGGACGTCATCCGTCCGGGGGCGGCTGCGGCGATCGAAGCCACCGACGGGCCCATCGGCGTGATCGGCACGGAGGCCACCGTCGCCAGCGGGGCGTACGCCCGGCGGATCCACGAGCTGGATGCCGATCGCGAGGTGATCTCGCGGGCGTGTCCGTTGCTGGTGCCGATCGTGGAAGAAGGCCGGGCCGTGGATGACCCGATCGTGATGCACGTGCTGTGCGATTACCTGCGCGACCTGCAGCGTCGCCGCCCGGGTGCGATGATCCTGGGTTGCACGCACTATCCGCTGCTGGCGGGGCCCATCGCGAAGTTGATGGGTCCGGAGGTCCCGCTGGTGGATTCCGCCCGCGCGACGGCCGACGAGGTGGCGCGTCGCCTCGGGCAGGCGGGCATGCTGGCCGGCGAGGATCGCCCCGGCGTGCTGACATGCTACACCACGGACAATCCCGAGCGGTTCGCCCGTCTGGGCGAGCGGTTCGGCCGACGGGCGATTTCCGGTGTCCGCCGCGTGGGCACCGACGAGCTGGAGAATCAACCCGCGATTCCTGACGCGAGCGAGGTTCCCTGAGCCCGCCGCCGACTCTGTCGCGGAAATGGCGGGCGCGTGGTCCGTCGGGTTCATCGAACCAGGCTCCCGGCAACGAGCCGGCAATGAGGTGGTAACGATTTCATGAAGTGGTTCTATCGAATGAGCGTGCTGGTGCTGTTTGTCGCCTCGGGTCTGCTGGCGGGATGCGGGAAGGAGAATCGCGTCGACCTGACGTGGATGGCCAACCTGTTCCGCTCGAAGAAGGCCCACTATCACCGCCTGGCGATGGACACGAAGAATCCGCGCAACCGCATCAAGGCGATCGAGGGGATGTCCCGCGAGGAGTGGGGCCAGCAGGGCGATTACGTCAAGGCCTACGCCGGGTTCGCCAGGAACGACCTGTATCCCTCGGTGCGTGCGGCGGCGCTGCGGGCGCTGGGGCGGTCCGAGGCGAGGCAGCATCTGCCGATTATCCTGGACGCCCTGGTGGACGAGTCGCCCACGGTGCGCGTCGCGGCGGCAGGGGCGCTGGTGGACATGCCCGACCCCAACGCCGTGATCCCGCTGACGCAGGCTGCCGTCGACGACGATCACGCCGACGTGCGGTCCACCGCCTGCGAGGCGCTGCGCTACTACCGTCATCCCGAGGGCGTCGCGACGTTGGTTACGGCCCTGGGCGACGACGATTTCGCCGTGCGATACAAAGCCCACGAGTCGCTGGTGTTCCTTACCGGGGTGGACCGGGGCTACGAGCAGTGGGATTGGCCCAGCGAGGCGCAGGGTCGACTGACCAAGGTCGCCCCGCGCAGCGAGAAGGCCTGGTGGGACCCCTGGGGCTGGTGGGGCACCGGCGAGCCCGACCCGTCCGGCGAGTGATCGACCAGGATGACGGTGCGACCCTTTCAACTCGTGGAGCTTCCCGGGGCGGTGCGCGTGGGGCAGTTTGCCCCGTTGCGGCAGTGCCCCAATCTCACCCATGCGGTGACCACCCGGCGGGGGATCGATCCGCAAACGGTCAAGAGCGATCGCCCCCGGGCGGCTGTGGATATCGCCGGGGCGCTGGGTCTGGACGGCATTGCTTACGCCGAGCAGGTGCATGGCTGCGAGGTCAAACGGGTCGACGCGCCCGGGTATGCGGGGCGATGCGACGCGCTGTTGACCGACACGCCGGGGCTGGGTGTGATGGCCGTCTCGGCAGACTGCCCCGCTGTGCTGCTGGCCGAGGAGCGGGGCCGATGCGTCGGCGTCGCCCATGCCTCGTGGCGCGGAACGGTGGCCGGGGTGACCGGCGAGCTCTGCTCGGCCATGGCGCGGGAGTTCGGCGCAGGGCCAGGGGAGTTGATCGCGGCGATTGCGCCCTCGGCAGGTCCTTGCTGCTACCAGGTGGGCCCGGAGGTGCGCGACGCGGCGTTGGCGGGTCTCGGCGGCCAGGCGGAGCGGTTCTTTCTGCCCGACGAGGTCGCCGACCGATGGCGGTTCGACCTGTGGGCTGCCAACATCGCGCAGCTGCGGGCGTTCGGGCTGCCTCGCGAGCGGGTTTATCCGTCGGGGGTCTGCACGATCTGCTCCGGCGAGGAGTTCTGCAGCCATCGGGTTCAGGGCGAATCGGCCGGTCGTTTTGCCGCGGTTATCGCACGGCGGCCTCGCTGACGGTACAATATCGGGCTCAACCCCAGACGGAGATGGCATGACACTTGAAACATTGAATGAAATCTGCCGGGACGTGCCCGGTGTGTCGGTGGCCCAGGGTCAGGGCGGGCTGCCCGTAATCGCGTTGCAGACCGACGCCTCGCAGGCGGAGGTCTACCCGCACGGGGCCCACGTGACGCACTTCCAGCCCGTCACGCAGCGTGAGCCGGTGTTGTGGCTGTCGCGCGAGTCGTGGTTCGAGCAGGGAAAGCCCATCCGTGGTGGGGTCCCGGTGTGCTGGCCCTGGTTCGGCCCGCACAGCAGCGCCCCGGACCTGCCCAGCCATGGGATCGCCCGGACGCGGGAATGGCAGCTGGAATCGGTCGATCTGCTCGACGACGGCCGAACTCGCGTGACGTTCCTGCTGGAAAGCGACGAGGAAACGCGACAGGTGTGGCCGTACTCGTTCGAGCTGCGTCACGAGATTACCGTCGGGGCGACGCTGGAGATGACGCTGCGGACGCGGAACCCGGGCAAGTCGCAACTGAGCCTGTGCGAGGCGCTGCACAGCTACTTCCGCGTGGGCGACGTGCGGCGCGTCCGCATCGAGGGGCTGGAGAACACGACGTATATCGACAAGGTCGCCGCCGCTTCCGGGCGGAAGCAGCAAGGCGACGAGCCGATCACGTTCGAGGGCGAGGTGGATCGCCCGTACCTGGATACCGAGTCGGCCTCGGCGCTGGTGGACCCGGAGCTGGGGCGGCGGATCATCGTTCGCAAGCGGAACTCGCGATCGACCGTCGTGTGGAATCCGCACGTCGAGAAGGCCGCCCGAATGGAAGACTTCGCCGACGACGAATGGTCGACGATGGTGTGCATCGAGACCGCCAACGTCCACGACAACGCCGTGACGATCGACCCCGGCCAGACGCACGAAATGACGGCGGTCATCTCGGTGAGCGAGCTGGAGTAAACCTGCAGCGTCGGCCGATGGCGAGGGCCCACATTCTCGCTTGCGGCGGGTTCCCCACCTTTTCGGTTTGGTCACGGGCCGGGTTGCTCAGCTCGCTTGGGCTCGCTGCACAAACCGGGGCACCCTTGGTTGTGAGTGAAGTTGTAGGGCTCGCAACTTGTTGCGGGCGGGATCACAGGTCGGTGCGGGACGGCCACTCT
>CAZFPT010000254.1:0-4062 GCA_964521005.1 uncultured Planctomycetaceae bacterium | reverse complement strand
AAGCCCATGCGACGGCAAGGCCGTAGGGCTCGCAACTTGTTGCGGGCGCGATCGCGGGGCGATGCGGGTCGATCACTCCTTGAAACTCGTCATTTGGAATTGGTTTCTCTTACTTCTCTACCCCCACCTGTCGCGGAGCTCCAGATGGGGCTTCAAATGCGATTCACCACTTGTCGCGATTCGCGCGTCGCTCGTCACCCCCACGGTTTGTGTACCTCACCATGGGGCTTAACGATGCTTCGTGCCCGGGATTGTCCCGGTCGGAGCGAGCGAAGCGAGGGAGGAACGGAGCAACCCGGTTGCTCCCGTCTCTGCGAACACGGGCAGGATGCCCGTGCGACGCTGGCAGGCCGTCGACAGCGCACAGCAAGGCCGGCGCGCTGGGTCTCAGCGCACCGGCCGGGCTTTCTTGGATCGTCTCAGGAGGCAGGTTGCCGCTCGTCCGGACACATCGGTCGACCGGCAAGCAGTCTGGCCGCGCGTGCTACTTGTTGGCGGTCTCTTCGAGGGCGGCGATTTCGTCACCGCTGAGCACCTTGCTGATATCCAGCAGGATGGTCACGCGGTCTTCGCTCTTGCCCATGCCCAGGATGTAGTCGGTCGAGACGTCCTCGCCGAACTCGGGCGAATCCTCGATGTCGTCGGCGGCGATGTCCAGCACCTCGCGGACCTTGTCCACAACGATGCCCATGTCCAGTTCGCCCAGCGTGACGACGATGATGCAGGTCTCCTCGGTTTCCTCGACCTGCTCCATCCCGAATTTCAGGCGGAGATCCATCACCGGAATCACACGCCCGCGAAGGTTGATCACACCGCGAATGAAGTCCGGCGTCCGCGGGACGGCCGTGACGTTCATCATGCCGATGATCTCGCGGACCTTGAGAATCTCAAGCCCGTACTCTTCCTCGCCCAGGGCGAACGTGAGATACATCCCCCCGCGGGAATCCCTGAACGCCTGCGCCGCCTGCTGCTCTGCCTGCTCTGTCATGACCTGCTCCTTGTCTGCCTTGTTCTGGCCACCGTCCCCGCGACGGTGTTCCCAAATATGCACTGCAAAATGACCCGGGGCATGTCCCCATTGTCAGCCGGGCCCGCTGTGTCCCTGTCGATCGCCCCGTCTGCGGATCCTCGCCCGCCGCCCCCTCGGTGCCGGCCGAGAGCAAACGGGGGTTGACCCCACGACGAGTCCTGCCTGTCGAAAGACAGACCGCCGCGCGCTACACCCGTTGTATCGGCACCTGCCGGCGAGGCTTTACCAAGCAGGGAAGAAATATCACGCCCCCCGCAGAAACCCCAGCCCCCACGGCGTCGACGCCCGCAAGGTCGTCGTCCGGTTGCCAACCCTCCCCGGCAAAGCTACGATACACCCATCGCCCAGGCCTCAGCGGAGCAGAACAAAATGAAGCCCAACTCCCTGGAGACGCCCGGGAAGCAAAATCGACAGACGTTGCGCCGCGCCGGGATGAAGGCACGGCCGGGACGGCCGGGGCACCCAAATGCAACTCCGGAAGCGGATGATACTCACCTGAACGCGGGACACGGATTTACTTGAGTTTCACCTGCATGCCGGTCTTTTTCCAGGTTTCGGTCAGGGCGCGAAGGTCCTTCATGAGCGACTTCATCTGCCCGACGGCTCCGACGAGTTCGTTGTAGAGCTTCGGGTCGTTGACGAGCTTTCCGGCAGAGCCTTCGCCCTCGTCGATCTTGGCGGCCACCTTGTTGATGGTGGTCATTACTTTCGAGAGGCTGTCCGCCCCGCTGACCACGCGCTGGGTGACTTTGGCGAAGTCGCTCCGTGCGGCGGTTGCGGTTTTGGAGATTTCGGCGAACGAGCCTTCCGCGGCTGCCACCGTTTTACGGGCGTCGCCTGCGAGCTTTTTGAGTTCCTCCATCGCCTGGGACATTTTCCCGGAGGCGTCGGCGAGATTGGCCAGCCCGTTGCGGAGGTTCTTCTGGTTTTCCATGTCGCCCATGACGGCGTAGAGCGCGTCGAGCGTTCGGTTGAGTCGCTCGGCTGTCCCGGCCAGGCCGCGGGGGAGCTTCTTGCCGCGAGTTGGCGCGTTTCCGTCGGCCGGCGCCGTGGTTGGCGCGTTGCCGTCGGTCGGCGGCGGTGCCAGTACGCGATTGAGGTTCTCCGCCAGTTGCGAGATGCTCGCCATGGTGGGCTTGAGGTCCTCGGCGATGCCCGCGAAGGATTTCAGGACGGGCTTGAACTGGTCGATCGGGCTGTCGCTGCGCGCATATCCCTCGATAACGATCGGCTTGTCGGTGGGAATATACTCGAGGGGCTCTCCCGTTTCCGGGTCCACGCGTTGCGGCCCGTCGGGGTAGATCTCGATATACGTCCCGCCCATCATCGTGCGGGTGAAGTAGACGTTGACGTTGTCCGGCAGGCGGTACTGCGATTCGATGCGCAACGTCACCGTGATGCCTTTCTGGAGGTCCTCCGGGTCGGTGAACGCCACATTTGTCACGCTGCCGACACGCATACCCCGATAGTTCACGAAGTCGCCCTCGCTGGCCCCGCCGGTGGTGTCCATGCGAACCAGCAGGTTGTAGCCTCCGGTGAACTGCTCGGGCAGCTTGGCGAACATGAAGATCATGGCGGCCAGTACAATCAGGCCTCCGATGACGGTCAGTCCGACGGCCACGTTTCGCGCTTTTTCTTTCATCCGGCGTCTCCCGGTGTCTCGGCCGAGGCGGCTTCCCGTCCGGCGCGGGCGAACCATTCGGTCGATCCGCCCATGGTGTCCAGTTCGTCGGCGCTGGCGCGTCCTTCCACGAAACGCGACACCGCGTCGTCGTCGATGCTCTTGAGCCCCTCGGGCGTGGTGTCCGCGATGAGCTTTCCGTCGTAGAGCATCACGACCCGATCGCCCACCCGTCGGGCCGAGGTCATGTCGTGGGTCACCACGACGGCCGTCGTCTTCAGTTCGTCCTGCAGCTTGAGGATCAGATCGTCGATCATGCCCGAGCGGATCGGGTCCAGCCCCGTTGTGGGCTCGTCGTAGAGGATCACTTCCGGCTCCATGACGATGGCCCGCGCCAGGGCTGCCCGTTTCTTCTGACCACCGGAGAGTTCCTCCGGATAGCGGTGCTCCAGTCCGCCCAACCCCACCTGCGAGAGCACCTCATGGGCGCGGCTGGGACGGTCGGCCTCGGTGCCGATGGCATGCTCGTGCAGCGGGAAGCAGATGTTCTCCTCGATGGTCATCGAGTCGAACAGCGCCCCACCCTGGAAGAGGAACCCGACGCGCCGACGGATATCCACCAGCCGACGTTCCGGATACCGCGAGATGACCTTTCCGTCGAAACACACCTTTCCGCTGTCGGGGCGGAGCAGCGCGATCATGTGCTTGAGCATCACGCTCTTGCCGCAGCCCGAAGGCCCGATGATTACCGTCGTCTCGCCGGGGCGGATCGCCAGATCGATCCCGTCCAGCACCACCGTGCTGTTGAACGCCTTGCGGACGTTCTGGAACTCGATGATGGGTTCAGCGGGAGATTCGCTCACGGTCACAGATTGCTCCGCTTCGGTCCGTTGTCGGCGGTGACCGGATCGTGGAGGACGGCAATTTCGTCGCAGTGGTCGGCCTTGGGGCAGGCGATGCACTCGCGCCAGACCTTGTCGGGCAGCATGTGACGGTCCACCACTTCGAAGCCGAGCTTCTCGAAAAAGCGTTGTTCGTAGGTCAGGGCGAAGAACCGCTCGACGCCCAACTGCCTGGCCTGCTGCATGCCCTCGCTGACCAGGGCACTGCCCACACCTCGCCCCCGGGCGGCGGGCGAGACGGCCAACGATTTGACCTCGGCCAGGTTCGACCAGACAATGTCAATCGCGCAGCATCCCAACAGCTCACCGCCGTCCTCGGCCACCAGGAATTCGCGCAGCGTGTCGTACACGCTCTCGTGGCTGCGATGGAGCATGAGCCCCTTCTCGGCGTATCGGTTGATCAGTGCGCAGATATCCGGGACATCTGCGGTGCGGGCTTCTCGAAGCTTCATACGCAAACAGTCTACACGCTGCGGGGCGTCGGGAGCGAAACGAAATTTCACTTCCGT
>CAZFPT010000253.1:131-4064 GCA_964521005.1 uncultured Planctomycetaceae bacterium | reverse complement strand
ACGCGACTTGCGCCCTCTGCCTGCCAAATTGCTTCCTGCCGCCGACACGGCCGGGATTCGGGTAACGGGCCGCTACTCGCGCACCGTCTGCATCAACAGCCGGGAAACGCCCAGCGACGCGGCCGGCGTGTTGCAGACGGCTTCGACGGTCGGCCGGTTGGAGTACGACGGGCTGGGTCGGGCGATGGTCGGGTGCGCGTCGAGCGGTCACGAGGAAGCCATCACTTGTTCCTGAATGGGCATGATGTCATCCGGCCCGACCTTACCCCGCGTCCAAGCGCTCCATACGCCCGGCCCCGAAACGTGAATCCCAAGATCCACCATAGGATGAATCCCCCCCCGGCCCGAGCGCATGGCGCCCTTTACTTCGCTTGTTTCACGGACTCCTCTTCGTCGGCGGGTTCAATCTGCCAGATCGCCCACCGCGCACGGACGTGTTCGGGGGCCTCGTGGGTTGCCGTATACGCACGGGCGAAGTCCTCCGGCTTAGCGTCGGGTGCATTGGCGATCGCGCGGAGTTCGGGCAGGGCCTTCTTCGCAGCAGGCCCGCAAATCGCCAGCGCCTTGATTGCCCTGAGTCGCGTCGCCTTCTCATCGGACTTCAGGGCGGCAAGCAAAGCCTTGATGTGCGGCGCGGCCGTGTCGCCCGCCCGCACGAGCAGACCGCGGGCCTGCAGGCCGTCGATCCAGCCTTTGTCCCTCGCTGTCCGAAGCAGGCGGCGTGTCGGGATTTCCCGCGGCGCCAGTCGCATCAGGTCGGGCAGCACCAGGCGTAAGAATGCCGGCGAGTCGAACTTCCGAATGTGATCCCGCAGGGCGGATACGGCGTCATCGATCGTCTTGCGGTCCATGCCGGAGTGTACCCGGTGGATGGCGGCAGATGCCTGCCTCATCTCGAGCGTCAGAGCGTCCGCTGTTTTCTTCGATGCCTTCCACGTCTCGACGGCCTGCTTTCTATCATAGGGCACATAGCCGCAGCGGGAGATGGCCTTTTGGGCGGCCTTGGTCTTCAGCCACGCAAGAACCTTCCTGCCCGGAGCGTCCTCCGCCAGGTCGCTGCGCCACACCGCCAAAACCTCCGTGGTCAGCGGGTACTTCCGCGAGGCGAACGTCTTGGGCCCGGGCTCGACGCCGCCGATGGCCAACGTCTTGACCCTCGGCGTGTTGGACCTGTCCCGATGGAACGTCGCGAAGGTAAAGCCGATCCCGTTCGGATCGCGGGAGATGAGATTGTACGGCCCCATCATCGTCATCTCGATCATCGTCATCTCGATCATCGACTGGCCGACTGTGATCTTCAGGTCCTTCATCACCAGCGTCTGCATCGTTTCCTGGCTGCCGGAGTTGCGGTTGCGGACGTAGGCGTTGATCTTCGCGTCCTTGCCGCCGACCTCCTTCCAGTTCTTGATCTTGCCGGTGTAAATATCGCGGACCTGCTCGAGCGTTAGGCCCTTGACCGCGTTCTTCTCGTTGACGATGAACACGAACCCGTCCAGGGCAATGGGCATAGCCTGCAGGTCGACCTCGTGTTTCGCCATCAGCTTACGCTCGTCGGCCGAGGGCTTGCGGCATTCGTAAATCAGCGCCGGCCGCACCTTCCTCAGGTTCGACCCATCCGCAACACTCTCCTGCCCGGTGATCAGCCGTTTGTACGCGCCGTGGGTGCCATCGTGACGCAGCCTCTTCCAGTACCATTGGCCGACCAACCTCACATCCGGGTTGCTCGCCTTGCGGGATGGATCAAGCGGCAGCAGACGCCGTTCTCTCGGCGCGGAAAGGTCCTTGTTCCTCTCTCCGGGTTTCCGCGGATGCCACGCGCACGGCGTTGTCGTAAGCTCGCAGGCGACCATCACGCCGATCGGCTCAGCCGACGTGCTGCCGTCGGTGAGCGGGTACTCCTCCTGCTCGAACATCGCCTTCTCGCGCGTCGGCTTGAAATACCACTCAGCCTCCCCCTCGGCCGCATTCTTTGCCTTCTGCTTCTCCGTCTTCTGCTCGGGCTGCGATTTCTTCTCCACCGTGACCTGCTT
This sequence comes from uncultured Planctomycetaceae bacterium, assembly GCA_964521005.1. Taxonomy (GTDB): domain Bacteria; phylum Planctomycetota; class Phycisphaerae; order SM23-33; family SM23-33; genus CAZFPT01. Next base: position 2,034 of record CAZFPT010000253.1, on the reverse strand, counting down.
GCCCTTGCTGATCTTGCTGCCCCCCGGCAAGCGGGCCGCAAAGATGCCCACCACACACCCCAGCGTCAGCGTCAGCAGAATCGTCCGTTTCGTTCGGCCGGTCTCAACATGCGTCATGATGTGTCCCTTTCCATTGCGAGCAGACGACGGCCGACCTGCAGCCCGCACGGCGAACGCAGCCTATCGACCGCCATTTACAGGACGTCCCACTCGGCCGCTCGTTCGGGCAAAACCCCCAGCCAGCGATGCACGGGTCTCGGCCTTGCCGGCTCGAAACCGCTCGCCGCTCAAGGTACACTCTCCAGTCGGAGCGCCCCACATTCATCGTAATCGATGGGCTACGCAGCAGTGCACGCAGCATGACTCGACTTCGCCCTTTGAAAGATCCTGCGAAGCCATACAGAAAAAATCGAGGCCTTTATGTCACAGACTCAGTTGGACGTTCGCGGCGACTCGTTCTTCATCAACGACAAGCCGGTCTACAGCGAGATCCCTGCCGCCCCGCAGGCCATCCACGGGCTGCTGCTCAACGCGCGGTTCATCCAGGGCATCTTCGACGATGCCGCCGACCCGTCGCGGTTCGCCCGTTTCGGGCACGATACCTGGGACCCCGACGCCAACACCGACCGCCTGATCGCTGCCCTGCCGGACTGGCAGGCCCACGGGCTGCGTGCGTTCACCGTGGGCTTCCAGGGCGGCGGGCCCTGCTACACGACCGACAACAACTCGATCGTCAACAATCCCTACGGCAGTGACGGGACCACGCTCGACGCCGCCTACGCCGCGCGGATGGACCGCCTGATCCGCGCTGCCGACGCAATCGGAATGGGCGTGATCGTGAGTTTCTTCTACGGCTCGCAGACGCGCCACCTCACCGACGGCAAGGCCGTCCGCAATGCCACCGCCACCGCAGCCGCGTTCCTGCGCGACGGCGGGTACGGAAACGTCCTGATCGAGATCGCCAACGAGCACAACGTGGACCCCTTCCGAAAGCATCCCCTGCTCTTCGAGCCCGAAGGCGTCGCCATGCTCATCGAGCTGGCGCGCGAGCAGTCGGGCGGCAGGCCTGTGGGGTGTTCCAGCTACGGCAACTGGCTGGAGCCCGAGATTGCCGCCGCCTCGGACGTGGTGCTCATTCACGGCAACGGCTGCACGCGCGGGCAACTCTCGCGATTGGCCGCCCGGGCCCGACAGGCCGCCCCCAACCGCCCCATCGTGTGCAACGAGGATTCGCCCTGCATCGGTCAGCTCGCGGTCGCCACGGCAGAGCGGTTCAGTTGGGGCTACTACAACAACATCACCAAACAGGAACCGCCGGCCGACTGGGGCATCACGCCCGGGGAGGACACCTTCTTCGCGTTGCGGATGGCCCAAGCCGTCGGAATCGACGTGGAGCTGCCCGACGGCGACGACCGATACGTGCTGCAGGGAATCGATCCGCGATGGACCGTGGGTGGGCAGTATTGGCCTCGCCTGGCGAGCCTGCAGCCGGAAACGATCGACCACGTCGAGTTCATCGAGGGCGATAGGCTCATCGGTCGAAGCTGGGACGAACCGTTCTTCCTCCACGCGAAGAACAACTGGATGTCTCACGCATGGACGCCCGCCGAGCCGGCCGCCCTGCGCGCAGTGGTCCACCTGAGGGACGGAACAACCATCGAGAAAACCCCGACCGATTGAGGCCGACAAGGTGGAGTAACCAGCGACACGCGGTGAAACGACGCTGAAGCCCCATCTTGAGCGAAGCGAAAAGGGGGGGTAGAGAAGCAGAAAGCAGCGACGCGCGAATCGCGACAAGCGACAAGGGGTTGATGTGCAGTTGAAGCCCTGTCTTGAGCGAAGCGAAAGGGGGGGGTAGAGAAGCAGAAAGCAGCGACGCGCGAATCGCGACAAGCGACAAGGG
>CAZFPT010000252.1:0-4070 GCA_964521005.1 uncultured Planctomycetaceae bacterium | reverse complement strand
CCTCTTCGTCCCGAACGAAGCGCTCTGCCAAGCTGAGCTACGCCCCGGTGCTTGCGTCAAAATGTCGTTGGGGGTCTGTCGCGGTGGCCGTTTGCGGCTCTCGCAACAGTCCCATGGGGGCTTAGCTACGCCCCGGTGGTGCTGTCGTCGTCGGCCGAGCGTATCGGGAAAAGCGCGTCGGCCTCAGACCCGTCAGTGTACTCGGATCGGCCTGCAGGTCAAGGGGTGTTGAGGCAAAAACTCGCCCGTGCCGGCCGAGGCAGCCCTCGACGAACGCCCCATGAAAAAGGGACCCGCCATGGCAGGTCCCTTCGTGGACTACACGCGGAGGGACTCGAACCCCCAACCCTCGGTTCCGAAGACCGATGCTCTATCCAATTGAGCTACGCGTGCGTCGGCGATCCATCATACCCGGCCGTCACGACGATGCAAGCGCAGCGGCCAGATTGCCAGGGCACAATCGCGGGGCGAGGCAACCGGTCACTCCGACCAGAGCGGATTGAAGTGTTCCAGGCCCAGTTCGTCCTCGCTCAGCTCTCGGGTTTCGGCTTGGCCGTCGAAAAGGACGACTGTGGTCCTGCCGAAAGGCCGCCTGTCGTCGGCCCGGATCATCCGCGGGCTCCAGTTCATCTCGCCATGGCCGCCTTTGCACACATCGTGTGCATCGAGGCTGCGCGCATGTGCAATTGGATGAGGTTATCCACTCAGGTTTTCAGCAACAGTATTGATGTAAAAGGGCTTACATGTGCTCGTGCACGGATTTCGTTTTGGCATGGAGGTTGCTTGTGGATGTTTGTGTCCCGACGCGTCGGAGGCGACGGGGCCGGTGCAGGCAAAACAAAGGAAAGGGACGATTGCATGACGTACCGAACGGGTCGAGTAGCGGCGGGATTGTTGGTTGGGATGTTGCTGTGTACAGGGGCCTACGCGCAGGGCGAGGCGGACGCCAATGCGGCCGTCAACGCCGAGAAAAAACCCGCCGAGCGGCAGAGTTGGCTGCGCGAAGTGGTGGTGACGGCCACCCGCAATGAGATCGCGGGCATCGAGGCGCCGTACATGGTGGATCGTGTTGCCCTGGGCGAGTTCCAGAGCAACCGTCAGCCGCGAACGATGCCCGAAGCGCTGGACGAGGTCCCCGGCGTGATGGTTCAGAAGACCGCCCACGGCCACGGGTCGCCGTACATCCGCGGGTTTACGAGTTTCCGCACGCTGCTGATGCTCGACGGCGTTCGCCTGAACAATTCGGTCTATCGGCCGGGCCCGAACCAGTACTGGAACACCGTGGACCCGTACGTGATCGATCGGCTGGAAGTGGTGAAGGGTCCGGGGTCGGTGCTGTACGGCAGCGACGCCATCGGCGGGGCCGTCAACGCCATCACGCGAGGCTGGCTGGGTTGGGGTGAGGGCTTCCAGCAGGAGCGGAGGTTGATCTACCGCTACGCCTCGGCCGAGCGAAGCCATTCGGTGCGGGCGGAGTACGCCGCCAGCTGGGGCAACGAACTGGCGATCCTGGTCGGCGGGACCTTCAAACACTTCGGCGACGTCGACGGCGGGCGGTTCGTCGGCCCGCAGGAGCACACCGGTTACGACGAGTGGACCGGCGACGTGAAGATTCTCTACCGTATCAGCCCGCATGACGAGTTGACCTTCGCCTTCTACGACCTCTCGCAGAACGACATCTGGCGCACCCACAAAACCGTCCACGGCCTCTCTTGGCGCGGCACGACGGTCGGCAGCGAGCTGCAGCGCGTCTTCGACCAGGATCATACCGTCAGCTACCTGCGATACCGGCGAAAAGACATCGGCGGGTTCCTGGACGAGTTCCAGATCACCGGCAGTTACCAGTACACCGGCGAGCACCGCAAGCGTCTCCGCGCCGACGGCCGACGCGACCACCAGGGATTCGACGTCCACACGCTGGGTCTCTCGGCCCAGTTCGTTTCGCCCTCGCCGATCGGCAAGTGGACCTACGGGGCTGAGTGGTATCACGACTGCGTACACAGCTTCCAGCGGAGCTACGCCGCCGACGGCAGCTTCGCCAGCGAGGGCATTCAGGGCCCCGTCGGCGACGACGCCAGCTACGACCTGATCGGCGCCTTCGTCCAGAACGAGATGCCCATCGGCGAGCGGGCGATGCTCACCCTCGGCGGGCGGTACACCTACGCCCGGGCCAAGGCGAACAACGTCGAGAACCCCGACACCGGCGGCGACATGGCCGTCAACGACAGTTGGGACGCCCTGGTGGGCAGTGCCCGGCTGCGGTGGTTCGTGGATCCCCAGGAGCGGGTTGCCCTCTTCGGCGGCGTGTCGCAGGGCTTTCGGGCGCCGAACCTCTCGGACGTGGCGCGGCACGACTCGGCGCGATCGGGCGAATTCGAGATTCCCGCCCCGGGGTTGGACCCCGAGCGATACATCACCGCCGAGGCGGGCGTGAAGGTCGATTGGGACCGCTTCTCGGGGCAGGTGGGCTACTACTACACGTGCATTGACGACATGATCCTGCGCACGCCGACCGGCAACATCGTCGGCGGAGAGACCGAGGTCACCAAGAAGAATGTCGGCAAGGGGTTCGTTCACGGCGTGGAGTTCGCCGGTAAGGTGCAGGTCCACGACGAATGGGCGGTCTTCGGCGATTTCACCTGGTTGTACGGGGAGGCATCGACGTTCCCGACGTCCGCCCCGATCAAGCGGGACGAGCCGCTCAGCCGACTGATGCCCCCCACCGGGCGCGTGGGCGTTCGCTGGGAGCATCCCGACGGCGATCTCTGGGCCGAGGCGGTCTGGACCATCACAGGCAGGGCCGATGAGCTGTCCACGCGAGACCAGGGCGACACCCAGCGCATCCCGCCGGGCGGGACACCGGGCTACGACGTGATCGACCTGCGCGGCGGGTGGCGCGTGAACAAGAACGTGAACGTCTGGGCCGGTGTGGAGAACATCACCAACCGCGACTACCGCATTCACGGGTCCGGCGTGAACCAGCCCGGTGCGAACCTCAAGATCGGCATGGAGGTGAAGTTCTGAGACGACCCTTGTGCACAGCGCGCTGCCGACCGCACCGCCTTGCCGTGTTGGCGGGGTGGGGCCTGAGCCTCGCCGCCCACACGCTTCTGTGGTCGGCCTGCGCGCTGCGCGGCCCGGCGATCGACATGGATGATCGCTGGACCACCCCTCCCAGGTTGGAGGTCTCCGGCGGGGAGATCACCCTGACGATTCTTCCACCGCCGGAGGCGGTTTCGCCGCCCCCGTCCGACCCCCGCCCGACGTACAAGCCGAAACCGGCCGATCTCCCCGAGCCCGTGACGGCGTCCGCCTCTGCCCCGGCGGACGCTGCGCGGGCGATTCCTGCCGACGCCAAGGCGGTCAGGCCCGTCTCGCTGGAGATGCCCCCGGCTACGGCGGAAGCGGCCCGGCCTTTGGCGGCAGCGACCGACCATCGACCCGGAGCGCGGGCGGAACCTGCCGGCGACCCAGCCCCACCGGCGCCGGTCGACGGGATGGCGAGGCTGGACGTCCCGCTGCCAACGGTGCCTCGCGACGTTCGTCAGGAGGTCGCCCAGCGGGCTGAGGCGTCTTCCCCCGTCGTCGCGTCGAGGAGTGATGAGCAGGGCGTTCGCGACGCGACCTTGAAGGACCCGCCCGCCCCGCGTTACCCGCCTCGGTGTGTTCGTCGCCGGCAGGAGGGCGTGGTGGTGCTTCGGGTGCGCGTGCTGGCCGATGGCAGCGTGGGGGCTGTGGAGATCGAGGAGTCCTCCGGCGTGGCCCCGTTGGACGCCGAAGCCATCCGCGCCATGAAACGCGCCCGCTTTCGGCCGGCGCGGCGCGACGGCGAACCCGTCGTCGCATGGGTCACCCAGCCGGTGCGATTCACTCTCCGCTCTTGAGCGTCCAGCTTCCTGCCGCGGCATCGGGTTCAGGCGCAGGGCCCGCGACTTGTTGCGGGCGGAATCGCGGGGCGATGTGGAACGATCACTCCTTGGAACCTGTGATTTGGAATTTGGATGTTCGCTGTTTGCCCCCACCTTTCGCTTCGCCCTTCGACAAGCTCAGGACCGGCTCAAGATGGGGCT
>CAZFPT010000251.1:0-4109 GCA_964521005.1 uncultured Planctomycetaceae bacterium | reverse complement strand
CGGTCTCGGCAGCGACGAAAACCCTCGCCTCGCGCAGCTCGGTTGATACAATACCCGCTCGATAGAAAGGATTCGACCCATGCCCAGGATTCATCCCACCGCGATCGTACATGGTGAGGCGCAACTGGCCGACGACGTCGAGATCGGGCCCTTCTGCGTAATCGAACGCGACGTCACCCTCGGTGCCGGAACGGTCGTGCGGTCTCACAGCATCATCCGGCGGTACACCACGCTGGGAGAATGCAACCTGGTGGATTCGTTCTGCTCGCTGGGCGGCTGGCCTCAGGACCTGAAGTTCACGCCGAACACCCAGAGCTTCCTTCGCGTCGGCGACCAGAACGTCTTCCGCGAGAACGTCACCATCTCCCGGGCCACCACACCGGGCGGGGCGACCCGCGTGGGCAACATGACCTACTGGATGGCCGGCTCGCACGCCGGACACGACGCCATCGTCGAAGATGAAGTCATCCTCGCCAGCGGCGTGATGCTCGCCGGTCACTGCACCGTCAAACGCGCAGCCGTGCTGGCCGGCGGAGCCTGCGTACACCAGTTCACCTGGGTGGGCGAACGGGTGATGCTCCAGGGGCTCAGCGGGGCGGCCATGCATACGCCCCCTTACACCATCGCCACGGAAATCTCACGCATCGCCGGGTTGAACATGGTCGGCCTGCGCCGGGCGCCGGATGTCTCCGAAGAGGACCGCGCCCAGGTCAAGGACGCCTTCCGGATCTTCTATCGCAAGGGGCTCTCTGCCGCCGACGCACTGGCGGAAATGGACGCTCACGAGGAATGGGGGTCGCCCGCCAGCCGATTCCGCACATTCATCCACGACGCCCTCGACGCCGAGAAGCCCTTCAATCGCGGTCTGGCAGGGCTGCGGCGGTAGCGACGTCGCCGGCTGGGTGCCCGGCGGACGCTTCGGCCGGCTCGATGTGGACCACCACTTCGGCGAAGCTCAGCGACGAGTTCATCAGCTTCCGCTTGACCGCGGTGGCGATATCGTGTCCCTCCCGCACCGTCAGGTTCGGCTGAACGAGCACGTGCATGTCCATCTCCAGCTGACCGCCCACCTCGCGAGCCCGCACGGCGTGGAAGTCCTCCACGCCCGGAGTGTCGTCGATGAGTTCGTGAATCTGCTCCAGAACGTCCTCGCCGGGAGAGGCGTCGATCAACTCCGAGGCAGACTCATACACGATACGGACGGCTGCCACCGCCAGGAACCCCACCAAAAGCACCGCCGTCACGTGGTCGAGAAACGCCCAGGACGGCCCGCCGATCCACGCCCCGCCGATGCCCGCAGCCGCCGCCAGCGAGGTAAAGCAGTCCGACCGGTGATGCCACGCGTTCGCCTTCAGCGAGAGGTTCCCGCTCTGCTCGCCGACCCGTCGGGTCAGGCGGAAGAGGATCTCCTTGAGCGGGATGGTCCCCAGCGCCAGCAGAAGCGGCAGCCAAAGGGATTTCTGGGAGTGTTCCTGTTCCTGCAGCGTCCGGAGCGAGTCGACGGCGATCCATGCCCCGGCGCCCAGCAGGAGCAGGCCCACGAACATCGCCACGAGCGTGCTGATCCGCCGGTGGCCATACGGATGACAGCCGTCGGCGGGATTGTCGGAGTATTTCAGGCCGGTCAGGACGGCGGCGTCGGTCACCAGGTCGGTGGCGCTGTGAACGCCGTCGGCGAGAATCGCCTGGGAATGAAACACCAACCCGCCGGCGATTTTCGCGATGCCCAGCACAGCATTGATGGCCAATCCCAGCCAGGTCACCCCGGCAGGGCTCAGAGGGACCGCGCCCGGTGGGTCTCCTGCAGCGGCCCCGCCGCCGGGTGAGTCAGTACCGGATTCCGAACGAGTCATACCGTCCCGTCGCCTCGCTGGTCTGCTGGGAAGTATTGCGGATGTGCCCGCCCATGCGTCGGGAGAGCTCCTCGACGAAGGCATCGATTTCCTTCGCCTCTCCCTCGGCGACGCATTCGACCGTGCCGTCCGGAAGGTTCTTGACGTAGCCGGTCACGTCGTAGCCGTCGGCGGCGCGGACGGTGTTGTAGCGGAAGCCCACGCCCTGGACGTTTCCCTTGAATCGGATGGTTCGTTTCTGTTCTGCCATGGGGTTACCTGGGAGAATTGTACGGAAAACCCCGCGAGGGGAAAGATGAATTCCGCCTGAGGCGTTGCCCAAAGAAGCCCGCAGGGGTATCATCCAGGGCTGTCGAGCAACGATGGGAGATGACATGAAGGTCTGGATCGACGGACAACTGGTCGACGAGTCCGAGGCGAAGCTCTCGGTGTTTGATCACTGCACGCTCTACGGCGACGGCGTGTTCGAGGGCATCCGCATTTACGGCAGCAAGATCTTCCGCTGCCGGGATCACGTGGACCGATTTTACGAGTCCGCCCGCAAGATCCGTCTGGCGCTGCCCTACTCCCGCGAGGAAATCGTCGAGGCGATGGAGCGGACGATCGCCGCCAATGAGCAGGTTGATGGCTACATCCGCATGGTCGCCACGCGAGGGGCCGGCACGCTGGGACTGAACCCCATGATCTGCGCGCCGCCGTCGGTGTTCATCATCGTCTCCAACATCGCGCTGTATCCGCCCGAGATGTACGAAAAGGGCATGGGCGTGATCATCGCTAAGACCCGCCGCATCGGGGCAGCCAGCCTGGACTTGTCCATCAAGAGCTGCAACTACCTCAACAACATCCTCGCCAAGATCGAGGCGATCGACGCCGGACTCGCCGAGGCCGTCATGCTCAACGAGATGGGCCACGTCGCCGAGTGCACGGGCGACAATATCTTCATCGTCGCCGATGGCGTCGTCAAAACCCCGCCGCCGGAGGACAACATCCTTCACGGCATCACCCGGCAGACGGTGCTGGAGCTGGCCGACGGGCTGGGCATCGAGACGCGGGAGGAATCCTTCACGCCCGAGCAGTTGCTGGCCGCCGACGAGTGCTTCCTGACCGGGACGGCAGCAGAGGTCATCGCGGTCACCAGCGTGGACGGAAAATCCATCGGGAACGGCAAGCCCGGCCCGATCACCGGCCGACTGCTGGCGGCCTTCCGCGAGTACATCGCCGCCGGCGATTTCGCGTAGCGCGACAGGCCGTTGCACGGGCATCCTGCCCGTGTCCGCCACCCGGCAGGGAAACCCGCCGAACGCGACGTGAATGCCCCGGCCAGAGCAGAAAAAAGAACAAATGCATGGGCTGAAAGCCCATACCACGCGAGGGACGAGCGTACAATGCCACAAAAGCGGGGGCTAGAAAGCGCGGCAGGACCATGGCTGTCAATATTCTGTGCATAGGCGACGTCGTCGGCAAAGCCGGTCGGGGTGTGCTAGCCGACCATCTCAAACGACTGATTGACGAGCACGAGCTGGATCTGGTCGTCTGCAACGCCGAGAACGCCGCGGGCGGCAGCGGGATCACCCCGCAGATTTTCGATAAGCTCCTGAAATACGGCGTGGACGTCGTCACCCTGGGCGACCACGTCTATCGCAAGCGCGAGATCACCCAGATGCTCGAAACATCCGAGCAGATCGTCCGCCCGATGAACCTTTCCAAAGCGGCGGCCGGCAAGCGGTGGACCATCGTGCCCACCAAGTCCGGCCAGTATCGCGTGGGGGTCTGCAGCGTGCTGGGGCAGATGTTCATGGGCTCCAACGACTCGCCCTGGGCGGCGGTGGACGAGTTCTGCAGCCGAACCGCCGACGACGTGAAAATGCGCGTGGTCGACTTCCACGCCGAGGCGACCTCCGAGAAGATCGCGATGGGATGGCACCTCAACGGGCGGGCGAGCGTCGTGTTCGGTACGCACACCCACGTGCCGACGGCGGACTACCGCGTGCTGGACAAGGGCACCGCCTTCATCTCCGACGTGGGCATGACCGGCCCGTACGACAGCGTCCTGGGACGACGCAAGGACCGCGTGCTGAGCTTCCTGACCACGTCCATGCCCACGCATTTCGAGGTGGCCACGGGCGACCCGAGACTCTCCGGCGTGATCGCGTCGATCGACCCGATGACCGGCAAAGCCGATTCCATCGAGCGTCTGGAAGTCTGCGGCCGGGTGCAGGAAGGCGGACCCTACGACCAGGACGACGGCCGACCCCA
>CAZFPT010000250.1:0-4110 GCA_964521005.1 uncultured Planctomycetaceae bacterium | reverse complement strand
ACATAGTACCGCTCTGTCTCTGGAAATGCAAGCAAGAATCCGCCCCAGCGATTTCACCCGCAACACGTTGCCGGCCCTACGGTCTTCACCCTCAACCACGGGTGCCCGGAGTATCATTGAAGCCCCATCTTGAGCGAAGCGAAAGGTGGGGGTAGAGAAGCGAAAGAAGCAAACTCCGAATAACAAGTTCCGAAAAGCGGTTGTTCCGCACCGACCTGTGATTTCGCCCGCAACAAGTTGCGAGCCCTACGGCGGTGAGTCAATCGCCGGGCGGCGTCAGTCCGCCGAACCATCCCGGTCCAGGCGATAGACGCACACCCCCGCAGCGTTGGCGGCCACCAGCTTTCCGTCGACCACGATAAGATTCCCCAGGATGCCGCGTGAGATTCGTCCCACCGACGACACCTCGCCACTGTCGATCTCCAGACGCAGCAGTCGCCCGTCTTTGGCGGACATCCAGGCAGCCTCCCGCGTGACGGCAGGCTTGCCGTGAACCGGGGTCGAATCGTTCGAGGCGAGCACCTTCCCGTCCGAACTCCGCAGCAGCCTCCAGCCGGCGTCGCCGGTGAGCAGGACGCGATCATCTCGCAGACCCGTCAGGCGATGCGCCCGGCCGCGATTGACGGTCCAGAGAAGCTTCCCGCTGTTGAAATCGCACGCCAACACCCGGTCAGAATCGTACGGCAGCGTCACTGCGACTTCGCCGGCCAAAACCACCGGATTGACCCGTCGGTTCTTCAACTCTGTTCTCCCCCCGCGGTCGGACATGGGGGTGGCGTACTCTCGCAGCCAGATCGGTCGGCCGTTGTGGGCGTCAAACGCCCCGATGACCCCGGCGTTGGTACACACAACGACCCGTCCGGCGAACAGGGACGGAGCGGTCCCGCTTACGAAGGCGTGAATGTTTCTCCAGGAGCTTCCGTGGCCTCGCGGGATCTGGCTGACCATTCTGTCCCAGAGCAGTCGCCCGTTTTCCGGGTCGAAGCAGGTGAGGTTGAACTGCCCGAAGCTCCGACGAAACGTCAAGGCATACACTCGCCCGTTCGCTGCCAGCGGAGCAGTGTGAAACTTCATCATTTGCATCTCGGCAGGGCTGTCCTTGACGCCATGCCCGACGCGCCAGAGAACTTCGCCGTCCTTCAGCGAAATGCAGAACAGAGTGGAAGTGTCTCTGTGCTTCGGTTTGATCTCTTTCATCTGCCCGGCCCGAGGAAGCTTGATCGCGACGGTGGGCAGCATCTCGCCCATCACGTACATCCGTTCACCGTCGGAGGCAATCTTGTACCAGCCTTCCTCCGCGAGCCTTGTCATACCGTAGCGTCCCCCGCCGATCCGCCGGTGCAGCCCCACGCGAGCAGACCAGAGCTCCTTGCCGTCCCCGAGGCGCCGTGCGATGACTCCGTCGTCGGTTCGAACGATCACCCGATCGCCGCAGACAATCGGCCGAATCACTGGCGGGATCTCGACGACGCGCTTCTTGTTGCCCCAGTCAAAGGTCCCCCGAATCAAACCGCGGGACATTGTCACTTTCCAGTCCGAGTGTGAAGGGCGCGGATAGGTCCGATCAATCGGCGTTCGGCCGGCCAGCGATTTCAGCACGTTGGCGTTCTCGTCGGCGGTCGCGAACCGCTTGGGATGGCACCACTGCAAGTCACCAAGCTTCGTCCTGCCGACCGCCGGCGTCCACCCCCAGCCGGCATCCCGGCCGTTGGCGGTGGGCCAGCCCTGGGCGACCTTGGTTACGGGTCGCGAGGGCAGACTTTGGAGGTCTTCCACCAGTTCCGGAAGCGTCCGCGATCGGCCGCCCCATCGGACCGAGACGTCGGCGAATTCCTTCTTCACCCGCCCGGCCGCGAGTTCCGCCACGTCGGTCCGCCCCGCCAGGTGGGCCGCCACGGCGATCCGGGCCACCAGCGGTCCTTCGGCGTCGCTGCCGGCTGCCAGCGCTGCCGCCCTTTGCCACCACCACATCGCCGCGCCGAAGCGGCTGCGGTCCATGGCGATCGCCCCCAACAGCCTCGCTGCCTGGCGAGAGGCCGTCGTCATCGGATAGCGGGCATGGACCTCCTCCAAGGCGGAGGCGTCCATTTCTTTCGCGGCGACGGCGTACAGCGATGAAGCCTCCTCGTCGTACAGGCGGTGATACACCTTCCGTCCTTCGGCAGGGAGTGACGCCAGTACCGACAGCGCCGCGCGCCGCACCGAAACGTGATAGCCCCGCTTCAGCTGAAACGTCAGCTTGCCCGGGTCGTCCACGTGATCCTGGAACCACTGAATGCCCCGCTCGTACTCCCCTTCCTGAAGGACCCGGCGCATCGTACCGAAATCGTGATGCAGTTCGCCGTAACTTGGAATCAGCGGCACCTCCTCGTCGCCGGCGACCGAACCGATTGCGCCCAGGACCAGAACCAGAATCAGGATCAGAGTGTTGCGGCTCAATGCGATACGACGGGTCATGGCGATTCTCCTCAGTTTGCGCCCGAACGCCCCAGCTACAGCAGCAATCGTACGCTATTCCAGGCCGAGAGACAAGGATCAGCCCAGCCCGCGCGACCGGGGACGTCTGCCGATCACCCGTCGCCGCCCGATCCGAGCGTCCCGCCGCGGCGGATGGCCGACTCGCCGAACCGCTCGGTGATCGTGTCCATGGCCCGATCCAGTTGGCTGTCGCGCTGGCCGGCGGGCGCGTCCCAGAGGGAAAGCTGCCCATCCTGCCGGCCCAGGTTGGAGGCCGTCACGCCCAACAACCGAAGCGGACAGAACGCGAGCTCGGACCATGCTGTAAAGATGGCGCGGGCCTGCTTCCAGATCGCCTCCGTGGAATGGGTCGGCTGCTCGAAGCTGGCCGATCGTGTCCGCGTCGTAAAGTCTCCGTGGCGGATCTTCAACGTCACCGTCCGCGCCCCCAGACCGTGCCGTCGCAGCCGTCGACCGACGTCCTCAACCTGCCCCAGCAGCGTCCCCAGCAGCACGTCCACGTCGTCCACGTCCCGGGCGAACGTGGTCTCCGTCCCGATGCTCTTGGCCCGATGGTCGGGCGTCACGGGGCGACAATCCCGCCCCTCTGCCAGCGCGAGCAGATGCTCGGCCGACGAGCCGAACTGCCCGGCCAGCAGGTCCGGATCCGTCCGACGGAGCTGGCCGATGGTCTGCACGTTGAGCCGCTGGAGCTTCTTGGCAGCGGCCGGGCCCACGCCCCAGACCCGGCGCACCGGCAGCGGATCGAGTATCTCGTGGATGCGGCCCGGTGGGATCACGGTCAGCCCGTCGGGCTTGTCCAACTCACTGGCGAGCTTGGCCAGGTACTTGTTCGGCGCGACGCCGACGCTGCAACTCAGGCCGACCTCCTCGCCGATACGCTCCTTGACCAGGCGACCCGTCTTGGCCGCCGATCCCCAAAGACGCTCGCAGCCGGTAAGGTCCAGGAACGCCTCGTCAATGCTCAGCGGCTCGACCAGCGGCGTGAACTGCCGGAAGATGCTCTGGATCTGGTCGCTGATTTCCCGGTATCGCTTGCCACGGACCGGCAGCACGATCGCCTGCGGGCACAGCCGAACCGCAGTGGCCATAGGCATGGCCGAATGACACCCGAACTCGCGGGCTTCGTAGCTGGCGGTGCTCACCACTCCGCGACGGCGGGCATCGCCCCCGATCAGCAGCGGCTTGCCCACCAACGAAGGACAGTCGAGCTTCTCCACCGCCGCGAAGAACTCGTCCATGTCGACGTGTAGGATCCAGCGGTCCATGGCGCCATCATACCCCATCGGCCCGACGCCCGCGAGGCCAACCCCCCGGCCGGCAGCGATTCGGTGATCGGTCGTTGACCGTCGCCGCTGAGGCCGTATGCCAGTGAAACTCACCGAAGTAGACCCAACGTCCCTCCGACAGGGAACCGCAACATTCCACATTTCACGTTTCAGCGAGTGGGGGAGAACCGCGATGCGGTAGACGCTTCAGAACCGCACTGCCTCAGAACGAGCGTAACCGCACTGCCTCAGCATGCCCTCAGACGCCCTGTACGCCTCTGTAAGCCCCGGCGGGGCGTTAAGCGACCGTAGGACGCCTAACGTCGCACGGCCTTCCAGGCCGTGTCTGCCGACAGGCAGATTC
>CAZFPT010000249.1:0-4154 GCA_964521005.1 uncultured Planctomycetaceae bacterium | reverse complement strand
CCCCACGGTTCGCGGAGCTCACCATGGGGCTTCAAATGCGATTGACCACTTGTCGCGCGTCGCGATTCACGCGTCGCTGCTTTGTCGCTTCTCTGCCCATAGCCCTTGTGTGGCTGGGTTTATTCGGCGGCGAAGCGAATCCACCGCCCGCTGCGGGCCGGCAGATCGATCGCCAGCGTACCGGCTACGTCGATCGGCTCGCCGGTGACGGCATCGACGCCGGCGGCGTATTCGGCGTCCCACACGTGCAGCAGTGCAGTGGCGGCCGATCCGTCGTTGAGCAGGAAGTAGTGGTCGGCTTTGCCCGCCCGCAGGCGGAACGCCATCGGCGCCGAGCACCGCCAGGCGGGCGTCGCGCCGACGGTGACCAGCTCCGCCAGCAACCGTTCGATCTCATCCTGGCCGGGGGTGTGACACATCCTGCCGGCGTCGAAGCCGATCAGGACAGCCGACCCCGTCCCGAGTTGATGCTCGGTGATGGCGACCCGCCCGTCGGCGAACCGTGCCAGCACGCGGGCGTCGGTCACCTCGACGTCGCCGAAAAAGCCCTCGATGCTCGCCCCGTTCAGTTGCATCGCTTCGGTGCGTGTGTCGTGAATGACATCCACCCACGCCCCGAACAGCGACTCCACTCTGCTGCCGGGCCCGGCGGGGCGCACCTTGCCCCAGCAATCCTGGAAGCCGAACTGCACGTCCGCGATGAGTCGCCCGCCGGACTGCACGTACTCGACGAGGGCGTCGATGGTCTCGTCGCTCATCGCCCGGGTGTGCGGCGCGTAGAGCACCGGCCAGACCGGGCCCAGCCCGTCGCGGATCTCGCCGGCGGTAACGTACTGGAACGGGACCTGGGCGTTGATCATCGCCCGCGACGCGCCGATGCGCGCCCGCGAGGCCTGCAAGGCTGTGCCTTTTGCGAATCGACCCAGCCCCGCCTGCAGATCGTGACGTTCGGGCTCGAAACAGAGAATCGCCTCGGTGTCCCAGTCCTCGACGATGCCCACGCGCGGTTCCTGGTCGGCCGACCAGATCTCGTCCTTCCAGCGGTCCATCGCCCGGGCGATCTCGCCGCCTTCGCGCGCCCAGGGCGCGAGCTTGCCGGACAGCGTGGTCATCCCGTATTCGCCGCTCTCCCAGCCGCCGGGACGATGGTTCCACGTCCAGAAGGCGATGCTCTCGTTGCCCGCGGCGAGGTAGCTGAGCATGAATCGTCGCATCTGGCCGGCCGACATCGCGTTGGGATAGCCCCCGGAATACTGCACCGCCCCGCCGGTGGTTTCGTAAGCGGAGGTATGCCCGCCCTTGAAGTAGTCGTTCGTGAGCTTGGCCTGCATGTAGACGGGGCGGTCCACCTCGCCGGCGGCCAACTCGAAGTGCCACGACAGGTGGATCGAGCTCATGTAGACGTCGGCAGCCGACGCCCAGTCCGAAAAGTTCCACCGCAGCTGCGCCTGGTTGGCGTGCAGCTGGTGCGAACCGAGGATGACCATGTGCTCGTCGTCGAGGCTGCGGATGTGATCGGCGAGGTGCCGGACCCGTGCGTTCATCTTGTCCGCGAAGTAGCGGAGCAGATCTCGCCCTGCCCCGTAGTTGACCTTCGCCCGATGTACGCCGCTGATCTCCGGGTCGGCGTCGAACCCTTCCAGCACTTCCCATGCGTCGTCAAAGCTTTCGGCAACGGGCTTGCCCTTCTCCGGGTAGAGGTTCCAGGCGGCGTCGAGGGCCTCGACGGTCGCGTACTGCTCCTCCAGCCAGCGCGCGAAACGGAGCTGATCGTACTCGGCTGCGAGATTTCCGTTGGCCGGCGCCGGCTCGCCCGGGCCGCCATAGCCCAGCAAGGCCGGGTGGTCGCGATACCGCTCAATGATCGGCGTGACGTGCTCGGCGATGGCCGATCGGTACGATTCCTCGTCCGGCCAGAGCATGGCGAATTCGTCCTCCGTCAGGCCGTGCCTGGTGAGCATCGCCCGGGACGGGCGAATCCACGGGACATGCCAGATCACCCCGATCCCCGCATCCTCGGCCGCCCCGAACCATTCGTCCGCTCGGCGGAAATCCCACTGGCCCGGCCGGATTTCCTCCGGGTCGGCGGTGTGAAAGCGGACGGCGCTGTAGCCCAGTCCCACCATCCGCCGGAACTCGTCGCGCAGGACGTCCACGCTGTAGTCGCCCGGCTGCCAGTACACCACAGCCACGAACGAATCCCGCTGCTGACGCATTCGCCGCTGCGTGGGCGATTCATGGCGCTGACGGAGGCGGCGGAGTGCTTCGTTACGAACGGTATCAGAAATCATGACAGCTCCCGGCGGAAAACGAGCAGACCCAGCCCGTGCTGAATCCAACCGGTAAGAGGATAGACCCCCACAAAGAAGATTTCGAGCCCCAAGCCCCCATTCTCCCATTTCGTACGCATTCGACTCCCCATTTTGGGTATGGACTACTTTGCGACGACTCCGTATAATTGTGCGTCATGAACGGGAACAGAAACAAACAACGGAACGGGAACGACGGGGGCGTTGCCCGCAAGGCGGTAGAGCTTCGCCTGGCGGTCTCGTACGCCCACTCACGGGGCGATCTGCTGGGGATCGCGAAGTACTCCAGGCTGCACGGAGACTGGGAGTTCTTCGGAGGCCCGAACACGGAGAAACTGGCGATCTCCCCGATACCGGTCGGCCAACCCGACGGGATCATCGCCCAGGTAACCCAGCCGTCCGAGATGGAGCAACTCCAGAAACTCGACATGCCCGTGGTGAATATCTCGGGCACGATGGAACATCCGCCCTTCCCCACGGTTCGTGCGGACGACCATGCCGTGGGTCGATTGGCTGCCCAGCATCTGTTGCACCGGGGATTCACCCGCTTCGTGGTGGTCCACGCGTCGGGCAAGGCGTTCTCCCGCCGACGTCTCGAGGGCTTCGAGCACACCGTCCGGGATGTCCGTCCCGACGCCGAGTGTCACGTCCACAATGTGGATTACAGCAACAAGGTACACCCGATCGAGTACCGGCGGGATCTCCGGCAGACGCTGGAGGGCGTCGCCGTTCCGGTGGCGGTCTTCGCGGTGACCGACCACCTGGCCTACCTCGCCATGTCCACCTGCCGGGACGCCAACCTGCGCGTGCCACACGACGTGGCCATCGTCGGCGTCGACAACGACCCGCTCACCTGCGAGTTGTCCTCCCCGCCGCTGAGCAGCGTGGATATCAACGCCGAGCGCGTCGGCTACCAGGCCGCCGAGATGCTCGATTCGCTCATGGACGGGCGAACCCCGCCCAAGGCGCCCGTCCTGGTGATGCCCGTCGGGGTGGTCACCCGCCGCTCGACGGACGTGATGGCCATCGACGATCCCCTCGTGGCCAACGCCCTGGAGTACATCCACCAGCACGCCACCGACGGCATTCAGGTCCCCGGGGTCGCCGGCGACCTGGAGGTGTCCCGACGCACGCTGGAACGCCGGTTCCGCCGGGCACTGAACTGCACGCCGGCAGAGGAAATCCGCCGAACCCGCACCGCCCAGGCAATCCGACTGCTCCGCGAGACCGACCTGCCCATCGCCGAGATCGCCACGCGGTGCGGCTTCCGCTATGCACAGCACCTCGCGCCGGTCATCCAGGACGCCACCGGCCTGACGCCCACCGAGTTCCGCCGCGAATCACGCGTCACCTGAGCAAGGCGAACGGAGATGCAGCACTTCCATGGTTGCCGGCAAAAGCCCCTTGTCTGCCTCGCCGCG
Organism: uncultured Planctomycetaceae bacterium; assembly: GCA_964521005.1. Lineage (GTDB taxonomy): Bacteria > Planctomycetota > Phycisphaerae > SM23-33 > SM23-33 > CAZFPT01. The sequence goes on along the minus strand of CAZFPT010000249.1, from coordinate 424 downwards.
GACGGCTAAACTTGTCAAATCCCTTGGCCCACAGGCCGGGCTGACCGCTGGCAGACAACGTTTCCTCAAGACAGGACGGATTCGATGAGCAAGATTCGCGTGGCAATCGCAGGTGTGGGGAATTGTGCTTCTTCCCTGGTGCAGGGCATCCATTACTACCGCGAGCAGTTCGCCGCGAACAGCCCCGACGCCCACGTCGGGCTGGCCCACCCGACACTCGGCGGATACACCCCGGGCGATATCGAAATCGTCGCTGCCCTGGACATCGACGCCCGCAAAGTCGGCAAACCCCTCCCCGAGGCCCTGCTGGCCAAGCCAAACAATACGACCATCTTCCATCCGGACATCGCCAGCGACGTCGTCGTGCAGATGGGGCACACCGCCGACGGCGTAGCCGACCACATGAGCGAGTTCCCGGAAGACC
>CAZFPT010000248.1:0-4199 GCA_964521005.1 uncultured Planctomycetaceae bacterium | reverse complement strand
TATGTTCCGATCCACCTCATGTTCGAATCAGGTAACGGATGACTGCAGAGAGCGGTAACAACGCTGCCCCGTCCATGGAGACGGAACTGGGCCGCCTGGTCGTGGAACGCAGACTCGCCACGCAGGAAGAGGTCGACCGCTGCATCGAGAAATACTCCAGCGGCGATCCGAGCAACCAGACCCTCGCCTCGGTCCTGGTGGAAGACCGGGTCGTCACCCCTTCGCAGATCGAACGCCTCCAGTCGCAGATCGAGGAATCGCGCAAGGGGCGGCAGATTCCGGGCTACCAGATTCTCGGCAAGCTCGGATCCGGTGCGATGGCGACCACGTTCAAGGCCCGCCAGATCAGCCTGGATCGACTGGTGGCGATCAAGGTGCTCCCGCGCCGCCTCTCGGAGAACGCCGATTACGTCGAGCGGTTCTATCGCGAGGGCAAGGCGGCCGCCAAGCTGAATCACGGCAATATCGCCCAGGCGTTCGACGTCGGCGAGGCGGGCGGATACCACTACTTCGTGATGGAGTACGTCGAAGGCCACACGCTGTACGACGAGATCGCCGCGGGGAAGGTCTTCTCCGAGGCCGACGCGCTGACCATCGTCATCCAGCTGGCCAAGGCGTTGGAGCACGCCCATGGTCAGGGCTTGATCCACCGCGACGTGAAGCCCAAGAACATCATGATTACCACCGACGGGATGGTCAAGCTGGTGGACATGGGTCTGGCCAGGAGCGTGACCAATTCCGTGGTCGCCCAGGCCGAGGCGGGCAAAGCCTTCGGCACGCCGTACTACATCAGCCCCGAGCAGATCCGCGGCGAGGTGGACATCGACTTCCGGGCGGACATCTACTCGCTGGGCGCGACGCTGTATCACATGGTGACCGGGCGGGTGCCCTTCGAGGGCGATTCGCCGACGGCCGTCATGCACAAGCACCTCAAGGAAACGCTCACCCCGCCCGACCACATCAACACCTCCCTCTCTGCCGGTCTGGGCGAAGTGGTCGAGGTGATGATGGCCAAGGACCGCAACCGCCGCTACCGCTCGACCTCGGATCTGCTGTTGGACCTGGAATCCATCGCCCAGGGCGAACCGCCCCTGCAGGCCCGCAAGAACATCGGCGCCGGCGTGCTGGAAGGATTGGCTGAGGGTATTGACGAGCCGGACCAGCAGGCCCAACCCGTACCGTCCCAGAGCGACAACACCAACTTCATCGTGGTGATTATCATCCTCTCGGCCGTCCTGCTGGTGAGCCTGTTGATGAACGTCTTCCAACTGATGACGTGATGGCTGCGAGAAGCAAGGGGCGGGCGACGACGGATTCCGGAAGCCTCGTCCTGCCCCGGCCCAGGGCGGGGGTAGGGTGGCGGAACCCCAGATTCCAGATTCCAGGCAACAAGCTCCAAAGAACGGGCCTGCACGTCTTGCCGCTCGGAATCCATCACTCTTCTTCGGGATCGAACCGAACGTCCCGCAGGACCGCTTCGCGCAGGATCGCGATGTACTCCTCGCGCGGCAGGTCGTAGGCGCCGAAGCGTTTGAGATTGTCGGTGGTCCACTGGACGTCCATCAGCGCGAACCCTCGCCTGCGGAGGTGCTGCACGCAATGGACGAGGGCGACTTTCCCGGCGTCGGTGGCGGTGTGGAACATGCTCTCGGCGAAGAAGGCTCCGCCGATGGCCACGCCGTACAATCCGCCGACCGGCGTGTCGGCTGAGCCGTCGTTCGGCCAAGCCTCGATGCTGTGGGCCCAGCCCAGCTCGTGCAGCCGCGTGTATGCGAGCTCGATTTCCGGGGAGATCCACACCTGCTCGGGCGTCTGGCGGCGGGCACAGGAGAGCACCACGTCGTGAAACGCCCGATTCACCGTGCAGCGGTAGGTTCCTCGGCGGATGGTTCGCGCGAGGCTGCGGGAGACGTGGAATCGCCGGTCCAGCGGCAGCAGGCCTCGGGGGTCGGGGCTGAACCAGTAGAGCTCGCCGTCCTGGACCATCGGGAAGATGCCCTCGACGTACGCTCCCAGCAGGGCCGGCGGGACGAGTTGCTTCAGGATGGCGGGGTCAGGCGGCACGGATCGCATCGGCAGGTGGTTACTTTCCGTCGGTTCGTCGTTTCTTCTTGCGTCGTCGTTTCGGCTTGGGTGGCGGCAGGAGCGTTCGCAGCGTCAGCAGCTTGCCGAAGCACAGGAGTTTGTCGCCGGCCAACAGTTCGCGATCCGGGCGGGGGTTGGGGATGGCCACCCCATTGCGGTCGATGGACAGGACAATCACGTCGCGTTCCTGCAGGTCGGTGTCCTCGATGGCATGGCCGACGAGGGACGACTCTGCGGTGAGGGGGAACTCCGCCACCCCGTAGCCGTGCTTGAGCGTCAGTCGCTGCCGCAGGTCCAGCTCGGGGAACAGGACGGTTTCCTCGATGTTTCGGACGATTTCGTCGGCGATGTCGTTGCCCGTGGCGAACTCGATGCCTTCCAGTCCCGGGGAGGAGTTGATCTCCAGCACCTGCGGTCCGGCGGCGCTTTCGAGCATGTCCACCCCGGCCACCCGGAGCCCGAGAATCTGGGCGGCCCGGACGGCGGTCTGCTCGTACTCCAGGTCCAGCTCGACCGCCTCGGCCCGCCCGCCGCGGTGAATGTTGCTGCGGAATTCCTGCCCCTCCGCCTGGCGGCGCATCGCGCCGACCACGCGCCCGCCGACCACGAACGCCCGGATGTCCTTGCCCTTGCTCTCCGAGACGAAGCGCTGGATGAGCACGTTCTGGCGGGCGCTCTGGAGCGTTTCGATGATGGCCTTGGCGACGGTGGTGTTCTCGGCGAGGATCACGCCCAGCCCCTGCGTGCCCTCCAGCAGCTTGATGATGACCGGGGCGCCGCCGACGTCTTCGATTGCCGGCAGCACGTCGTTCTTGTCCCGCACGAACGAGGAGGTGGGAATCCCGATGTCATGTCGGCTGAGAATCTGCAGCGAGCGGAGCTTGTCGCGCGAGACGCTGATCGCGTGCGACGAGTTGAGCGTGAAAACGCCCATCTGCTCGAACTGCCGGATGACGGCTGTCCCGAAGAAGGTGATCGACGAGCCGATCCGCGGGATGACCGCGTCGTAGTGCGAGACGTCCTCGCCCTTGTACATCAGCGAAGGCTCGGCCTGTTCGACGTGGAGCGAGAACTTCAGCGTGTCCAGCACGCGCACGCGATGGCCTCGCTTGCGGGCGGCGTCGCGCAGGCGGCGGGTACTGTAAAGTTTGGCGTTGCGTGACAGGATGGCGATTTTCACGTCAGATCCTCGGTTGGTGTCTGAGTCGGGTCGACCCCGTTGCCCAGGGCGATGGTGGTTCCGCTGGGCGGGCGACCGACGAGGTACGACTTGCCTACGTCCACCAGGAACCGCTTGCGCAACGCGCGTCGACCCAGCAGCATCCGGAAGCCCATTTCGTCGCGGTTGGTCAGCGTCAACTCGATGCCGATCCGTCGACCCGCCAGCACCATCGGAACGCGAATCACCGGGCGGCGCGAGCTGTGGCCGCTGGAGCTTCGCACGCGACGTCGATCGATCAGCACCGCCGAGGTTTCCACCGTCTCGCGCGTGGACCGCTGCAGCGGGTGGACCTTGAAGTGCACGATCGGCTCGTGGCCGGACCGGTCGATGCGCACGTCATAGGCGTGCAGGGCTGAGGTACGGGCGCCGGTGTCGATCTTTGCCTTGATCGACGCGATGCCCAGCGTCGGCAGCGAAACCCACTCACGCCAGCCAATCGTATCCAGGGGTCGTTTCTTCAGGGGCGTTTCCCTTCGTTCAAGTCGCGCAGAAGGATACGCAATCCCCGCCCGCAAAGCAAAGATTCACCGACGGGCAAAGACGACGCCAAACGTCGCATGGGCCTGCGCGTCGCATGGGCATCCTGCCCATGTTCTGTTCTGTTTCCACCTTCGGGATCTCGCCCGCAACAAGTTGCGAGCCCTACGGCACTGACGTGCGGAGACGTCAGTGGCACCCGTTTCGCGTCGCATGGAGCTGCGCGTCGCATGGGCATCCTGCCCATGTTCTGTTCTGTTTTCTCTTCGGCGTCGCGCCCGCAACAAGTTGCGAGCCCTACAGCATCGGCGTGCGGGGATACCTGGGGCACCGGTGACAAGGCCTTTTGGCTGCGGGGGACGTTCTGTACAATGAAGGCTGTGGAATCTCCTCGAACTTCTCATCTCGTTGTGAC
>CAZFPT010000247.1:0-4227 GCA_964521005.1 uncultured Planctomycetaceae bacterium | reverse complement strand
GTCCGCTACTCGATCGAATCGAGGATGCGGAGATAGCTGTGGTATCGGCGGGGGGAGATCTTGCCGGTTTCGACGGCGTTCTGGATGGCACAGCCCGGCTCGTGGGTGTGGGTGCAGTCGTTGAACTTGCACTGCGGGGCGAGCGGCTCGAACTCCGGGAAATACCACGGCAGTTGGCGCGGCGGGATGGCCATTCCCAGCTCGCGGATGCCCGGGGTGTCGATGATCATCCCGCCGGCGGGCAGGTCGTACACGATCGCGGAGGTCGTGGTATGTCTGCCCCGATCGTCCTTCTCGCGGACGGTTCGCGTCAGCGCGTCGGTTTCGGGGATCAGGGCGTTGATGAGCGTCGTCTTGCCCACGCCCGACGCGCCGGCCAGCACACTTCGCTTGCCGGCCAGGCGGGTCCGCAGGGCGTCCATTCCTTCTCCGCTTGCCGCCGAGACGAGCAACATCTCCACGCCCAGTTCGTGGAATTCCGCCAGCGTTCCCTTGTCCGGGGCGGCCAGGTCGATCTTGTTGATCACCAGGAGCGGAGACATCTCTCCGCGTTCGGCGATGATGAGGAACCGGTCGATCAGTCCGCGTCGCAGGGCCGGTTTTTTCGTGGCTGCCACGATCAGCAGCACGTCCATGTTGGCGGCGATGACCTTCTCGAATGTCTCTTCGCTGTATTCGTCGCGCCGTTTCCCGCTGGTCGGCTGCGGGCGGGACAGCAGCGTCTCCCGCAGGGAACGCGAGACGATGAACCCGTCCATGCGATCGCGGTCGATTTCGGTCTGCCCCTCGGTCTGGTCGACGGTCAGCGCGACGGTCACCGTATCGCCCACGGTCAGCAGTGTGGCGTTCTCGGGCGCGCGAAAGGTCTTGGCGATGGCGCAGAAGAGTTCCTCGTCGTAGTCGTCCACGCGGATATACGCCCCGCGCCGGGAGACATTCACCACCAGTCCGTCGGCCTTGGGGAGATGTTCGAGATCGTCGTCGGGGTTTTCCAGGCGGGATGGGGGCAGCTTCACGCCGCGGCGGGAGGTCTTCTGCCGACTGACGGCCGCGTCGGCGGCATCGTCGTAGACGTTGTACTGCTGCTTCCAGTTTTTGATGCGTCGCTGTGATTTGCCTTTGCGCTTGGCCATGTGTACCGGGGGTGAAGGGCTGGTCCGTTTCGACGGGCTGGACGTTTCGCTGTGGATATCATACAACAGATCAGCCCACCGACAACCCGCCGAACAGGAGGTATTCCCATGATGACCGCGTTTATTCTCATCAAGGCCGAGCGGACGAAAATCCACTCCGTCGCCCAGGACATCCTGAAAATCGACGGAATCACGGAAGTCTACAGCGTCGCCGGCGAGTACGACCTGATCGCCGTGGCCCGCGTCCGCGAGAACGACGGGCTCTCCGCCCTGGTCACCGAGAAGATGATCGACGTGGACGGCATCGCCGATACCACCACGCTGATCGCCTTCCGCCAGTACAGCGAACACGACCTGGAGGCCATGTTCGGGTTGGGAATGCCCGAGTAGGCGAGTGGTAGCGCCTTTTCACCGGCGCGCGTCTTGTCAGAAGGGGCGGTCTGCGGTAAGGTGCATTTCGGTGGCGTGGGGGTGGTTTCTCCGCGTCGCGGCGTGAAGAAACGCACCGGCAGCGACGTCTAACCCCGTGTCGGCGAGGCCTTTTCGCGCGGACATTTCCTTACCGGACCCCAAACGAGGACATTACCATGGGACTGTGGGACAAGATCAAAGGCGAATTCATCGACATCGTCGAGTGGACGGACGACTCGCGCAATACGATGGTGCATCGCTTCGAGCGGTACGGCAACGAAATCAAATATGGCGCGCAGCTGGTGGTTCGCGAGGGCCAGGCGGCCGTCTTCATCAAGGAAGGTCAGCTCGCCGACGTCTTCGCCCCGGGCATGTACACGCTCGAGACGAAGAACCTGCCGATTCTCTCGACGCTGGCCGGCTGGAAGTACGGCTTTCACAGCCCCTTCAAGTGCGAGGTGTACTTCGTCAACATCCGGCGGTTCACGGACCTGCGATGGGGCACGAAGAACCCCATCATGCTGCGGGACGCCGAGTTCGGGCCTATCCGTCTGCGGGCGTTCGGCAGCTACTGCATCCGCGTGACCGACCCCGGAGCGTTCATCCGCGAGATCGTCGGGACCGACGGGACCTTCACCCAGCAGGAGATCACCAACCAGCTGCGGAACATGATCGTCACGCGGTTTTCCGACCTGCTCGGCGAGAGCAAGATTCCCGTGCTGGACCTCGCCAGCAACTACGACGAGCTCAGCGATTTCGCGGCCGAGAAGCTCACCGAGGAGTTCTCCGCCTACGGGCTGGCGGTGACCAAGCTGCTGGTGGAGAACATCTCGCTTCCGCCGGCGGTGGAAGAGGCGCTGGACAAACGATCGTCCATGGGCGTGATCGGCAACCTCGGGGCCTACACGCAGTTCCAGGCGGCCAACGCGATGGAGGCGGCGGCTGAGAACCCCGGCGGCATGGCGGCGGGGGGGATCGGTATGGGCATGGGCTTTGCCGTGGCCAACCAGATGGGTCAGCAGTTCACGCAGCAGCAGAACCAGCAGCGCATGGCCCAGCAGGCTCCTGCCGCCGCGGCAGCTCCGCCACCTTTGCCCGGGGGCAACGTGCAGTTCTACGCCGCCATCGATGGTCAGCAGGTTGGCCCGCTGGACCTCAACGCCATGCGTCAGCAGGCAGCCGGCGGGAGAGTCACCCCGCAGACGCTCGTGTGGAAGCAGGGAATGGCCAACTGGACGCCGGCAGGACAGGTGATGGAGCTCAACTCCGTCTTCGGGGCAGCCCCGCCGCCGATTCCCGGCCAGGGTCAGACACCCCCCCAGCCGCCCCAGCCTTCGCAGGAGTAGGGGGTTTCTGACGACCCGCGCTGAGCATCGCACCCAGGAGCGAAACGCATGGCTGAGAACCAACCGCCGGACCTTCCGCCCACGCCGGACGCGGAGCAATCGCCCGCTGCGCCACCCCCGCTGTCGGGCGGGCAGGTGCCTCCACCCCACAGCGACGAGGGCGACGCGCCCCAGGCCGTCGCGGAGCATAGCGGCCCGCGCGAGTTTCCCTGCGGCCAATGCGGGGCGACGATGGAGTTCGACCCGTCGGCAGCGGCGATCCGTTGTGCGTACTGCGGGCACTCCAACCCCATTCCGAAGTCCGAGGAGGACATCGAGGAACTGGACTTCCACGCCTACCTCGCCGGGGCAGCCGAGGCTGAGGAGACCGAGGAAGTCACCACCGTGCAGTGCTCATCCTGCGGGGCCCAGAGCACGCTGGACGCGAACATCACCTCCGACCAGTGTCCGTTCTGCGGCACGCCCATCGTCGCCCGGAGCCAGTCGCAGACGCGCATCAAGCCCCGGAGTCTGCTGCCGTTCAAGATCGGTCGGGACAAGGCGATGGCGGCTTTCCGCGAGTGGATCCAGGGGCTGTGGTTCGCCCCGAACAAGGTCAAGAAGTACGCCCGCACCGATTCCAGCAGCCTCAACGGGATGTACGTACCCTACTGGACCTACGACGCCCGCTGCGTGACGTGGTACACCGGCCAGCGGGGCGACGATTACTACACCACCGAGACCTACACCACCACCGTGAACGGCAAGACCGTCACCAGGACGCGGCAGGTGCGTCGTACGCGGTGGACGTCGGTTTCCGGCGTGGTGTACGACAACTTCGATGACGTGCTCGTGCTGGGAAGCACCTCGCTGCCGCGGAAGTACGCCGACCGCCTCGAGCCGTGGGACCTGCAGAACCTCACGCCCTACGAAGAAAGCTACCTGGCCGGCTATCGCACCGAGACGTACCGGATCGACCTGGAGCAGGGCTTCGAGGTGGCCAAGGACGTTATGGGCGACTCGATCCGCCGGACGATCAAGCGGGACATCGGCGGCGACCACCAGCGGATTCATTCGGCCCGCACGCAGCACAACAACGTCACCTTCAAGCACCTGCTGCTGCCGGTGTGGATCAGCGCGTATCGCTTCCGCGACGAGGTCTACCGATTCCTGGTCAACGCGCGCACCGGCGAGGTCCAGGGCGAGAGGCCCTGGAGCTGGGTGAAAATCGCCCTGGCCGTTCTCGGCGCGATTGCCGTGATCGCCCTGGCGCTGTACCTGTTCAACTCGCAGTAACGCCCCTGGCAGCCCGCTTGGAAAGCTGCTCTGGCTGCGAGCGGGCCTGCTGGCTGTGCGTC
>CAZFPT010000246.1:0-4240 GCA_964521005.1 uncultured Planctomycetaceae bacterium | reverse complement strand
CTACGCGGCAGTTCACGCTGCACAGAGCTTGCTCGCCCTTTGGAGGGTTCTGCGAAGCCACTTGAAAGAATCACTGGGCTACGCGGCAGTTCACGCTGCACAGAGCTTGCTCGCCCTTTGGAGGGTTCTGCGAGGATCGCATCGTCGTGGTCGTCGATGGCGACGTTGGGACCCTCGCCGCAGCGTTCCAGGCAGAACGTGGCACGGATGTCCACGACCTCGTTGAGACCTTCGTTGTCGACGAAGGCCATCAGCGCCGTGAGCAGGTCCTGCCCGCCCTTGACGAAGCAGTTGGTGCCCACGCACACGCGGACCACCACAGCCGGCTCGGCAACGCCGGTCAGACTCATGCCATCATCGTACAGCCGTCGCTTGCTGGCGTACTTCGTGTGCAGCAGTTCGTGGGCGACGGGCCCGCCGATCTCGCCGAGGGTACGCTCGTACAGCTCGGCGACCATGTGGTTGTCCTGGGCCTTGTGGAGCTGGAGCATCTTGTCGACGTTGTAGATGCTCTCGGTCCGCCGGCGTCGCGCGAGGGCGGCGTTGTCGGAGACGGGCTGACCCGCCCCGCCGATGCAGCCGCCCGGGCAGGCCATCACTTCCACCAGGTCGTAGGGGCAGTCGCCCGCGGCGATCCGCTCGGCCACCTTGCGGGCGGCCGAGAGCGTATGCACAACCGCCAGCCTGACCGTCACCCCCGCGACGGTGATCTCCGCTTCGCGCAGATTCGCCTCGCCGCGCACCTCGCGGAAGTTCACGTTGTCCAGGTTCACCTTGCCGATCTTCTCGACGGCGTATCGCAGGATCGCCTCGGTCACGCCGCCGGTGGCGCCGAAGATCACGCCGGCACCGGTCTTGAAACCCAGGGGCATATCGAGACTCTCCGGGGCCAGGCGGTCGAAACTCACCCCGCCCTGCTCGATCATCCGCCCCAGTTCCTGGGTGGTCAGCACGTGGTCCACGTCGCGCCGGCCGTCGGGAGCGAACTCATCCCGGCCTGCCTCGGCCTTCTTGGCGGTGCAGGGCATCACGGAGACCACCACGAGGTCCTCGGGATCCACGCCGAGTTCCTCGGGCAGCACGCGTCGGGCAATGGAGCCGAACATCTGCTGCGGGCTTCGACAGGAGCTGAGATTCTCCAGCAACTCGGGGTAGTACTGCTCGACGAAGCCCACCCACGCCGGGCAGCAGGACGTCAGCTGCGGGAGCTTCTCGCCGGCGAGCTTGCGCTGGATGAACTCCTCGGCCTCCTCGATGACGGTAAGATCGGCGGCAAAGCACGTGTCGTAGACCTGGTCGAACCCGATCGCCTTCATCGCGGCTACCATGTGCCCGGTGGCCACGTCGCCGGCGCCGGACCCGAAGTGCTCACCCAGCGCCACGCGGACAGCCGGCGCGATCTGCACCACGACCGTCTTGCGGGGGTCGTCCAGTTTCTTCCAGACCTCGTCGATCTCGCTTTTGGGCGTCAGCGCGCCGGTCGGGCAGACCGCGGCGCATTGGCCGCAATGGACGCACTCGACTTCGTTGAGGTCTTTCCCGAATGCGGGCAGCACCTCGACGCCGGCACCGCGATGGGCGAAGTCGATCGCCCCGATGCCCTGGATCTCCTTGCAGGCACGGACGCAGTCGCCGCAGAGGATGCACTTGTTCGGATCGCGCACCACCGACGGGCTGGAGGTGTCCTTGGGCTTGGGTTCGTGAGTGGGCTTGAAACGCACCTCGTCGATTCCCATCTGCCGTGCCAGCCGTTGCAGCTTGCAGGTGGTGCTCTTGGGGCAGGTGGGGCAGTTCATTTCATGGTCGGCCAGCAGCAGCTCCAGCGCGATCCGGCGCATCTGGCGGATTTCACCGGTGTTGGTGCGAACGGTCAGGCCGGGCTCGGGCACGGTGGAGCAACTGGTCACCACGCCGCGCCCCTCGACGTCCACCAGGCACAGCCGACAGGCGCCGTACACGCTCAGCTCGGAGTGGTAGCAGAAGGTCGGGATCTCCACGCCGTGGGCGCGGGCGAGCTCGAGCAGGTTCCGCTCGTCGCCGATGGGGACCTCTCTGCCGTTGATTGTGAGGGTGGGGGTCTTCTCCATGGTCAGACTCCTGTTACGGCGTTGAATTTGCAGACGTCCGCGCACGCGCCGCAGCGGATGCACGTGTCGGGGTCGATCGTGTGGGCCTCGCGAACCTCCCCGGCGATGGCGTCGACGGGGCAGGCCCGCTTGCAGGCGGTGCAACCCTTGCACAGGGACGGGTCAATCTCGGGAACCGCCAGCGCCTTGCACCGGCCGGCAGGACAGCGTTTGTGCAGCACGTGGGCGTCGATCTCGTCGCGGAAGTACGTCAGCGCAGAGAGCACCGGGTTCGGGGCGGTCTTGCCCAGCCCGCACAACGAGCCCTTCTGCACCGCGCCGGCCAACTGCTCGAGCAACTCCAGCGTGCCTTCGTCGGCCCGGCCTTCCATGATGTCCTCGAGCAGCGCGAGCATCTGCCGCGTGCCTTCGCGACACAGAACGCACTTGCCGCAACTCTCGTTCTGCGTGAACTGCATGAAGAAATGGGCCACGCTCACCATGCAGGTCTGCTGGTTCATCACGACCAGCCCGCCGGAGCCCACCATCGCCCCGACGGTGCGGAGGGAATCGAAGTCCAAAGGCAGCTTCAGGTGGTCGGGCGTCAGACAGCCGCCGGAAGGCCCGCCGATCTGGACCGCCTTGAACTGCTCGCCGCTGACGTTGCCGAGGTCGTCGGTCACGCCGCCGCCGATTCCGTGGACGATCTCACCCAGAGGCGTTCCAAAGGGCACTTCGATCAACCCGGTATTGACAACGTGGCCGGTGAGGGCGAACGTCTTGGTGCCCGGGGAATTCTCCGTGCCCAGCTTGCGATACTCGGCGACCCCGTCGCGCAGGATGCGCGGGACCGACGCGAGCGTCTCGACGTTGTTGATGACGGTGGGCTTGCCCCACAACCCGCTCTGGGCGGGGAATGGGGGCTTGGGGCTGGGCATGCCGCGCCGACCTTCGATGGAGGCCATCAGGGCAGTCTCCTCGCCGCAGACGAACGCCCCGGCCCCTTCCATCACCTGCAGGCGGAAGGCCTGGTCGGTCCCGAAGACTCCGTCGCCCAGCAGGCCCTTTGCCTCGGCCTGGGCGATCGCCTCCCGCATGCGGGCCACGGCGAGGGGGTATTCCATCCGCACGTAGACGTAGCCTTCGTCGGCCCCGATGGCGCGGGCGGCGATGAGCATGCCCTCGATCACGGCGTGGGGGTTTCCTTCCATCAGGGAGCGGTCCATGAACGCGCCCGGGTCGCCCTCGTCACCGTTGCAGATGACGTACTTCTTGGGCCCGTCCTCGACGCGGGTAAGCTCCCACTTTCGACCGGTGGGAAACCCCCCGCCGCCCCGGCCTCGCAGACCGGCGTCCAGCACTTCCTGGCAGACGGCTGCGGGCGTGAGGTCGACCAGGGCACGACGCGCACCCTCGTAACCGCCCCAGGCGATGTACTCGCGAATGTCGCCCGGCTCGACGTGGCCGCACCCGGCCAATACCGTGCGCTGCTGGCGCGTGTAGAACGGAATGTCCCCGATCCCGCGGCAGCGGCGTCCGGTGGCGGGGTCGGTGTACAACAGCCGATCCACCAGCCCATCGGCAATGATGGTTTCCGCGACAATCTCCGCGGCGTCGGCGGGGCGGACCTTGCAGTACATGATGGATGGCTTCGCTGGATCATTCAAAGGGCGAGCGTCCTCTGTGCTGCCTTCACTGCCACGTAGCCCACCAAGAGAGATGTTATCCGGTTCGATGGTCACCAGCGGTCCCATCTGGCAGAAGCCCTGACAACCGCTGGTGGAGACCCAAACGGGCATGGCCGGGTCGTCGCCGCAGTCTTTCAGCTCGACGACAGCGTCGATGGAGGCCTCTTTCAGTGCGTCGACGAGTGCGTCGCGTACTTTCAGGGCGCCGTTGGCGACGCAGCCCGTGCCGCCGCAGACGATGATCCGCTTGCGGACGTTCTTCCGCTGCTGTTCGAACTCGCGGGCGATGTCGGCAAGATTGAGTCCGGTTCGTTCGGTCGTCATTCGTCGGCCTCCTCAGCCAGGATGTCATTGGACGGCTTCGCAGGCCCCTTCAAAGGGCGAGCGTCCTCTGTGCTGCCTTCACTGCTACATAACCCACGGATAGACTCGATCAGCGCCACAGCCGATTCGGGGCTCACCTGCCCATGCACGTCTTCGTTGATG
>CAZFPT010000245.1:0-4295 GCA_964521005.1 uncultured Planctomycetaceae bacterium | reverse complement strand
CAAACAGCTCGCGCCTTCCCAGCGTTGAGCTGTCCCGCCGCGAGGTGGAAATCGTGCAGCTGCTCTGCGAGGGGCTCTCCAGCAAGGAGATCGCACGACGGCTTCATATTTCCGCCAAAACCGTCGAGAACCACCGCTACAACATCTATCGCAAGTGCGAGGTCGACAGCATCGCCGGACTCATGCGCCACGCCATCCAGCACGGGATGGTCTCGATCTGACCGCGAACCGACACACCAACACCCCGTCGACCCATCCAGGCCGGCGGGGTATTCTTTTGCGCGCCTCTCCACCGTCGGGACGGCTCAGCCGCCCTGCCTATGCGCCCCTCAAGGGCGATGGCAAGACGGGGCGATGCCCTTCTTCGCGAAGTACTGCTGGTGATACTCCTCCGCACGCCAGAACGTCTCCGCCGGCTCGATCCGCGTGACGATCTCGCCGCGCACCTTGTCGCTCGCCTGGTGCGCGTCGCGCGACGCGGCAGCCAGTTCGCGCTGCTTGTCCGAATGCGTAAAGATCGCTGAGCAGTATTGGCTGCCGACGTCCGGGCCCTGACGGTTCAGCGTGGTCGGGTCGTGAATGCTCCAGAAGACCTCCAGCAGCTTCTCGTAGCCGACCTGTCGGGGATCGTACACCACGTCCACCGCTTCGGCGTGCCCGGTTCGCCCGCTGCATACCTCGCGATACGTCGGGTTGTCCTTGTAGCCGCCGGTGTAACCCACCTGCGTCGAGACCACCCCCGGGATCTCCCGAAAGGCCGACTCGACCCCCCAGAAACAGCCGGCGGCGAAGGTGGCCCGGGCGAAGGTCTCATCCTCCAGCGCGCTGCGGATCTCGGGGGCTTCATTGTTGGTCGCCGGTGCGTTCGGGTCCATCGCGTGAATCTCCTTTCGGCACGAGGCCAACCCCAGCGCCAGCAGGCCCGAGCCCACCAGCACCAACCCGGCACGCAGCAACGCTGCAGGGTCGTGGCGCATGACGTTACTCCCATTCTTTGAGCTTCTACCGTCCTCACAACGTGCCGCCCTGCCGGCAGGTTCCGCCCCGCTTGCGCCACACCCGAGGCCCCGCGGAGACAAAATCGCCTCCGATCTCCCAGAAGATGGATTTGATCCCAAGTTCACACCGAGTATTCCGACTACAATACTGAGAAGGCGCGGCTGGGGTTTCTCCGCCCGACGCCCGGGGGCAGCACCACAGGAAGCCGGAACACGCAGTGCGACAGACACGGGATATGAAGAAGAGTGTGGACAATCCAGCGCCACAGGCAGTATTGCTGGTCAGCAGCGACGCACAGCTCGCCGACCGCTTCGAGCAATCACTGGAATCGCTCAGTGAAACGGGCAAGCTCATGCACGTCGCCCGTATCAAGGAAGCGGTCGCCCTGCTGGCCAACATCGCGCCCGACGCGATTCTGCTGGACCTGACCGCCATCGACGAACCCATCTCCTCTGCGGTAGCGGAACTCTCCGAGACATGCCCGCTGATCGCCCTGTGTGCCGACGAGCCCGACGCCCGCCAGAACCAGGCCCTCGCCGCCCGCCAGGCCGGCGCCACCGACGTATTTCCCCGAGCCCAGGCCGACGGGCCGATTCTCAATCACGCCATCCATCACGCCATCGAGATGGTTCAGAACGCCAAAAAGATCTGCCAGCTCGAAGAGCAACTCTTCCACGCCCAGAAGATGGAGAGCCTCGGACTGCTCTCGGGCGGGGTGGCCCACGACTTCAACAACCTGCTGGTCGCCATTCTCGGCCACGCCGACGTCGCCCTGCGCGATGCCGGCGACCGCCAGCGGGTCGAGTCCTCCCTCGAGGGCATCAAGCGGGCGTCCATCCGGGCCTCCGACCTGGCGGCCCAGCTGCTGTCCTACACCGGCAAGAACGAGTTCGAGCTGCACCCCTGCAGCCTCAACCGCCTCATCGAGGAGATGATGCAGCTGCTGCATGCCTCCATCCCGCGAAAGGTCGATCTACAACTGCAGCTCGCCGAGGACCTGCCCGCGGTGGACATGGATCCCACGCAGATCCGGCAGGTCGTGCTGAACCTCATCACCAACGCAGCTGAGAGCATCGGCGAGGAGGCCGGCAGCGTCTGTGTGCAGACCGGCCTGGGCCTCCTGGAAACCCCCGACGCGGACTCTCAACCAGGCGCTGAGCTGACGATATCCGACACCGGCTGCGGAATGGACGAAGAGACGCTCGAACAGATCTTCGAGCCCTTCTTCTCCACCAAGGTCGGCGGACGGGGTCTCGGGATGGCCGCCGTCCAAGGGATCGTCGCGCGTCACAAGGGCGTCCTCCACGCCGAAAGCCAACCCGGAGTGGGCACGACCTTCCGCATTGCCTTCCCCGCCAGCAGAAAGCCCGCCCGGACGCCAACCCAGCGGGGCGAGCACACCCCCGCACCCTCGTCCAAAACCTGCCGCACCGTCCTGGTGATCGACGACGAGGAAGACGTCCGCGAGATCCTCCAGATGATGCTCGAAAGCACCGGGCTGGTCGTGCTCACCGCCGCCGACGGGCCCGAGGGAATCGAACTGTTCCGCCAACAGAGCAGTCACATCGCCGCAGTGCTGCTGGACATGACCATGCCCCGCATGGGCGGCGTGGAAGTGCTGGCCGAACTCCGCCGCCTGGACGAAGGCATCCCCGTGCTTCTTTGCAGCGGGTACGGGCCGCAGAATACCCCGGCCAAGCTCCCGCTGGACCAGATCGCCGGGTTCATCGCCAAGCCCTTCGAGATGGACAACCTCCTGGAGACCGTCTTCGCGGTTATCGAGAAATCCGCGCCGGCCTCGACCGACCGGGACGAATCGCCCCGAGACGAATCGCCCTCAGCCTCTCGCTCCGCCGGTTGACTCACCGTCCAGCCCCAGTCGGCGGATCTTCTTGCGCAGCGTGTTGCGGTGCAGCCCGAGGATCTCGGCGGCCCGTCCCTGATGACCTTCGGACGCCTCCATCGCATGTCGGATCAGCGCCCGCTCCATCGGCGTGATGACCGTCTCGTGCAGGCCTTCCTCGCCTGGCTGAGCGAGCTCGATGATTCGCTCCAGCAGACGCTCGATTTCGCCGACCTCGCCGACCCCACCGTCAACCGCCTCCGGCAGGTGTTCGGGCAGGATGCGCCCCCCTCCGCTGACGACGGCTGCGTGATGCATCGCATTGCGCAGCTGCCGCACGTTGCCCGGCCAATCGGCCCGTTCCAACGCGCGCTTCGCCTCGGGGCTCAGGATTCCCACGCCGCCCTGGTCGCCCGCCAGCTCGGCCAGGAAATGCTCCGCCAGCGGGACGATGTCTTCGCGTCGATCGCGCAGCGCCGGCAGGCAGATGCGCATGACCGCCAGGCGGTAGTAGAGGTCCTCGCGGAATCGCCCCTCCGCCACCTCGCGGGACAGATCGCGGTTGGTCGCCGCCAGTATCCGCACGTCCAGGTGGATCGGCTGGGTCGAACCCACCCGCTCGATCACACGCGAGTCCAGCACGCGAAGCAGCTTCACCTGGGCTTCGCCGGGCAACTCGCCGACCTCGTCCAGCAGGAGCGTTCCGCCGTCGGCAGCCTCAAACCGCCCGGGCCGGTCGGTCGACGCCCCGGTAAAGGCGCCCTTGACGTGCCCGAACAGCTCGCTCTCGACCAGGCTGGCGGGAATCGCACCACAATTGACCGCCACGAACGGCCTGTCCTGCCGAGGGCTGTGCTCGTGTATCGCCCGGGCGACCAGCTCCTTGCCCGTTCCCGTCGCGCCGGTGATGAGCACCCCGGCGTCGCTGGCAGCCACCAGGCCGATGCGCTTGTAGACCTCCTGCATCTCGCGCGATGAGCCCACGATGCCCCTGCCCCGCTGGGCAGGAGGCCCGGCCGGGTCCGCCCCGACCACCGCCCTCGATTCAACCAAGGCACGCTGGGCGAGTTCCTCCGCCCGATCGAGATCCAACGGCTTGACGAGATAGTCGAACGAGCCGGTCTTGACCGCCTGCATGACCGTTTCCAGCGACCCGTAGGCGGTAATCACGATCACGCGGGCTTCGGGGTCTTCGGCGCGAAGCTGCGCCAGGAGGTCCAGCCCCGAGGCGTCCGGCAGGCGGACGTCCAGGAACGTCACGTCCGGGCGATGATCGCGCCAACCAGCCAGGCCGGCCGACGCGCTGGAAGCAGTGCGTACCGACCAGCCTCGCGCCGCGAAGAACCGCTCGAAGGCGTAGCAGATCGACTGTTCGTCGTCGATCACCAGGATGTCCCCTGCCGTGTTCGTCACGGGTGACATTGTACGAACCGCCCGCCGCCAACGCCAGATA
>CAZFPT010000244.1:0-4295 GCA_964521005.1 uncultured Planctomycetaceae bacterium | reverse complement strand
GCTGCACAACGCCGGGCACCCTTGGTCTGGGGGTCGTTCGGCCGTAGGGCTCGCAACTTGTTGCGGGCGGGGTCGGTGAAGACACAAACAGAACAGACCATGGGCAGGATGCCCATGCGACGCGCAGGCCCATGCGACGTTTTCCGTCGGACTGGCAAATGCGCACGTCATCGGTCATACTGTCCGCTTTCGCACGAGCCCACAATCGGGAGACATTCCTATGAGTTCAGCCAGTGCCATGGTCCTCGTGGCCGGGACCGACCGCTATCACGATCTGCTCGCCGCCGGACGCGCCCTGCAGGACGTCCTGCTGGGCGAAGGATGGGTCGCCCCCATGCACATGGGCCTGGACCGCTTCGACGACCGACAGTTCTCCGACGCGGAGGTGGCCGTCGTGTACGCCATGCGCCCGCGTCCCAAGCAGGACGCCCAGAACGCCCTGACCCAACGCGTCGAAGAAGGGCTCGGACTGGTCGCCATACACTCGGCCAACGTCGTCGACGACGCTGAGGAATTCCGCACCTACACCCAGCTGGTCGGCAGCCGATTCAACCGTCACGACCCGTTCGAACGCCTGTCGGTCACCATCGACCAGCCCGATCACCCCATCACCCGCGGAGTGGCGGATTTCACCATCGAGGACGAACCCTACGAGTGCGACGTGCTCGTGGACGACGCCGTTGTGCTGGCCTCCCACAAACGGGGCGGCAAGACGCTTCCGATGGTGTATGTCCGCACGCACGGCAAGGGGCGCGTGTGCTATCTCGCCCTCGGACACGACCGCCGGGCGTGGGGGCATCCCGCCTTCCAACAGCTCCTGCGCCAGGCGACCAACTGGGTCGCCGGCTACGAGGGCTGAGCCTCCTCCCCACACACATCATCGCGAATTCCTCCAATCCGGTGAACCCTCCGGACGCCTGGGTCGTTTGGATCAGTGCGAACCCGTACTATTCCAGGACTTTTTAAGAAAGCGACAGGAGGCACCAACGATGACAAAGGTACTGAACACGCGACTGGCCATCATGATCGCCGCGACGGTGGTATTCACCAGCGGACTCTTGCTGACCGCCTCAGCCGACAAGCACAAACACGGCGACTCGGACGGCAAGCAGTGTACGATGCGCGAGGAAGGCAGCAAGCAGTGCGAAGAGGGCGTGAAGCAAAAACACGGCAGGGACGCGATGAAGTCGCACTCCGGGCACAAGGCCCGGTCGGCCGACCACCTGCACAAGGCGATAGCCAAGCTCGACGCGGCCGAGGACGCCATCAAGAACGGCAAGACCAAGCACGCCCACAAGGCGATCCAGGAAGCCCGTAAGCTGATCGCCTCGGCCTACCAGAGCGTCCGCCCTGCCGTGGCGAACGAGAAATGCCCCATCATGGGCAACAAGATCAAGGCCGACACCGTACCGGCCAATCTCTACCGCACCTTCAAGGGCAAGGGCGTGGGGTTCTGCTGCGGCGGCTGCCCTGCCGCGTGGGACAAGCTCTCGGACGCCACGAAGACCGAGAAGCTCGCCTCTGCCGGCGTGACGTTCGCTGAAGCCGACGTCAAAGACGTGAAGTTCGTCGCCCCCGACGCCGACGCCGCCAACGCCGTCGGAGAGGCACTCAAAAGCGACAGCAGCTGCGCCGCCAAGCGGTCCTGCGGCAGCAAGAAGTAACGGACTTACGTGCTGTGTAGCCGGCCGGCGCGGGTGTCCCTGGGCGCCCGCGGGCCGGTTCCTGTTCGGCGGCGAATGTTCTGTGTGCCGGCCGTCGGAATTCAGTGAAGTTCATGCGTGATGCGTACAATGTGGTAGACGAGCAATGAAGGCCGCTTCGCCGGGTCAGCCCTTGGTCTGCTTCACCCTCCCCGGCGTGGCGGCCGATTTTTCGCGCCCCATCCAACCGGCCTTACCGCCCGGGCAGATCCTCGTTCAGCGAGCCCGTCCGGTACCCTTCCAGGTCCAGCGTCACGTAGCGATACCCCTCGGCCTTGACGGCGGCGATGATTTCTTTGGCGTACCGGACGGCTTCGGCGATCCGGGTCGGCTCGAACTCCACGCGGGCGATCGGGTCGTGATCGCGCAGACGGACCTGCCCCAAGCCCAGCTCGCGGAGACGTTCTTCGATCCGGTCGATCCTCTCGAGTTTCTGGGCGGAGATCTTTTGGCCGTAGGGAATACGACTGGCGAGACACGCCTGGGCGGGCAGGTCGGCGGTTTCCAGCCTCATCGCCCGGCTGATCTCGCGGACGTCGGCCTTGCTCAGCCCCGCCTCCAGCAGAGGCTGACGCACCTGCAATTCCTTCTCGGCGGCCAACCCGGGTCGGTAGTCGCCCGGGTCGTCGGCGTTCGTGCCGCTGCAGATGACATTCGCGCCCCGCCCGCCGGCCAGGTCGCGGATGATATGGAAGATCATCTTTTTGCAGTGCAGGCAACGGTCCGGGGGGTTGGCGACGAACACCGCATCGTCCATCGGATGGACGTCGAAAGAGACCAGCTCAACCCCGAGCTTCTCGGCGATCCGGCGACCCAGCTGCTGCTCGGTCGACGGGAAGATCGGCCCGGTCGCCATCGCGGCAATGACGTTACCCGGCCCCAACGCCTCCAGCGCCAGAGCGGTCAGCAGCGTTGAATCCGTCCCGCCGGAGTAGCCGATGACCACCTTGCGCAGCATGCGAAGCACAGCCAGGCAGGCGGCTGCCTTGTCGCTCAGCTCCTCGGGAAGTTCCTCGATCCAGTTGCTCATGGTCTGCTCATATCGGTAGCGAAGGCCGATCGGTTCAGTCTCAAACGGATCTGCCCTGGCGCCGGCAGCGTTCGGGCTAGCCCCATTCGGTCAGCAGGTCGCCGTGAGTATCAAGACATTCGTTCAGGGCGGCCCGGCAGGCGTAGAGATCCGTCACGGTCGGCTCGGCGGCGAGGCAGTCCAGCAGCGCGGCCCGGCTGCGGGCAAGGCACGCCTTGACGATCGCGTCATGCTGGTCGGCAGAGGGCTTGAGATACGCAAGCACCGCCTCGGGAAGATCCAGTTGCTCGGGTTGCGGCCCGTCGGGCGTGACCCGCGCGGGCGTCTCGACGAACACGCCACGCGGCAGCTGAGGAACCTGACCGTCGTTGGCGAGGTTCAGCGCGTCGTAGGACACCTCGCTCCTGCCCAGCAGCCCGGCGATCATATCCACGGGCTTCTCCCAGGAGGGCCGATCCGTCACCGTTTCAAGGGGCAACTCGCCGGCGGCAACCGCACGAAGCGTGTCGATCCGCTCGCGTCGCTGCGACGAGCCCCCGTGCGATGCGTGGTCGCGGTTCACGGCGTTTTCGCGCCGCGGGAGGAAATCCTGCGTGTGATGGTCGTTGGGCACCAGCAGCGCCCCGACCTGCTGACTGATGCGGTCGCTGTTGGGCCAACCGGTCGTGGCGCCGGCGTCGAGGCGGCGGATCAGCTCGGGCAGTTCGTCGCGGCCGCTCTTGCGATCAATCAGGCGATGCACCCAACTGAAGTGGTTCAGCCCGCCCATTGTCACGTCCCAACGCTCGCGGGCGGCGGTGAACGGGAAGCCGATCGTCTCGTCCTCGAACGCCCGCCAGAGCATCGCGTAGCCTTCCAGGGCGGCAGAGCAGAACCCGGCCGTCCGGATGCCCAGCTCGTGCATCGCCTGGCAGGTCCGCGGCAGCGGGTTCGAGACGGTCAGGAACCACGCATCGGGGCAGCGTGCGTTCATCTCCTCGGCGATGGATCGCATAAAGGCGACCTGCCGGGCCGAGTACGACAGACCGGCCACCCCGCCGAACTCGGTAATCACGTGGGTCGGATCGTGGCGGGCAATGATTTCGCAATCGGTCGCGAAGCGGGCCCGCAGATCGATGGCCGCTGCACAGAGCACGATGTCCGCCCCGCCCAATGCCTCGGCGATGCCCGTATACGAGTGGACGCGAACGTCGCTTCCGACCTCGCGCCCGAGACGCTCGGCCACCCCCGCCATCCCGGACAGCATGTCCGCGTCGATGTCCACCAGCGCCAGTTCCACACCCGGGAGGCGATGGGTTCGAATGATGCCTTCCAACACGCCCGGCCCGAAGACGTAACTCCCCGCACCGATCGCCACAATCTTCACATCCTGCGACATGAGATACTCTCTTTTCGGTTTGAGTGAAGAACGCATCATAGCGGGCGGGCGGCGAATAGCAAACCACAGAGCAAAGAGATCGCCGACCGGATGCGGCGGATCGATCAACGATGCGATGCTTCCACGTCAACGGGATTTCGGGTGCCCGGGATTGTGCCGGTGCCGTAGGGCTCGCAACTTGTTG
>CAZFPT010000243.1:0-4309 GCA_964521005.1 uncultured Planctomycetaceae bacterium | reverse complement strand
GGCCGACGCATCATACCGCGCTCGATTGACACCCGCCACAGGCAGTGATAAGGTCCCTCACCAAGGAGACCCGACCCCATGGCTGAGACAATCGACTGCGTCATCGCCGGACACATCTGCCTCGACGTGACCCCCGAGTTTCCCACGGGCGGAAAGAGCGTCGCGGAGATTCTCCGCCCCGGCTCGCTCGTGCAGATCGGCCCGCCCACGGTGTCCACCGGCGGGCCTGTGAGCAACACGGGCCTGCCCCTGCGACGCCTGGGCAACACCGTACAGCTGATGGGCAAGTGCGGGGACGACATGTTCGGCGACGCCCTGCTGGACGCCATTCGCCGCGAGGCCCCCGGAGCCGAGGCGGGCATGCGCGTCACCCCCGGCGAGCAGACCAGCTACACCGTGGTGGTCAACCCCCCCCGAATCGACCGGATCTTCCTGCACTGCCCCGGCGCCAACGACACGTTCGCCTCCGACGACATCGACGTGGAAACCCTAGGCCGATCGCGGCTGTTCCATTTCGGCTACCCGCCGTTGATGGCGAAGACCTACGCCGACGACGGGGCCGAGCTGGTGAAGATCCTCCAGGCAGCCCGCCGGGCGGGGGCGACGGTGAGCCTGGACATGGCCTACCCGGACCCCTCCGGACCGGCGGCGGACGCCGACTGGGAGAGCATTCTCGCCGCGGCGTTGCGTTACGTGGATGTCTTCACGCCCAGCGTGGAGGAACTGCTGTTGACCACGCAACGGGCGCGGTTCGACGAGCTCTCCCGGCAGGCGGGCGATCGCGAGCTGCTGGGCGTCATCGACCTGGAGACCGTCCGAGGGCTGGGCGAGTGGTGCATCGGGCACGGGGCGGCGGTGGCGCTGATCAAGTGCGGCTATCTCGGGCTTTACGTGCGGTCGGCCGACCCGGAACGCCTGGCGGACATGGGGCGAGGCGGCGGGAAGGACCTCGCCGAGACCTGGGCCAATCGCGAGCTGTTCCAGCCCAGCTACCGGGTGGACGACATCGTCTCCGCCACCGGGGCTGGCGACTGCGCCATCGCGGGGTTCCTCACAGCGCTGCTGCGAGAAGAGCCCATCGAGGATGCCCTGCGCATCGCCTGCGCGGTGGGCGCCCAGAATCTCTCCGCGGCCGACAGCATCAGCGGCGTGCGGAGCTGGGAGCAGACGCTGCGGGAGATCGATCCGTCTCGGCCGACCAATACGCCCGACGTGAGTACCGACCCGTTCGTGCTGAACCCGCGCACCGGTCAATACGCCGGGCCGGCCGACACGAGACGCGACTGACCGCGTCCTCGTCGCGACGGCAGGTCTTACTCGGCGGCTGCGGAGTGTTGATCGTCGCGCAGGGCTGAGAGGATGCGTCCCACCAGGAGTTTGCCTTCGAACGGCTTGGCGACAAAGCCGGCCAACCCTTTCCCGACGAATCGCGAGAGAGTGTCCTGTTCGTTGTATCCGCTGGCGAGGAGCACCTTGGCGCGGGGGTCGATCCGGCGGATCTCGCGGAACGCCTCCTCGCCATCCATGTGAGGCATGGTCAGGTCCAGCAGGACCGCGTCGATCTCGTCGCCCCGGTCGCGATAGATATCGACGGCCTGGCGACCGTCGGAGGCCTCGATCACCTCGAAGCCATGCCGTCGCAGGATCTCACCGGCCACCGTGCGGACGGTGTCCTCATCGTCCACTACCAGAACGGTGGTGTCCCGGACGGGCTTGGGCATGGCGGCCTCGGGGGCGGGGCTTTCCTTCTGCAGGCGAACATCCGCACTGAGGGCGGGAAGGAGCACCTTGAACATGGTTCCCGCACCCGGTTCGGAGTAGACGTTGATCGCCCCGCGATGGCCCCGAACGATGCCCAGCACCGCAGCCAACCCCAGCCCCCTGCCGGCGAACTTCGTGGTGAAGAACGGGTCGAACACCCGCCGGCGGGTTTCCTCGTCCATCCCGCACCCGGTGTCGGCCACCTCCAGGCAGACGTACCGCCCGGGCGTCAGATCGTCATTGGGGAACAGACCCGTCAGATACCGCTCGTCGGCCTCCAGCAGGCTGGTGCGTATGGTGATGCTTCCGCTGCCTTCCCCGATGGCGTCGGATGCGTTGGTCACCAGGTTCATCGCGATCTGGCGGATCTGGCTGGCGTCGGCTTCGATCAGGGGCAGGTCGTCGGCCAGGTCGCGCCGCAGGACCGCCTTCTTGCTCATGGACACTTCCAGCAGGTGGAGCATCTCGTCGACCAGTTCGTTCAGGTCGATCGGCTTGACCACGAAACGCCCCTTGCCCGAGTAGGCGAGCATCTGGGAGGTCAGGTCCGAGGCGCGAATGGCGACCTTTTTAATCTCTTCCACGCTCGGCCTGGCCGGGGCGAGCTCGGACATCTCCATCAGTGCCAGGTCGGCGTTTCCCAGGATGCCCACCAGCAGGTTGTTGAAATCGTGAGCGATCCCACCGGCCAACACCCCGAGCGATTCGAGCTTCTGGGTGTGCTGAATCTGAGCGGTCAGTTTGCGGTTCTCTTCCTCGGAGCGGAGCTGGTCGGTGATATCGGCAGCCATCACCACGATCCGACGATCATCCACCGGGTTGGCGCGGATGTGCAGGGTCCGGGATTTGCCCCCGGGCCCGTCGATATCCATGGTGATTCCGGACTGGGGATAGCCGTCGCGCACGTAGTCTCGCCAGCGAGCAATGGCCTGCTCCCGCCGGTCCGGGTCGGGCACGGCACGATCGAACCAGTACCCCAGCGTGGGGATCTCCCCGGTCGTCAGCCCGGTGATCTCGGTGAAGGTCTCATTGGTGTAGGTGCATTCGTCTGCGAGTTCGGGCCCCACGAGCATCACTCCGTAAGGGGCCTGCTGGAGGATCGCCTCGAGGGACTGCCTCTGTCGGCGAACGGCCACTTCGGCGTTGCGGCGTTTCATGATATTGGTCGCCAGCACGCCGACCAGTGCCACCAGCACAGCCGCGGCGACCGCCACCGACCAGATGACCGCCTTGTATCGCTCGTAAGCGCTGAAGGGTCGGTCGATGATGATGCTCTCTTCGGGCAGCGCGTCGATGCGGATATTGAACCGTTTGAGCTGCTCGTAGTCGAACATGAACCGCGTCGGGGCCGGGGCGGGAACGGCCAGGTCTTCCGGATCGAGCTTGCCGGTCAACACGTCGGTCGCCATCTTCGCCACGGCCCGACCTTCGATCTGTCCGCCTTTGAGCTTGCCCCCCAGCAGGCCTTGCCCCAGCCAGAGGTCGACCGTGCCCCAGAGCGGAACGGGGGACGCCTTGGAGATTCGCGGCAGCCACTGACGGTACGGGAAGTATCGGCCGGTGCTGTCCTGCAGCCAGATCATGTAAAGAACGATCGAGTCGGTGGGGATTTTCTCGATTCTCTCGATGAGTTCGGCGGTGGTCATGTCTTCGCCGTTGAGGTAGGCAAACTCCAGCCGGGGGAAGTCCGGCTGGGCGTTTCGCACCGCCTGGCGGAAGCCTAGTCCCGTGGCCGTCGCGTCGCTGATGACGTACACCCGCCTGGCATCGGGCTGAAACTGCCGGGCAAGCTGGAGGTTTTCCCGGATATCGGAACTCTCCAGCATGCCGACGTATCGCTTCTTGCCGGCCAACAGGTTCGGGTCGTAGTTGTTGATCCCGCAGAACACCACAGGAGCGTCCGGCCAGAGCTCTTCATCCCGCTCGGCGACAAAACGCAGCGCGTTGTCATCGGCGGTGATGATCAGGTCGAAACGCGTCTCGCCGTATCGGCTGAGCAACCAGTGCTGGTATTCCTCCAGATGTTCGCTGCCGGTGTGGCGTTTGGTGTCCATGTACTCGACGACCAGGTTCGCCCCGGGCATGTGGCGGTGGAAATGGGCCTGGACGGCTGCGACGTAATCGTCGGTCCACTTGTAGCCGGCGTGGTAGGAGTTGAGCATCAGGATCTTCGGCCCCGGGGATGGCGATTGGGCGACCGACCGACCGACCATCGCACCCAGCAGCGCAGCCACCAGCAGCAAGCCTGCGGCGAGACGCCCCTGGCCCGGTCGGCGATTCGATGCCTCTGCGCCCGCGCGGGCCCCGAGCGCTCCAGCCGTCCAGATCAAGCGGTTGGTAACAGTCCGGGGCATTGGCAGATCCCACAGGTAAGCCATTCGGGTTCAGCTCGCCGCTTCGCAGGCCGGTGCGAGCCTCACTCGCCACCGGTTACGACATGATAGAAGCCGACCGCAGTTTTCCGCACGACTATTTTTATTCTGTCGGCTTCGGAGGTGGTCGGGTGGCCTTGGGGGATTGCTCCCCCAAGGCTCCCACAGATCCGGAC
>CAZFPT010000242.1:0-4312 GCA_964521005.1 uncultured Planctomycetaceae bacterium | reverse complement strand
GCCGCCCGAAGCTTGACAGCGGCCGACCGCGCGGTAGAACCGCTCCCATGCCCAGACCCTCCGACCAACCGCTTCCCGACGAGAACAAGCTCACCGACTGGGGCTTGCTGCGGCACTTCTTCCACTACATGAAGCCGTACAAGCTGCCCCTGCGCAAGGTCTACCTGCTGTACTTTCTCAACTCGTTTCTGAACCTCCTGCCGGCGATGAGCCTGCGGTACTACTTCGACCTGGTCGTGGTGCCCAAGCCCGTGCACCTGCTGGGCTGGACGTTCGACACGACCGGCTGGATGGACACCTGGGCCGAGAAGCTCCACTGGACGGGCATCTACTTTGTGGGCCTGATTCTGCTGATCGTGTTCGCCAACACCGTGGGCGTGTTTATGTGGCGTCTGGGTACGCGCGTCACGCAGAACCTGCTGCTGGACATCAAGACGCACATCATGCACCACCTCCACAAGCTCTCGCTGAGCTACTTCAACAAGGAGCAGACCGGGCACGTGATGACCCGCGCAGTCGGCGACGTGATGCAGATGCAGCAGATGCTCAAGCAGTCGTTCGCCGTCTCCTACATGTGCCTCCACCTCCTGGTCGCACCCATCCTGATGCTGGTGATGAGCTGGCAGCTGTTCCTGGTGGTGCTCGTGCCGGTCCCGGTGATTTTCTGGGCGATCCGGCGGATACGCCTCAAGCTTCGCCCGCTCTACCGCCAGCAGCGCGAGCGGCAGGCGCAGGTCAACGCCACTGTCCAGGAGCAGATCAGCGGCATCCGCGAGATCAAGGCGTTCGGGCAGGAGGAAGAAGCCCAGCGAGACGTCTCCCGCGCCAACGAAGCCTACCGCGACAGCGTGAACAACGCGATGCGCATCTTCAGCGTGAACCACCAGGTGCTCTACGGAACGCGCGACCTGGCGATGGTGATGCTCGCATCGACCGGCGGTGCGATGATCGTCATGGGATGGGGCGACGTCAGCGTCGGGATGATCATGGCCTTCCTGCCGCTGATGAACCGCTTCTTCGATCCGTTCACCAGGCTGGCGGGCTTCTACGACGTGATCCAGCGCGGGATGGCATCGGCAGAGCGCGTCTTCCAGTTCTTCGACATCCAGCCCGACATCAAAGACAAGCCCGGCGCCAAGGGGGTGGACCTCGACGAAGGACGCGTCCGGTTCGAGGACGTCAGCTTCTGGTACGACGAAGGCACGGACGTCCTCAAAGACATCAACCTGGACGTCCAGCCCGGCGAGGTCGTCGCCATCGTTGGATCCACCGGATCGGGAAAGAGTACCCTGGCCGCCCTGATCCCACGATTCTACGATCCCCAGCAAGGCCGCATTCTCATCGATGGCCATCCGCTCGATGAAGTCAAGATGGACGCCATCCGGTCGGCGGTCGGCATCGTGTTCCAGGAGAACTTCCTGTTCTACGGATCGGTCGCCCAGAACATCGCCTTCTCGCGCCCCACCGCCGACCTCGACGAGGTCGTCCGGGCGGCCAAACTGGCGAACATCCACGAGTTCATCTCGCAGCTGCCGGAAGGCTACGAAAGCCATATCGGCGAGCGCGGCGTGACGCTCTCGGGCGGGCAGCGTCAGCGGGTCGCCATCGCGCGGATGATTCTCAAGGACCCCGCGATTATCGTGCTCGACGAAGCCACCAGCGCCCTGGACACCACCACCGAGGCGGCCATCCAGGAAAGCATGGACACGCTCATGCGAGGGCGCACGTCGTTCGTGATCGCCCACCGCCTTTCGACCATCCGCAGTGCCGATCGCATCCTGGTGCTCGAACATGGCCAGATCGTCGAGACCGGCACACACGAAGAACTGCTCGCCCGCGACGGGCGATACGCCCAGATGGCAAGCATCGCCTGAGGCCCCGAGGAGAACCCCGTGACCGGAACCGTTCACGTCGAACCGCCCTGCCCGCTCTGGCCCGACGGTGCGCCCGACGCCCTGGGCGACGGAAGCGACGATTGCCCCACGTTGACGCTCTTCACGCCGGCCGACAGACCCGATGAACCGATGTCCGTGATGGCCGTCTTCCCCGGCGGCGGATACAACCACCTGGCCGATCACGAGGGCGAGCCGGTCGCGCGATGGTTGGCGGGACTGGGCATGGCGGCGGCCATCGTTCGCTACCGCGTTCGGCCGTACCAACTCCCCGCGGCCCTGCAGGATGCCCGACGGGCCATCCGCCTCCTGCGAGCGCGAAGCGACCATTGGCAGCTGGACCGCGAGAAGATCGGCGCGCTGGGCTTCAGCGCCGGGGGGCACCTGGCCTGCTCGATCAGCACCATCGACGAAGGCGACCCCGCCGACGACCTTTCCGACCTCCGCGCCAGGCCCGACGCGATGGTCGGCTGCTATGCCCCCGTCTCGCTGACCGCGATGGGTCGCAACGGCCCGCACGAATGGCTGCTCGGGGAGAACCCCTCCCCCCAGCTGCAGCGGTACGTGCAACTGGAAGACCACGTCTCGCCGGACAATCCGCCGACCTTCCTCTGGGCCACCGCCGACGATACGACCGTGCCGGCCGACCAGTCGCTTCTGCTGGCCCGCACCCTGGCCGGCGCCGGCGTGAACTGCAGCGTACACGTCTTCCCCCATGGGCGACATGGGCTGGGGCTCGCGCTGGAAACCCCCCATGTCGCGCGATGGACCACCCTCTGCGAAGACTGGCTCACAGAGATCGGTTTCGTCACCGAACCGCACTGACACCCCACCTGGAGTTCGGGACAGTTGGCCAACCCCAGCGCTGGCGGCGGGATGAGCCCCCCCGCAGCCGTTGCGGCGGTGGCATGCAAGCCCGCGCGTAAAAAACGGCGACGGCCTCGCGCGGAGACCGTCGCCGTGGGATGGTTCGTTCAGGCAGGTCGGCTCAGCTGATCTCCTCGAAAGTCGCCCACTCGTCGGCTTCGATCGTCTCCCCGTCAACCTCCAGCAAAAGCTTCTCGGGGACGAAGTCAGTCACGGACGCCAGGTAGCCACGGATCGCGCGGACGCTCTGTTCCATCGCGTCTCCGGGGGTGGAGCCCACGCCGGCAGCACAGCCGACCAGTTCCGGGCACCAGGCCCGGTAGCCGTCGTCGTCGCATCGGGTTTCGATTCGCAGTTTCATCGGGCACCTTCCTTTGAGTTATCCTTCGCTGCCTCCGGGTGCAGCGATTCCCCCGCATCCCCGCTTTGTATCATTATAGACGGGCCGAGCGGCGTTTCCCACATTTATTGATCGCCATTGATGGCTGCGTCCCGCAGAGTGAGCATCGCCACCTCGGGGCGGTGATCGTCCAGCACGCGTCGCGACGGGCCAACCCCGCGGTTCACGTAGAGACGCACGCCGTTGACCGAATATTCGCCGGCAGCAAAGTCGCGGTACACCACCGGGAACAGCAGATTGTTCAGGCGGGTGTCGGCGATCGCCTTGCCGTGGGTGTGCCCGGCGAGGATGTAATCGGCGCCGAGTCGCGCCAGGTCGCCGGCAGCGTCCGGATTGTGCGTCAGCCCCAGCACCGGCGCCCCCACCGGGACACCCTCGAAAGCCCGCATCGGGCAGTAGTCCTGCGTCCACAGGTCCCCCACGCCGGCCATCGCCAGCGTGCTGCAACCCTTGCGGAACGAGATCGCCTCGTTGCGAAGCACCGTCACCCCGGCGAGGCCCAGGCGTTCGGTGAGATAGTCGGCCAGGCCGCCCAGACCGTTGTGCGTGTTCGGCCGCCATACGCCGTAGTCGTGGTTGCCCAGCACCGCCACCGTCGCGATCGTCGGACTCAGCTCGCCCAGCAGCTCGGCCACCTGACGGGCGTAGCTGCGGGCCGAGGCCCAGATGAAATCGCCGGTGATCACCACGAAGTCCGGTTCCAGCTCGTTGGCCAACTCGATGTACCGCCCCAGCGCCCGCTGCCGCATGATGGGGCTCAGGTGCAGATCGGACAGATGCACCACTCGGCTGCCGTTCAGATCGGCCCCGAGATTCGGCAGCCGAACGTCTCGATGCTCCAGTGTCAGCCAATGGTCTTCCAGCTCCCAACCCACCAGACCATACAGCGCCACCTGGCTGGCGGCCTTCCAGAGCACATTCTTGACGAACGAGCCGATCCGCAGGCTGCGGTACTTCGGAGACGTCAGCACGTCGTTCATGGGCGAGTTCCTCATCGGGGCACGGCATTCTTGCCTGTCGAATCATCGCCGCACGACGCGAAGAGGTGGATAACGTCCCTTTAAGTTGCGGTTAAAGCCTGCAGCGGCGAAGCTTGCGAAAACCTCGCCCCTGTTGATAACTTCTGCCGACGACTCCAATGAGTCTGCGATAT
>CAZFPT010000241.1:0-4327 GCA_964521005.1 uncultured Planctomycetaceae bacterium | reverse complement strand
GCTGTGGAAAAACGGCTTCTCTGGCGTAGGGGTATCCACGCAGTGTCATGTAATAAAAGGGGTTGTGTGGCACGAACAATCCCGGGCCCGATGGGGGAAAACCCTCATTTCACCCCTTGTCGGCTGAGCGATATCGGGTAGCATGGAATGTGGAGGGATTGGAGCAGACGGGCCCGCCGAGGGCCCGGGACGCCGCAAGAGAGCCGGCTGCCCGATCCGGAGGAACCTTGCCTGTCGGCAGGGGCGTTGAATACCATGAAGCAGGCCACACGAGGCTTGCGACAGAAAGTAGGCCCGGGATGAAGAAGCATCTTCCGATACCGCGACCGATCGATCCCAAGCAGGTTGCCGACGACGCCCTGACACGCGCCCGCCAGGCGCTGGGCGAGTGGTCGGCCTGCGACAAGGCCACCCCCAGGAAAACCCTCGCCATCGTCCGCCGCCGCAATGGCGTTGTCCGGGCCCGCTCGCGGTCGGCCATCAATGCCTACCAGGGGCATCAGTCCGCCCGATCCGACGCTCCGATGGGTCTGTACATCTCCACGCTGGCGTAACGCTGAAGGTTGAGCAGGTCCGGGCTGTCACACCGCGCCGGTTTTCTGCGACGGGTCGTCGATCCGGAAGCTCTGCATCGGGTGGAATTTCATCAGTTTGGCGACGAATCGATGCGGGATCTCTGTGCGCTGCCGATTGTAGTCGTCGACGGTCTCGTTGTATTCCTGCGTCGCGTAGGCGATCTGGTTCTCCGCGGTGGTCAACTCCTCGGCCAGCCGGCCGAAGTCCGAGCTGTTTGAGATGGCGGGGTATTTCCTCGCGGTTTTCATCAAACGTCGTGTCTGGTAGGTGAGGTTGTCCTCTGCCTCCTGGCGTGCCTCGACGCCCTTGGCGAGAATGGCGGCGTTGCGGGCCTGTTCGACCTGTTCCAGCAGGGCGGTCTCATGGGCTGCCGACGATCGCATGAGGTCGACGATATTGGGCAGCACGTCGTAGCGAAGCTTCAGCCGAGCCGTCAACTGGTTCCAGGCCTCCTGGCAGTCGATGCGGGAGGCGATCAACTGGCTGTAGAGCAGGTACACCGCCACGCCCACCAGGATGAGGATCGCCAGGATCACATAGATCGTGGTCATGCATGTCTCCCGTTCCACCGTTCCGCCGGCCTGCCGATCTGGACAAGCCCCAGAAGTCTGCTATGCTTGTGGGCAAGTTCTGCCCCGCCGGCCGGGCAACCCATGAGAGGAAGGATAGACGCATGACCGCCGCTCCGCAAGACGCAACCGCCGCCACCACGCATCCCGGCCGCCCCAATTTCCTGCTGATCCTCTGCGACGACATGGGCTTCTCGGACATCGGCTGCTACGGCAGCGAGATCCCCACGCCGAATCTCGATCGTCTCGCCGGGCGCGGCGTGCGGTTCTCGCAGATGTACAACTGCGCCCGCTGCTGCCCGACGCGCGCAAGCCTCATGACCGGGCTGTACCCCCACCAGGCCGGCGTCGGTCACATGGTGCAGAATCACAACATCGGACCGGCGTATCAGGGCTATCTCCGGCGCGACACCGTCACCATGCCCGAGCTCCTGCGCGACGCGGGGTATCGCACGCTGATGACCGGCAAATGGCACGCCGGAGGCCACTGGCCACGCGTACCACGCGGGCCCTGGCCGCTGGGGCAGGAGGATCACCCGCTGCCGGTGGATCGGGGCTTCGACGAATGGTTCGGCCTGCCGGGCGGCGGGAGCTACTTCTACCCCAATCCGTTGTTCCGCAACGATCGCATCATTGACGTGCCCGACGGGTTCTA
This sequence comes from uncultured Planctomycetaceae bacterium, assembly GCA_964521005.1. GTDB lineage: Bacteria > Planctomycetota > Phycisphaerae > SM23-33 > SM23-33 > CAZFPT01. Next base: position 2,527 of record CAZFPT010000241.1, on the reverse strand, counting down.
CACCACCGACAACTACACCGACGAAATGGTCGGCATGATCGAACGCACCGTCGCCGACGGCAAGCCGTTCTTCGCCCACGTCTGTTACAACGCCCCGCATTGGCCCCTGCACGCCCACGAGGAAGACAAGGAACGCCACCGCGGCAAATATCGCCAGGGCTGGGACGCCACCCGCACCGCACGCCACGAGGAACTGAAGGGGCTGGGCATTCTTTCCGACCGGTGGGACATCTCCCCGCGCGACGAAAACGCACCGCCGTGGACCGAGGCCGACCAGCCCGACTGGGAAGACGCCCGGATGGCGACCTACGCCGGTATGGTGGACTGCGTGGATCAGGGCATCGGTCGGCTCATGGACGCGCTGGACCGTCTCGGGGTCGCCGACAATACCGTGGTGATGTTCCTCTCGGACAATGGCGGGTCGGCGGAGTTTCTCAAAGAAGACGGCCGAAAGAAGACCGAACTGCCCGAAACCCTCGACGGGCGACCGGTGAAGGTGGGCAACGTCCCCGGCCTTGAACCCGGCGGTGACGATACGTTCATGAGCTACGAGGTGCAGTGGTCCAACGTGTCCAACTCGCCGTTCCGCCTGCACAAACACTGGGTGCACGAGGGAGGAATCTCCACGCCGTTCATTCTCCATTGGCCTGCGGGGTTGAGCGATCCCGGGCGCATCGAGCACCCGCCGACACACATCATCGACATCGTCGCGACGGTATTGGACCTCGCCGGGGTGGAGCATCCTTCGCAGTACCAGGGGCGCGACGTCCAGCCCATCGAGGGCGAAAGCTTCACGCAGCTGTTGCGGGGCGAAGACTGGCAGCGGAACCAGCCGATCTACTGGGAGCACGAGGGCAACCGGGCTGTGCGCGTGGGGCGGTGGAAGCTCGTGAGCCAATGGGAGAAACGCTGCTGGGAGCTGTACGACATGCACGAGGATCGCACCGAGCTCCATGACCTCGCCGCCCGCAACGATGGCAAGGTCGAGCAACTCGCGGACCTCTATACCGACTGGTCCCAGCGGGCCGGCGTGATTCCCTGGGAGCAGGTCGTCGGAGCCTGAGGGGCAACGCGAAAGGCGACGCTCCTTGCGGGCCTACCGTTCCAGGGCGTTGCGTATCGTCTCGGCGCAGGCGTCCAGTGCGGTGCGCTCCTCGCCCGTCAGGTCGATTTCCAGGATCCGCTCGGCCCCGGCGTGCCCTACGGCGCAGGGCAGGGCGAGCGTGACGTCCTCGTACCCAAACGCCCCTCGGCAGGGGACGCTCAGCGGAAACACGTCCCGGGTGTCGCGGACGATCGCTTCGACGACCTCACACGCGCAGTAGGATGCGGCGTAGAAGCTTCCCCTCGTCTTGAGGCGGGCGACGATATCCGCCCCTGCCGACCGCGTACTGTCGCAGGCCCGTTGGATCTGCTCGGGCGCGAGCACCGTCGCCGCGGCCGCCCCGCCGATCCGCGCGTGGGCGACCAGCGGGATCATCTGGTTGTTGTGCGTCCCGATCACCATCGCGTCGACGCAGTCGACGGCGACCCCGGCTTCGGCGGCCAGGAAATACTGCAGGCGGACCGTATCCAGCGAGCAGCCCAGCCCCAGAATCACGCGGCCGGGCCAGTCGCGAGACAACTGCGCGGTCAGCACGTCCACGGGATTGGTGATGATGAGCACCTTCGCTTCGGGACTGTCGGGCAGGACGGTTTCGCACAGTTCGCGGAGGACGCGCAGGTTGCTCTCAAGCAGATCGGCCCGCGTCATGCCCGCTTTCCGCGGCGAGCCGGCCGAGACGACGAACACGTCCGTGCCGGACAACTCATCGAGGTCCTCGCAGCCCCGGATCGGGCTGATCGAATGAAAATGGGCGGCGGCATGGGAGATGTCCATCGCCTTACCCTCCGCGAGCCCGTCGACGGCGTCATAGAGAAACACCTCGCCCAGCCGGCGCGTGGCGATCGCAGCGGCCGACGAGCCTCCCACGTTGCCGGCGCCCAACACAGAGATTTTTGCCAGTCGCATCCTGTCCGCCTCTCTGACGCCCCGTTTTCGAACAGCCCTGGGGCGTCAGAGGTAGTATCGTCACAGCGTACTCGCCAACATTCCACATTTCACGTTTCAGTGAGTGGGGGGCGGTGCGGTAGACGCTTCATAACCGCACTGCCTCAGAACGAGCATAACCGTTTATCGCTGGGCTTCGCGGCAGACAACGAAGCCCTGAGCTCGCTTTGGGCTTTGGAGGGTCCTGCGCAGCCCTTCAAGAACTGGCTCAGAAGCCTCTCAGAAGCTGTCGCAGGGGTTCGGGAGCGTCCTCGAAGCGCTCAGTTGTCTCTGGGCTTTGGGGAGTTCTCCGAAGCCCGACAGAAGAAGCTCTGTACGCCTCTGTAAGCCCCGTCGGGGCGTTAAGCGACCAATAGGGGTGCTCACCGTCGCACGGCCTTCCAGGCCGTGTCTGCCGACAGGCAGATTCGACGAAGGCGAAACGGAGTACCTGTAGGGCCCGCAACTTGTTGCGGGCGCAACGGCGAACACAGAACA
>CAZFPT010000240.1:0-4382 GCA_964521005.1 uncultured Planctomycetaceae bacterium | reverse complement strand
GGCTTCCAGCCCGTGCATGCATGGGCAAGATGCCCATGCTACGGCAAACGCCGGTGCTTCGGGTGGAGGTTCGATCCCACCACTCATGTGGCGGGCTTGTAACGTGGCACGGGCATGCCCATTCGCGGCCGAGCCTACTCCTCGCTGATGGTGACGGCTGTTCCGTAGACCATCAGCTCGGCGGCGGCCCCCATGATGGCCGAGGTAGAGAATCGCACCGATACCACGGCATTGGCGCCGAGTCCCCGGGCTTCTTCCAGCATCCGGTCGATCGCCTGCTCGCGCGATTCAGCCATCAGCTTGGTGTACTCGGTGATCTCGCCGCCGACGATGTTGCGCAGCAGGGCGGTGATATCCCTGCCGATGTGCTTGGCCCGGATTGTGTTGCCGCGCACCACGCCATGGACGTCAATAATCCTCGCGCCGGGAACGGTTTCGGTGGTTACGTAAATCATGGACGGGCTCCTTCTCAGCGTTTCACGTCGCGCGAGTAGCGGTCGGTCCGGCAGACGGTCAGCCGTTCGCGGACCACGGACACCAGCAGCACTACCAGCCCGAAGATGAGGCACACCACGCCGATCTTCAGTGCCAACGCCACCTCGCTGGAGGCGATGAAGCTCTCGATGAGCTTGAACGCGCCGAAGCTCAGCAGGAAGATTACGCCGATGGACACCAGCACCCAGGCCAGCCCGCGTTCAATGCGGTTGTACACGCCCTGCCAGTACGTCTCCAGTTCCTGGTCGGTCGGGTCTGCGAAGGTCATTTCCGACAGCTCTCTTTCCAGCCCCTGGTACGAGTCGAGCTCGGTCCGGCAGGACTCGCAGGTCTCCAGGTGCTCTTCGAACAGGGCCCGTTGCTCGTCGGAGAGTTCTCCGTCGATGTAGGCCATCATCGTCAGTTTGAACTGTTCACAACTCATGGCGCCTCGCCCTCCAACTGGGTTCTCAGGGCGTTCCGTGCCGCGTGAAGTCGCGAGGTGACCGTCCCGATGGGAATTCCCAACTCGGCGGCCATCTCTTTGTAGGACATGTCCTGGAAGTGGGACATGACAATCACCTCCCGGTGAATGATCGGAAGCGAGGAGACGGCCTCGCGGATGCGTTTGCGTCGCTCGTCGGACTCGACCCGGCCGTGGGGGTCGTAGTGGGGGTTGTCGTCGACGTGTCCGTCGGTCAGCTCGGCGGTCTGCTTGCCCTTGCGTTTGCGCAGGCGGTCGCGGCAGCAGTTCCGCAGGATCACCGAGAACCACGTATAGAACTTTGATCGACCGTCGAACCGTTTGATATTCTTCCACGCCTTGACGAACGCCTCCTGCGAGGCGTCCTGGGCCTCCATGTGACAACTGAGCATCATCTGCGCAGTGCCGATCGCCGAGCCGGCGTACCGTTTGACGATCTGCCCGAAGGCGGCCTTGTCGCCCTTCTGACAACGGGCGAGCAGCTTCTGTTCTTCCTCGCTGCCCCGGAATGTCTTTTTACTCGCTGCCAGTGTCACAACCCCTTAGACGAGCCCGATGGCGGGGGGCTTCGTCCCGAAATGGCCCGATCGGTCGAAAATCCGCGCGATCGGTCGGGACCGGGGCAATCAGGCCCCGGACGGTTCGATGGCGACCTGTACCTGGTGCGTTTTGCCGTCACAAGCCGGCGGAATCACGGGCGTATCGAGCGTCGATCCGTCCAGCGTGACCGTCACCTTGCCCTTGCCGAGCCCCGCGGGCTTGGTGAAGGCGATTTCGTAGGTCGCCCCGCGGTAGTTCCGCGTCATCGAGCACTCGGTCCAGTCGGTCGGCAGAGACGGATCGATCGCCAACCCGTCCACCGTCGGACGAACGCCCATCAGGTGCTCCCAGACGTTCAGCAGCGTCCAGGCGGCTGTGCCCGTCGCCCAGGCGTGCGAGCCCTCTCCGGGCCGGTCCGACTCGGGGGCGTAGGTGAACTGCGGCGCCACGTACGGCTCGATCATATACGTCTCCGGATCGGCTTCGTGACGGGTGGGCGGAAGCATGGTCTTGATGATCTCGTAGGCCTTGTCGCCCCGCCCGGCGGCGCACTCAGCCCAGATGCGCCATCGCGAGTTGTGCCCCTGCAGCGAGCCGTTCTCCTTCGTGCCCGGAGCGAACCGCGAGATGATGCCCGCACGCGGTTCCGGCTCGGGGAAGGGCGGATAGAAACAATGGCTGCCGTAGGGCGTATCGAGGTACTCATCGAAGCTGGCGAGGATTTTCTCGCGACGTTCCTCGTCCGCCAAACCGCAGATGATCGCGAAGGCGTTCTGGTTCGTGAACAGCGCCCCGCCGCTCTGCAGCTGATCCTTCGTGCCCAGCACCCAGCCCGAATCGTGCGTGCCGCGCCAGTACCAGTCTCCGTCCCAGCAGAGCTCGTTGACCGTCTCGCGCAGCTTCGCGATGCGTTTCCTGTACTCGGCCAGCCGATCGGTGTCGCCCATCTGCTCCATGCACGGGTAGAACATTTCGATGCAGATGATCGCCCAGCCGGCGAGCATGACGCTCTCGCCCTTTCGGTCGTTGCCGAGCTGATCCAGCGCGTCGTTCCAGTCGGCCTTGAGAATCAGCGGCAACCCGCGGCCGGAGAACTGCGACCAGAAAAACTCGATCCCCGCGATGGCGTGCTCATAGAGCGAGGCGTCGGGCTTCTTGCTGCGCCCGGAGATGCACGTCTCGGGGTCCACCCAGGGGGCCGACTCCTCCAGGATGGAGAAATCGCCGGTCTCAAGACAGTAGTTGGCCAGGATGAACAGCGGATTGATCGGGTCGTCGGAGTGGAACGTCCGCGTGCCCTGCATGCTCACGAAGTTGCCGCCGTGGGCGTAGTCGCCATCGTCGAACTGCCAGATCATGATCCGCTTGACGATGTGATCGCGGACCCACTTGGGGTCCTGCGGCAGTCGCGCGACGGCGTCCTGGCAGGCGTCGCGAACGCCGAAGTTGTAGATCCCGAAGTAGCAGTACCCGGTGTTGCGGTTCCACCACGAGAGGTTCGAGCCCTGGTACTTGAACCAGGTGTTCACCATGTTGTCGAGGTCCTCGTCGGGGGTGTGCACCACGGGCGTGGAAACGACGCTGTTCCAGTACGCCTGGTGGTTCTCGAACGCATCGGCCGCCTTCTGGGGCGTGTTGTACTTCTCGGTCAGCTCCGAGGCGTCATCGGCGTCCTTGTCCACCGCGCCGAAGATGAGCACGTACTCGGCCGACTCGCCCGGGGCCAGCGTGAAGCGGTGCTGCAGCGCCTCGCAGGCGTCCCGACCGACGGCGACGCTGTCGCCCAGCTTGCCCTCGTCCATCACCCGCGGGTTCGCCAGATCGCGATACGACCCGACAAACTCGTAGCGGTCGCCCTGGTAACCGGTGACCTCGGCAGAGCTGGCCAGGAAGACGGCGTAATCGAACGGAATGTTGTTCGCGTCGGAGTTCGCCGCCTGCCAGCCGCCCAGATACTTCACCCACTGCACGTTGCGGGTGTAGATCACGCCGTCGGTGTACTCCTGCCGGTTGAACAGCAGGTAGAACTCGCGCCACGAGGTGTCCTCGAACCAGTTGCCCAGCGCTACCTCCACGTAGTTGGTCGCCGAGATCGTCCGCTGTCGGCCGCTGTTGTTGGTGAGTTTGACGGTCCACAGCAGGCAGGGGTCGCCGACGTCTTCGCCGGTGGCGGTCGCGGCGTCGGGCATGGGGGTGAAGTAGGTGATCTCGCTGGCGATGCCGCTCTGCTCTGCCGAGATGCGGTTGTACCCCAGTCCGATGTGGGCCTGCCAGTGGTCCAGCTTCTTCGTGGGCGGGTAGCCGTTGGCGTTCCACCACTCGCCGGTTTCCTCGTCGCGCAGGTAGACGAACTTGCCCACCGTGTCGCGCGGGACCCCGTCGATGTGCCACCGGCTCATGCGGGCGACTGTCGGGTTGCCCAGGAAACTGTACCCCCCGCCGAGGTGGCTGGCGAGGTAGCACCACGCGCCGTTGCTCAGCACGTTCATCCAGGGGCGGTCCAGCAGGGGGTCGGTGAGAATGAATTCCTTGCCGTCCGGCGAGAAGTTGCCGTATTTCGTCGTTTTCATCGTGTCTGCACTTCCGTGGGTCGAGGGAAAACTCGGGTCAGGTCAAGGCCGGGAGAATACCGCACGATCCGCAAGAATGCAATCGGACATGCCAGGCGACCCAGGGGGAATGGTGCTGCCATGCAAGCCCCCAGCTCAGGACCGGCTCACCATGGGGCTTCAGCGATATTTCGGGTGCCACCGGCGTGTCCCCACGCCGGTGCCGGCACGTCACATGGGCATCTTGCCCATGGCCTGTTCTCGTTCCGGCGCAGATCCCGTTCCGCCTTCGGCGTCGCGCCCGCAACAAGTTGCGGGCCCTACGGCCGACCGAC
>CAZFPT010000239.1:0-4383 GCA_964521005.1 uncultured Planctomycetaceae bacterium | reverse complement strand
CAGAGCCCGACAGAAAACGCTTCACGGACAGCTCGCACCACGACGGCTGACCGCTGCCCTCGACGCAAAGAGGACAACTCAACCAGGGACCATTATGAACCGGCTGGCGGCGGCTACACACATTGCGATCGGCCTGGCGTTTCTCACGCTGGGTCTGCTTCTCGGGGCGGACATGCTCGGGCTGGTCCCCAACCGCAACGAAGCCGTTCTCGAGGGGCGCCGACAACTCTGCGAGACGGTCGCCACGAGTTGCTCGGTGGCGGTGGAGCGCAACGACCTCAGCGCCATCAAGGCCGTTCTGGCCACTGCCGTCGAACGCAACGAGGACGTCCGGTCGGCCGGTCTGCGCGCCCATGAGGGAACCCTCGTCGCCGACGTGGGCGACCACCTCAACCACTGGGACGCCTCGCAGGGATCCCACTCCTCGCCCCGACAGGCGAGCATCCCGATCTTCCTGACGGGCGAGCAATGGGGGACGGTGGAAATCACCTTCGCCCCGATGGGAAACAGTACACTCGCCCAGTGGTTCGGCAACGGCCCGTGGGCGATGTTCCTGTTTGTCACGGGCCTGGGGTTCGTGGGTTACCTGTTCTTCCTGCGGCGCACGCTGCAGCACCTCGACCCGTCCAAGACCATCCCCGACCGCGTGCGGGCAATGCTGGACGCACTGGCTGAAGGCATCACCGTGCTGGACCGACAGGGACGCGTGGTGCTCGCCAACGAACAGTTCGCCGACACGATCGGGATTCCGTCGGACAACCTCATGGGCCGAACGCTCTCGTCGCTTTCCTGGCGGCAGGACGACGCCGACGAAAACGACGCCCTTCCGTGGGATACCGCGCTGGGCGAAGGCGAGATCATCCGTGGTCATCGCCTGCGGATTCTCGGAAAGAGCGGCAAGACGCTGACCTTCACGGTGAACGCAGCCCCGGTGACGAAGGGCTCCAGCCGCCGCGGGGCCGTGGTGACCTTCGACGACGTCAGCCCGCTGGAAGAGAAGAACGCCCAACTGCTGGAGGCGATGGAAGAACTCCGCAAATCGCGCGATCGCATCCAGCGCCAGAACCGCGAGCTGGATGCCGCCATCCGCGCCGCCACCGAAGCCAGCGAAGCCAAGAGCCGCTTCCTGGCGAGCATGTCGCACGAAATTCGAACGCCCATGACGGCCATCCTGGGATACGCCGAGGTCCTCCTGGAACCGCAGACCACCGACGAGCAGCGACGCTCCAGCGCCCAGACCATTCAACGCAACGGCCAACACCTGCTGTCGCTGATCAACGACATCCTGGACCTCTCGAAGATCGAGGCCGGCAAGATGTCCGTCGACCTGACCGAATGCGTCCCTGCGGACATTCTGCGCGAGGTGGGCAGCCTGCTGACCGTCAAGGCCCGGGAGAAGGGTGTGGACCTCAAGGTCGAGACGGACGGACCGATCCCCGCAGCGATCCAGAGCGACCCGACGCGCCTGCGGCAGATCCTGGTGAACCTCGCGGGCAACTCGATCAAGTTCACCGAAAAGGGCTCGGTCACCATCACCGCGAAGATGGGCGATCAGAGCAACCCGTCCCACACGATGATGGACTTCGTGGTCAGCGACACGGGCATCGGCATGACACAGGACCAGATGAGCCGCATCTTCGGTGCCTTTACGCAGGCGGAGAGTTCCACCAGCCGAAAGTTCGGCGGAACGGGGCTGGGCCTGACGATCTCGCGGCAGTTGGCGCAGATGCTCGGCGGCGACATCGAGGCGTCGTCCCGGCAGGGCGAGGGCAGCACCTTTACCGTGCACGTTGACGTCGGCGCCCACCGCTCGCTGGAACTGGTCGACGCGAAGCTTCAGCCGATCTCGTCCGACCAGGACGCATCCAAAACGGCCTCGTCGGTCCCCAAGCTCACCGGACGTGCCCTGCTGGCCGAGGACGGCCGAGACAACCAGCGACTCATCTCGCACCTGCTCAAGAAGACCGGACTCACCGTCGACATCGCCGAAAACGGGCAGGTCGCGGTGAACAAGGTCCACGAGCAGATCGAAGCGGGCGAGCCCTACGACGTGATCTTCATGGACCTGATGATGCCCGAAATGGACGGCCACCAGGCCGTCGCCCTGCTGCGCGAGGAGGGCAACACCGTCCCGATCGTCGCCCTGACCGCCCACGCCATGAGCGGCGTGCGCGAGGAGTGCATCCAGGCGGGCTTCACCGATTACGCCTCCAAGCCCGTCAACCGCTCGGAACTCTACGCAGCTGCCGTCCGCTCGCTGGAAGACGAGACACAACCACCATCCGACCAGGGCGAGAACCAACCTCCCATCGAAGCCCCCGCGACCAACCCCTCAGAAGGCGACGGCCTGCACGAGGTGGTGGACATCGCCGCCCTCATGGAACGCCTCGAAGGCGACGGGGACGTGCTGGTGGAAGTGGTCGAGAGCTTCCTGGATTCCCAGGGAAGTCTGCTGGAGGAAATCGACGGGGCCGCGAAATCAGGCCAGCCCGCCCTGCTCGAGCGAAAGGCCCGTGAACTCAAGAACGCCCTGGGCATGCTGCGCGCCACTGCCGGCTTCGAGGCGGCGCTGAATCTCGAACAGATCGCCCGACGCGGCGAGATCGAGCACGCCGACACAGCCGTGGCGAGACTCAATATCGAGATGAACCGCCTCCTGCCGGTGATCCGTTCGCTCATGCCCGCCGAAATCGAGGCGACCGCCAGCGACTCGCCCCTGCTGGAAATGCCCGGCCACACCGGACAGTTCGCCGAATAGCACCGGGGAAGCCCGGATCGGTTGACTGCAAGTCTACTTCCAGTGCGCCTTGGCGGACGATTTGAACAACCCGCGGCGGAGGGTTTTCACGCCGTCGCGGTCCACGCGCATTCTCTTGACCTGCCAGCCGGGCGTCCGCAGAGTCAGATCGCCCTTCGGACCGGCCATCGCCAGGGTCAGCTCGGCCGGGTCGTGAATGGAACTCTCGTCGTGCCGGTAGGCCTGATGATAGATGAGCCGATCGGTGGTGATGAGAATTCCCGCCATTCCGTCCTCGGTGCGGGCCCGGTCACGATCGGGAACGTAGGCCACGAACCGCTCGCCCTGACGGGGCTTGTACCATTGATTGACGCGGTGCTGCACGGTCTCGGGCAGGTCGTCCCAGGGGTTCTGCTCCTGGGCGTCGAGCCTTGCCTTGATGGCCTGGCGGTCCTCGGACTCGCCCGCGCCGGCGGCGACCATGAACTGCTCGACCGCCCGAAGCGACCGGATGCGAAGCCGGCAGGTACCCTTCCGCGTCTCGGGGTTGACGTTGATCTGCCCGCCGATCATCCCCACAGCCGTGCACATGTCGCACACCCAATAGGGCATGGGGAGATTTCCCGGCGGGGGAATGTTCGGAACCTTCGGCAGCCGAGCGAGGATCTGCTCGCCGGTCAGCCCGCGGACTTCGGTGTTGGACAGTACCATCCCACCGGCTTGGTGCTCTTCCTCGATCGAGAAACTGTCTCGCAGCTCCGGGGTGAAAATAATCACGTGGGCTCGGAGGTGATTCCGTTGGCCGCACCGCAGACACTGGCGGGGCATCGCACAGCGGAACCGCGGATCTTCCAGGCGACGGGCGGGGAACTCCAGCACCGCCTCGCGCGACGAGAACTTCACGACCCGCATCCCGACATCGCCTTCATGGTGAGAAATCGCCGGAACAACCATCGTGTCGCCCGACGAGGGAGTCTCACGGACCGCCCGGTCGAGCTGCTCCTCCAGCGATTCCTCCGCCGACGTGTACCCCCCGCCTTCACCATCCGCCGAGGCAGCGTAATCCTCCTCGGGCTGCTCGTCCCACAACCAGGAGGCGATCCGGTCGTCGGTGACGGGAACAATCTTCGGCAGACGGAAACGACAGCGACACTGCCCGCAACGCACATGACAATCGCTGCAGCCGGGGGGAATCACCAGCTTGGTCTGACAGGACGGACAAACGGCTACACGATCCAGCATGACGGCCTCCCTTGGCCAGCGGGCCGATCAGAACCTCTCGACGTGTCAACAACTGCGATCAGAATGAGGATCAAGACATGGAAACACAGATATCCTCAGACCTATTGATTGTATCGGACACACTCGCTTCTTTAAACACCGCATCAGGGAAAACAGACCTCTCTCCGCCTCAGGAAATCACGGGCCGGCCAGACGAGTTCCCCGGCAGAATCGGCCGTCTGCCGCGACAGGCGTTGAAACGCAGTTGAAGAGAAGCAAGAAAGCAAATTCCAAATCAAGCTCCAAGGAATGATCGTCCCACATCGACACGAATGGGGAGACAGGAATGGCATCCAAGCCTGGTAGGGTTGGCACTTGCCTGCCCTGAGCCTGCCGAAGGGTGCCCACCTTCCGGACTCAGGAAG
>CAZFPT010000238.1:0-4465 GCA_964521005.1 uncultured Planctomycetaceae bacterium | reverse complement strand
CCGAGACCGAAGCGCTGCTTGACTCCCAGCCGGTCTCCGCGTACAAGTTGAGACAGCGACGACAGCTGGGTACTGTTTCTGTGTCCGCTCGCCTCGTCGCGCGGGAGCTCATGTCTATGGTCATACGAATCAACGACCTGCTTGTCGACGCGATCATCGGTGTCTACGAAGACGAACGGCAGTCGCCCCAGCCGATCTCGATCCACGTGGAGATGGAGTACGACGCCAGCTCGGCCGTCGCCAGCGACAACTTCGCTCAGGCCGTCGACTACGAGAGCATCGCCGAGAAAATCACCGAAGAGGTCAAGACAACGCGCTACAACCTGGTGGAGACCCTCGCCGATCACATTCTGCGCATGCTGTTGTCCGACAGCCGGGTTCAACAGGCCGCCGTCACGGTGGAGAAACCGTCCGCCATCGAGAACGCCGAATCGGTCTCCGTGACCACCCTCGGCCGGGCGGCCCGGGGCGGTGAGTAGACGCCCGTGCAACTCCACGCCGTCCAACTCGACACCTGCTGGGAAGACAAACCCGCCAATCTCCAACGGGCCCGGGAACTGATCGAACAGGCTGCCCCGCGGGCCGGTGGAGTCATTGTCCTGCCGGAGATGTTCGCCACCGGGTTCACCATGAAGCCCCGCGTCACAGCCGAGCCCGTCGGCGGTGAGACCGAGCAGTTCGCCCGCTCGCTCGCCCGCGACACCGGCTGCCTCGTGATCGCCGGTGTTGTCACCGAGCGGGCAGAGGATCGCAAACCGACCAACGACGCCCTGATCGCCTCACCGGGCGGGACTTGCGTCCGCCAGGGCAAGCTCCATCCGTTTTCGCTCGTTGGCGAGCAGACACACCACTCCGGTGGCGAGGATCTGTGCATCGCGGAGTTTGCCGCCACGTCCATCGCGCCGCTGGTCTGCTACGATCTGCGTTTCCCCGAAGCGTTCCGCGCGCTGGCAGCGGGCGGGGCGACCGTCTTCGTCGTGATCGCCAACTGGCCGGCCAGCCGATCCGAGCATTGGCTGGCGCTGTTGCGTGCCCGCGCCATCGAGAACCAGGCCTTCGTCGTCGGCGTCAATCGCACCGGCAGCGACCCGAACGTGACCTACTCCGGCGACAGCGCCGTATTCTCGCCGCTGGGCGATTCACTGGCCCGCGCCGACGCATCCGAGCAGATACTCTCGGCCGACCTCGACCCGGCACAGCTTCGCGAGGCCCGCGAGCTGTTCTGCTCGCTGGACGATATCCGCGACGATCTCCGCCCGGCCGTCCTTCTCGTGCGTCACTTGCTGGACTGAGCCGACCGCCCAGCCTCGACCGCCCGGATCTGCTCGATCATCGTGTACCCGCCGGTGACGTTGAACACGTCACGCCAGCCGGCGTTCATGAGCATCCGCTGGGCGACGTAGCTGCGGTATCCGCCCGCGCAATGCACGTGAACGGGCTTGTCGCGGGGCACTTCGCTCAGCCGACCACGCAACTCGTCGACGGGAATGTGAATCGCCCCGTCGAGGTGGCCGGCGTCCCATTCCTTCTGCGTCCGCACATCCAGCACCGCCACCGACCCCCGATCGGCCATGGCGTCCAGCAACTCGCGCGGGGTGGAGAGGGGCATCACGCCGCGGCGGGCATTGGCCCCGGCGAACCCCACCATGATCTCCAGGTCCTTGGCCGACCCGAACGGCGGGGCGTAGCACAGGTCCAGTTGTTCGAGGTCTTCCAGCGTCATCTCCGCGGTGATGGCGGTCGCCAGCACGTCGATCCGTTTGTCCACGCCGTCACCACCGACCGCCTGGGCCCCGAGAACCGCTCCCGTCGCCGGGTCGTACAACAGCTTGATGAGCAACGCCTTGGCCCCGGGGTAGTAGCTGGCGTGGCTGGAGCCACCGAGGTAGATCACCGCGTAGTCGAGTCCCTCTTCGATGGCGGCCCGTTCGGTCAGCCCGGTCGCCCCGGCGATGAGCCCGAAGACCCGCACCCCCGCGGTTCCCAGCACGCCGCGCAGCGTCAGGCGCGAGGGGTGCTCGTCGGGGACGTCCTGAAGGTCCATCGCGGCGTTGGCCCCGGCGGCCCGGCCGGCCTTGTTGGCAGGACCGGCCAGCGGAATGTTCACCGGACGACCCAGCACCAGGTGCATCGTCTCGCTGTTGTCGCCGGCGGCGTAAATGTTCGGGTCGCTGGTGCGCTGGAGCGAGTCGACGGCGATCGCGCCGGTCTGGCCGAGGGTGAGTCCCGCCTGCTTGGCCAGCTCCACGTTCGGGCGAACGCCGGTCGAGAGAATCCCCAGCTCGAAGGGGATTTCCGCGCCGCCGGACGTCACCGCCACAGCCTGCCCGTCGCGGTCGTCGATCCGGGTGACCGCGTCCGACAGCCGAACCGTGATGCCGTTGTCTTCCAGCTGCTTCTGCAACGGCAGAGCGATCTCGGGGTCGGTCGCGAGCATGACCTGGTCGGCGAGTTCCACGACGGTCACGTCCATCCCACGATGGGCCAGTTGCTCTGCCGTCTCCAGGCCGATGTAGCCGGCCCCGATCACCAGCGCCCGTGCGGGTGCCTGCTGGTCGTGGGCGCTGGCGGCGATGTTTTCGGAGAGGAAGTCCGTGATCCGGTCGACGTCCGGGACGGTTCGCACCGTGAAGATGTTGTCGCGGTCGAGCCCGTCGATGGGCGGCCTGAGGGCCGTCGTGCCCGTGGCGAGGATGAGTCGGTCGTATCCGAGCGTTTCGGTGTCGCCGTTGGGGACAGCGAGCGTGACGGTCCGCTCGTCGCGGTCGATGGACGTGGCCCGCGTGCCGGTGCGGATCTTCACGTTGAATCGACGGGCGAACATCTTCGGGTTCACCACGAAGAGGCTCTCGCGCTGGGCGATCTCGCCGCCGACGTAGTAGGGAAGCCCGCAGTTGGCGAAGCTGATGTACGGGCCGGCCTCGATGAGCACGATCTCCGCGTCCTCGTTGGTTCGCCGGGCCTTGGCGGCTGCCGACGCTCCGGCAGCGACGCCGCCGACGATCACGATGCGTTTGGACATTCGGTATCTCCTGGTTTTCGTCTGCGTATGGTCTGGTTTCTCAGCCTGAGGTGCCCCACACATAGGCCCCGACCCCGCCGAAGACCGCCCCGGCGAGAATGGCGTACCATGTTACCGCCCCGGCCCGGCAAGCCTCGGCTGAGCAGGTCTTCGCGCGGGACAGGACGAATCCCGCCATCGCGCCCACACTGGCGCCCAGGCCGATCTGGATGACCTGCTCGATGCGCATCGTCAACTCGCCTCCGACTCGTCGCGCGGGCCCAGCAGGCAGCGCATCAGGTTGCGGGCGATCCGATGGGAGACGGTGTAGTACACGTTGCGTCCCTCGCGCGACCGCTCGACGATGCCGCGGGACTCCATCAGCCCCAGGTGCTGGCTGGCGGCGTTGGGGGCAAGCCCCGCCGCTTCGGCTATCTCACCGACCGGGCGGGATCTCTCGATCAACAGACCGACGATCCGGATGCGGTCGGGGTGGCCGAGCATTTTCAGCACTGCCGCCGTCTCATCCAGCGTACCGTCGGGCAGGTCCGCCAGCGTCTTGAACTGCTGTGGTGTCATACTGTCATAATATCAGGATATTCTGAAAAGTCAAGTCGACGATCTCAATCGAACCGGGGGCGTCGGGGCCTGAGGCGGGTTGGGAGAATCGGAATAATCAAAACCTGCACGGAACCGTAACAAAGCGCAAGGGGGCGTGTTAAAGATCCCAGCCGAATCAGCCGACATACAAACAACCGGAGCATGCTTGCATGCCTCAGGCGCTGCCAAATACGGCCACGAGCCAAATCTCGTGGCCGTATTTGTTTGCGCTCAGATGATCGGGCGGGCGGTTGTTTCTCGCGCCGGCCAGGGAGATACTGTCGGCGGGAAAGGAGCCCGGCGTGGCCAACGACCCCCTCATCCAGACCGACCGTCTCACCCTTCGGCCGCTGGAGCTCTCGGACGCTCCGCGCATCGAGCAGTTTGTCAGTGACGCCCGCGTTGCGCTCATGACGGCGAGCATTCCGCATCCATACCCGCCCGGGGCGGGGGAGGATTTCGTCCGCCAGGTGCAGGGCGATGTTCGAAACGGCAAGAGCGTACTGTGGGCGATCGTCCCTTGTGGGGCGGAGGCGCTGGTCGGCACGATCGCGCTGCGTATCGACCGGGTCAACGCCATCGGCGAGCTTGGCTATTGGGTCGGCGTCCCGTTCTGGGGGCGGGGATACGCCGGCCAAGCGGCAGCCGCCGTGGTGAGATACGCCTTCGAGACGCTCAATCTCGCACAGGTGGAAGGTTATCACCTGGTGGACAACCCTGCCAGCGGCAGGGTCATGCAGAAGGCGGGCATGAGGCCGGACGGCGTCATCCGCAAAGCCTTGGGACGATGGGACGAAAACACCGAATTGGCCATCTACCGCCTCACGCGCGAACAGTGGGAAGCCGACGGCTGAGACTTGCTGG
>CAZFPT010000237.1:0-4467 GCA_964521005.1 uncultured Planctomycetaceae bacterium | reverse complement strand
GTGTCGGCCTCCGCCTCGGCGCTGGCGAAGGAGCTTGGTGACGTTCTTCTCGATCTGGGCGTCGCGGCTGTTGCGGAGTTCCTTGAGTTCCTTGCGGAGTTCCTTGATGCGGTCTTCCAGCTCGGCGACCTGGTATTCTCGCATCACCAGGTGGGCGTCGAAGATCTCGGCCGCCAGGGAGCGAATCTGCGAGGTGATCTTCTTGCGGGCTTCGTCATCGTCGGCAGAGCGGTACTGCACGATGAGCTTGACCATCGCCCGCCGACCCTGCTGGATGGCGGTGTGGGCCTTGCGAACCTTCTCGGGCATGCGTTGCAGCTGCTGCCAGTCCAGCCACTGTCGGTAGAGCATCCCGCGGTAGCGGTCGAGATTGTTCTCCTTGAGCCGCTGCAGCATGCGATAGGTGAACGGGCGGTTCTTCTTGAGCAGTGCGAGGAATTCGGCTTCCTGCTCTTCGGTGAGGTTCTTCTCTCGCCATCGCCCGCCCCGTCGACCTCGGGAATGAGACGGCGGGCCGTCCGTTGCCTTGGGCCCGTCCTTCTCGATGTCCAGCTTGGGCGCAGCTTTGGGGGCAGTGTCGTTGGCGTCGTCGGCACCCGCCCAGACAGCCGCTGCGACCAGGGCGATCATCAACAGGATTCCGGTTGCGTTCTTCATCATGGTTCCCTTTCCGGGACGGGCTCAGCCGCCCAGTCCCTCGAACGGGTCGTATGTGCTGACTTCGTCCAGGCGATCGCCGGTGGCTTCGATGGCTGCGTCGGTGCTCGAGTACGCCTCGGCGGGCTCATCCATCAAGGCGAACAGCTCGCTTTCCAGCTCCGCCACGTCGTCGTCCATCAGCTCGATGTCCACCGCCAGGGCGTCGGTGGAAGTGGCCGCCACCACGTCCCGGTAGACCTCCGCCTCGTCGATGGCTGTGATGTTGTCGTCGCCGTTCCCGGTCGGTCGGACGGTGGGCGCCATCATCCACACGCTGGCGGCAAAGAGCACTGCCGCCGCCGCGGCCACCACGCCCACCCACCAGCCTCGACGGGTTCGCGCCGGTCGATCCGCCGCCAACTCGCCGCGCAGACGCCACCGGGCCGACGTCACAGCCGTCTCGGGGACCGCCACGTCCAGCGTCCCGCCCGCGACGGCCTCGAGCCGACGCATCTCGTCGACCAGGGCCTGCTCGTCGGTCGACAGCTCGATGGGTTCGCCATCGAGGTGGCGTGCGACGCGCTCGTATTGTGTTTCGCTGTATTCCATGATCTCGCTCGTTTCAGCCTGTCGGCGGGCGCTACTCCTGTGACGCCGTCGCCATCCACCCCCGCAACTGCTTGAGGCCCCGGTGTACGCGGGCCAACGCCGTTCCCAGCGGCACCTCGAAATAACCTGCCAACTCCTTGAAGCTCATCTCGCCGAAGTGTCGCAGCAAAATCATCTCCCGCGTGGTCGCGTCCAGGCGATCCAGCGCCGCGGTGAGTTGCTCGCCCACCTCCGCCTGCAGGAGCGAGGCGTCCACCCGCTCGCTCTGCCCGACCAGCCGATCGGCCAGCGACACGCCCGACTCGTCTTCGCCGTGAATCGATTGCGGGGTCGGCCTCGTTTTCATTCGCCGGATGCGGTCTCGCACCAGGTTCGCCGCAATGCGGAACAACCAATGGTCGAATCGCCCGCGATGATCGTATCGGTTCAGTTGCTGCACCAGCCGAAGCTGCACCTCGCCGAGCAGATCCTCGGCGTCGTGGTGGCGTCGGGTCGCCTGGAAGAAATACCCGTACAACCGCTGGGCATAGGCGTCCAGCAGCGCCTCGAAGGCGGCTGAGTCTCCGTCCCGGGCCCGGGCGATCGTGTCTTGCAGGCTTTGTTCTTCCATGCCACACACCGGTTAACGCCCCGCCGGGAACATTATTGCCGTTCCCGGGGAAATCCCGCCGCCCCGCTGCCCGCTCAAACCGCAGCGGAATCGGCGGCAATTCGCTCGCGGATCGCCTCGATCAGGCGGGGCTTGACGTCGGTGACCTCGATCTCGCCGTCGATCCGCTCAGCCATGCTGGTGACACGTCCGTCGACCTGGCCACACGGGACGATCCACGAAAAGCCCTCCAGCGACGGATTCACGTTCAGCGCCAGCCCGTGATAGCTCACCCAACGCTCCACGGCAATGCCGATCGAGGCGATCTTCGCCGGCGGCAGGCCGTTCTCGCCGGCCACCCACAGCCCGGCGGTGTTCTCTCTTGTCAGGGCGTCGATGCCCCAATGGTCCAACACATCGGCGGCCGCCAATTCCAGCGCATCGATCAGCCAGCGCAGCGTGCGGGTTTTCTTTCCCAGCCGCGTGATGACGTAGGCGGTGAGCTGTCCCGGCCCGTGCCAGGTCGCCTGCCCGCCGCGGGCGATTTCCACGACGTCCACGCCCCGTCGCCGGAGCTGATCGGCGGGAATTTTCAGATCGCCCGCGCCGCCGCGTCGCCCGAGGGTAATCACCGGCGGGTCGTGCTCCACCAGCAGCAGGTGCGTGCGCTTGTCGTGTCCCTGCACCGTGCGCTGCAGGAGCTCTTTCTGCAACTCCAACGCCGGGGTGTACTCGCAGCGTCCCAGATCAATGACATTCAGCCAGTCCATGCTCCCAGCCTAGCGGGCCAACCCCCGCAACGCCAGCGCGTCGCCCTTTGCGCAGACGTCGCGGCGCGGTACGCTGATCGGGCGGAACCGCCCACCCCGCCGCGGGTTCAAGAACAGGAACCGAAAGCCTACCCAACGAGGAGCCGAGTCGATGAAGACGCTACGAATGAGCATTGTCGCAATAACGCTGTTGGTCGCCGCTGTGTCCGTGCAGGCCGACGAAGTACACGACCTGGTCAAGACCACCGGGGCCAAGGCCCGTTTCGAGGGGCACACGCCCAAGTGGACCGTCGAGCGAACCAGCCACACCTTCGAGCACTTCGGCGACAAGCAGGTCACCTGGCAGTTCTGGGAGATCAAGGACGACGGCAAGTACGTCGCGCTGATCCCGCTGCCCGGCTTCCACACGGGTACGATTTACCTGCTCACCCACGACCCGGCCAAGGCGAGCAAAACCATCGACATGCCCACCGAGCGGTGGCACATCGACACCGCCATCGGTACCGAGCTGCGGACCGATGCCTACATTCCCCAGTCGGCCGGGGCCGACCCGAACACCTACCGCTGGGCCGTGGGCACCGACGGCACGCTGACCCTCACCCGCAAACACGCCGGGACCCACAAGTTCAGCAAGTGGGCCCACGCCTCCCGCCACAAGCGCCAGCCCGAGAAGTATGACACAACCAACACCTTCGTGTTCAAGGTGGACCCGGTCCACGGGTACATGGTCGAGGGCACCTATGACATGAAGGTGGATCGCAACCCAGGCCGAGTGGAGTGCGCCTCGCTCGCCACAGCCGGGCGATACTCGCTGTGGCCCGACGAGGTGAGTTGCTACCGCAGCATGATCGCGCCGACCGGCAAGAAGGGCTACGAGGGATACTGGCTGAACCTTGCCGCCATCGGGGCAGCCGGGCGGTCGCAGACCTGCCGCGACGGCGGGTTCGGCGCCTTCCTCAACGACAAGAGCGGCTGGAGCAGCGCCATCACGCTCGAAGGCGGCGACGCGAAGATCGTCGTCTGTAACGCCCACGCCGACCTGGACTTCGTGACGGAATGGCCCAAAGACGCCCCCGTCAAGGACGGCTACTCCCACCACGTCATCAAGCACCGCCTGCTGTACCTGCCGCCCGAAGTGACCAAACGCGTCTGGGAGACCATGGACGTCCGCTTTGCCGATCGTAAAAAGGTGCAGATCCGCATCGGGCAGCTGGAAGATTTCGAGGACCAGCCCCTGCCCTACACCACGCGCGTTCGAGGGTTGAGCTTCACCGGGAACGGGCCCGAGATTTCCACCGACAAGGCCCACTCGGGCAAGCGGTCGATGGTGGTGAAAGGACGCGTTTGGCCGAACCTGCCGCAACTGAACCTGCAACCCGACACGAAGTACCACCTCGAGGCGTGGGTGCTGCCGGTGAAGTACACCGCCGAGCAGACCGCCGCCGCCCAAGCCAAGGCCCGCGAGCGAATCGAGAAGAAGCTCGCCAACGCCAAAAAGGACCTGGACAGGTGCGAGAAAAAGCTCGCCAAGGCCACCCGGCAGGGCAAGAAGGACCCGAAGCTGGAAAACAGGATCGCCGCGCTGAAAAAGACCCT
Organism: uncultured Planctomycetaceae bacterium; assembly: GCA_964521005.1. Classification (GTDB taxonomy): domain Bacteria; phylum Planctomycetota; class Phycisphaerae; order SM23-33; family SM23-33; genus CAZFPT01. The sequence continues at coordinate 264 of CAZFPT010000237.1, read as the reverse complement.
CGCCGACCCGCCGAAGTTCGAGGGTCTCGGCAAGCCGGTCGCCTTCATCCAGGGCGATTACTACGAGTGGTCGCCCTACGCCGGTGAGATGGTCGTCAAGCAGGCCACCAACGCCGTCTCGCCCAACGGCAAATGGCAGAAGATCGAGCTGACCTTCACGTCGCCCAAGTGGGGGCCGTTCATCAACATCAGCTTCGTCGCGGACAACTGCATCGCGTACATGGACGACTTCAAGCTGGTGGAAGTGAAAGACGACGAGTAACG
>CAZFPT010000236.1:0-4468 GCA_964521005.1 uncultured Planctomycetaceae bacterium | reverse complement strand
GCAACAAGTTGCGAGCCCTACGGCCTGCGCGTCGCATGGGCTTCCAGCCCATGGTTCTGTCCTGTGTTTGGGGCCGGCCGTGGCAACTTGTCTTTCGGTGGCAGGGACACAGAAGATTCGCCCGCGACAGAGATTCCGCCGAACGGATTCGGGCGACTTTCGTAGTAGAGGCATCGCTTTGCCGATAGTACGGACAGACGCGCTGCCGCCAGGGCTGCGCAAAATACGCATCTGGAGCACATGGATGGGCTTGGACACATCGGTGGACATCAGCCGACGGGCGAGAGAACTTTTCGACAGCGCCGAACTCGTGCGCCCCATGCGCGTCGAGCGGTACGACCCCGGCGATGAGCTGACCTACGACGTCACCGGTGTGTTCCCCGCCAACGCCGCCCGCGTCACCGTCGTCATCGACAAGTTCGTCGGCGGCGGGTTCGCCGGGCAGGTCTACCGCGTCACCGTCCGATCCATCGAGTCGGCCGACGGGCCCGTCGAAGGCCTCGCCGAAGGCAGCCAGTACGCCATGAAGATTCTCCGCCCACCGTCGCGGTTCTCGCAGAAATTCCGCGACGCGGTGTACGCGGTGGGGTTCCAGGCGCCGTTCTCGCTGCAGGTGAACCCCGCTGCCGCACGGGCCGGGGCACTGTGGCAGAAGTTCATCCGTCGGGCTGCCGGCGAGCAGTTCAACGACCAGCGCTCCGTGGTGGACATCTACGCGACGTTCATCGACGAGAACCTCGGCAGTTGCGGCGAGTTGAGCGAATGGGTCGAGGGGCGAACCTGGCGTTTCGAGGTGGACGACCGCCTCCAGGACCGCTTCCAGGCGCCGCCCTGCCGCGATGAACTCTCGCCCGAGTACCAGTCCAAGAAGCGTTTCATGGACGACTTCGTCGCCCTGCTGCACCGCGTGGGGGCCCACGAGTTCGCCCGCCAGTACGAGTGGTGGACCTGCAAGTCGCAGCCCAACGCCCTCAAACGCCGCGACAGCGAGGACGACCCCCACAAGGGGCTCACGGCGGTGGACTTCCGGGCCGGCCTTGCGCTGCTGCCCTTCCTGCCGATGGCCCCGGGCGACGTACCGCTGATCGTCAAGGGGCTGCTGCGCGGCTCGCTGGTGCAGTTCGACCGCGGAAACCTCAAAACACTTCGGCAGTACATGCGCAAGCACCCCGAAACATTCAAGGACATGGACTCCGCCTTCGCCGAGCTCGTCCAGGCCGACGACGAGTACCGCCGATCCATGCCCGACATCACCCACAACCACGTACACCTGCTCTACGACGGCGACCTGTGGCGGCAGATCGCCCATTCGCTGATCGACAGCTACGAGATCCGCAACCTCGCCGATGAGGAGGCCGCCGCCGAGATGCGCCGCTCGCCGCTCAAGGCGATCGGGTTCGGCCTGCTCGGGCTGGCGGCGCCGGCAGCTCAGCTGTTGGCGGTGGCGTGGGCGATTGTCCTGGGCATTCACGCCGCCACCACCGAGGCCACTCTCGGCGGTGTCTTCATCGTCTGGACCGTTCTCGGGCTCGTGCTGCTGGGGGCAGGGGTTCCCCGCCTGCTTCGATTGCTGCGACTTCTCTGGGGCCGGCGCGACCTGCGAACGCACTACCGACGAATGTTCACCGAACCGGCGTACTTCCTGCGCGCGCTGCGCGGACGAAACGCCGAGACGCTCCTGGCGTGGCACCGCAGCGGACGGATCTCCGAAACGCGGGCCGGGAAGTTTGCCGACGCGCCCTGGCAGATGGCGTTTCACATGCCCCTCTCGGTGCTGCCGATTTTCCTGCATCGCGGCCTGACGGACTGGACCTTCGCCAAGGCGAAACTGGGATACGTCTTCGTTCGACCGATTCGGCTGTTCTTTAATGCCGACGCCCGCGAGGCGTGGCTGCGAGAGATGGTGGCCGAGGGTCTCAAGCGTCACATGCTCACCGAGGAAGACGCCGAACGCATCCTCTCGCGCATCAAGGAACCGTTCATTCAGAAGTACCTCAAGAGCCTCGCCGTCCACGTCTGCACGCTGCCGGTGACGCAGGTGGTCAGCTTGTTCGTGGCGCTGTGGTACAAGTACTATTTCGGGATTCCCTGGAACGAGGCGTGGGACGAGATGGTCGCGATCCTCATTCTCTTCCAGGTGGTGCCCATCTCGCCCGGCTCGCTCACACGCGGGCTGTACGTGGTGTATGTGGTGATCAAGGAGCGGAACTTCAAGGACTACAACATCGCGGTGTTCCTGGGGTTCTTCAAGTACGTCGGCTACCTCGCGTTCCCCATCCAGATGGCGTATCGCTACCCCGCCCTGGCCCGCTTCATGGCCGGTCACTGGGCGACGGGCGCGGTTCACGTCGTGCCCGTCTTCGGCGAGCATGGCGCGCTGGCCGAACACGCGGTATTCGACCTGTTCTACAACTACCCGCTTACGGTCCGCCGCCGTCTTCGCGTCAAGGCGGTGCTGCGGGAGGATCAGCCCGAGCGATGGCGACACCTGCCGATGGTCGTCGCCTGCGCCGCGGGTGGACTGGTGCTGATCGATACGATCTACTGGGCCCTGAGCTTCGATGTGCCCACGATGAAATCGCTGTGGTACGTCATCGCCCTGCCGGCGCTGATCGGGGGCATGGCGGCCGCCCATTGGGCACGGGGTGCGTCCACGGCCCGACGGGTGCTGATGGGGCCGATCGTGGGGGCCTGCGCGGGGCTGCTCTACGCGATCAGCAACACCGCGATCAACCACGTAATCGGCAACGCTGCCGTCGGCACGTTCGCCGGGGCGGCTGAGTGGTTCTTCAAGACCGGCCTGTGGTCGGTGTTCCTCTTCTCGCTGGTGGGCGTGATCGGGGCGTTCATCGCCGAGTCCCGCGAGCCGCGGATTCCGACGGAGCGTCGCGAGGAGGTGGAGCACTTCATCGCGACGATCGAGCAGGACGGCGGAATGTCCGACCGGCTAAAAGACCAGGCGCCAGACAAGCTGCGCGACGATATTCGCGTAGACTCCCGCGACGAGATCATCGCATAGCACGCCCCAGCCGCGGGGAAGCTTCTCGATCTGTCGGGCGGGCGGGGGTTTGAGAATGTCGAAGAAGCGGAACGCCGCGAACCCGATCGCCCCGGCCAGCAGAACGCCCTGCCACGCCTCCCAGCCCGCCACCGCCGTCGGCAGCGCGATGTACGTCAGCGCCTGGCCGGCAAACTCATCGATGGTGCACTGTCCCGGGTCCTTTCGGCCGAAAGTTCTCTCGACGTAGCCCCCCAACGCAACGCAGGCAACGCTCGAAGCCGCGACCACCGCCAGCAGAAACACGAGGATTGTGACCGGATCGCCGCCCCCCGCCAGACACACTCCCACAAACGCCACCGCCACCGCCGCCGAGCCCCACGTCCCCGGTGCCACCGGAAGGTAGCCCGTCCCCAGCCCCGTCACCAGCCAAGAGCGAATCGCGTTCATCCCAGCGCCAGGACCTTTCTGGCCCGCCCGACGTAGAGCAGCCCGCTGAGCAGCGTGACGAAAACCGTCAACCACACCAGCGAAACCTTCAGCCACACCGCCCACAGGGGGGTCTGCACGTTGGCGAGTTGATAGAGCACCACGCAGATGGTCACCGACTGGACGAACATTTTCGCCTTGCCCGCATACGTCGCCGGGAACGACGCCCCCTGCGATTCGCTGTAGCCCCGGATGGCCGACACCACGAACTCCCGGGCGAGGATCGCTACGACCATCCACGCCTGGACGCCGGAATGCATCCCGCCGGTGACCCATGCGGGCAGCGAGGCGTCGGTCAGCGACGAGCCCGGGGGGATGGCGAAGTTGTTGCCCGCGAGCATCACGAACGCCCCCACCACCAGCAGCTTGTCCACGAACGGATCGGCGATTCGCCCGAAAGCGCTCTCCAGCTTGAATCGACGGGCGACCCAGCCGTCGAGGACGTCCGTGATCGCGGCCAGGATGTACACGACGAACGCGGCGTTCAACAGCACCTGCCCGTGGGGCGAGTCGCCACTCCACAGGCCCAGTAGTACGAAAAAACCGGCAGCCAGGCCGATCCGTCCGACCGTGAGTTGGTTGGGTAACTTCCAGTTCATGTCATGTCACTTGCTTGGAACAGCCCCGCCCCACGCGGGCAGGAAGACCTATTGACCCCGTTTTCGCTCCCGTTGTCAACCGTGCAACAGTTGAAGCCCCATCTTGAGCGAAGCGAAAGGTGGGGGTGAGAAGCAAATTCCAAATGACAAGTTCCAAAGAATGATCATCCCGCATCGCCCCGCGATCCCGCCCGCAACAAGTTGCGAGCCCTACGGCCTGCGCGTCGCATGGGCATCCTGCCCATGTTCTGTCTCGTCTTCGGTGTTGCGCCCGCAACAAGTTGCGAGCCCTACGGCCGACCGACCCCCAACCAAGGGTGCCCGGGTTTGTGCAGCGAGCCCAAGCGAGCTGAGCAACCCGGTTGGTCCGGATTGGGATCCT
>CAZFPT010000235.1:0-4537 GCA_964521005.1 uncultured Planctomycetaceae bacterium | reverse complement strand
ACCATCGCGACGACAAACCGTTTCATGTGATCCTCTCACGTTCGAATCCGAATCCGGCAGCCTCAGAGGTCGCGCCCGCAACAAGTTGCGAGCCCTACGGCGATCGCGTCGCATGGGCTTCCAGCCCATGTTCTGTTCTCTTTCCGAACCAACCCCGCGATCCCGTTTTGCCTTCGGCGAAACCTGCCTGCGGCAGACACGGCCTGGAAGGCCGTGCGACGTTGAAGCCCCATGGTGAGCTCCGAAAACCGTGGCGAAAAGCAGCGACAAGCGAATCGCGACAAGCGGGTTTGTCACTCCACTCACAAACCAAGGGTGCCCGGCGTTGTGCAGCGAGCCCAAGCGAGCTGAGCAACCCGGTTGGTCCGGATCGCGCTTCAGGTAGTGGTCGGACGTCGCAGCCGCCGGGTTGCTCCGTTCCTCCCTCGCTGCGATCGGTCCGACCGGCACAAGCCCGGGCACCCGTTTCGCGTCGCATGGGCATCCTCCCATGTTCTGTTTTCGTCTTCGACGTCGCGCCCGCAGCAAGTTGCGAGCCCTACGGCCTTGTTCCCGGCCGGGGGCTTTGCTTGTCCGGACCTATTCGCCGCTCTCGCCGAACAGGCCCGGTTCAGGGGTCTGTTTCTTGCGGCGGGGCTTTCTGCCGGGCTTTTTGGGCGTCTTCTTGCGTCCTGCCCACTTGCCCTTGGCGGTGGTGTCGGGCACGGGATACGTCCCGGTCATCTCCACGGGCATGTGCATGCGAATCCGTCCGAGCTGGTTATCCCTTCGCAACTGCTCCAGCCGATCCCAGACTTCAGCCGCGTCATACTGCACCTGCGAACCCCCTGCCTCGACGCGGTGATTGAACTGCTCCGCGAATACGCTCCAGAGGTAGGGCTTCTCGACGTATCGCCGGCAGTCCAGGCCGTTCTCCATGTACAGGCTGGCGAGCTCCTGCTCGTGCCACTTCGGCCAGCGGGCGTCGGGGTCGGGCGCGTCGGTCTCGTTCAATCGTTCGATGACGTTGGTGGCGTAGTCTTCGGAGAGCTCCGTGCCGAGGTAGCGTCGGCCCAGCTTCTTGGCGACCACCAGCGTGGTTCCGCTTCCGGCGAAGGGGTCGAAGACAAGGTCGCCCACGTTCGAGCAGGCCCGGACGATGCGGGCCAGCAGGGCTTCGGGCATCTGACAGGGGTGCCAGCCTTTCCGCTCGCCGAACGTACCGCAGACACGGGGAAACTCGGTCCACACGTCGAACGGCATTCTGCCGAGGGATGCGGCGCGCTTGTCGTTGTATTCCTTCTGACGGTCAGACAATACGGCGACGGCTTCGCGGTTGAAGGTGAACTCGGTGGGCGACTTGGTGAAGTAGAACAGGTGCGTATGGGCGCGGGCAAACTTGGCCTTGGTGTTCTGTCCGAAGGTGTAATGCCAGATCACCCAGTTCCGCAGCGTAAGCCCGAGCTTTCGGCCGATCATGCGGACCTCGGCGGCGTACTCGGTCCCGATGGCAACCCAGAATGCGCCGGTGGGCGCCAGAATCCGCTCGCAACCGGCGATCCAATCGTGCGTCCATTCGTAGTACTCGTCGTAGCCTTTGCGGTCTTCGTAGACGTCATACTTGAAGCCAATGTTGAACGGCGGGTCGGCGAAGACCATGTCCACGCAGCCTTGCTCCTGCTGATTCAGCCATTGGATGCAATCGCCCTGTACGACGGTGTTCTCGGTCGACATGCTGCGGACAGTCCTTCCTTTGGGGTTTGGGAAACGGGGCTCACTCGATCGGGAGTATACCGGAATCGGCCGGGCGGCGCAAGGATCACTCGTCGGTCTTTTCGCCGGTCTTTTCGCCGATCTTTTCGGCGGCGTCGTTTTCCGCGTCCGCCTTGTCTTCGGTGGTTTCGGAAGACGTGGCGGGGGCGGATTTGCCGGTGAGTCTGAACTTCTCTGCCACGCTCTGGAGCATGGCTGCGGCGGCATCGGGCGGTTGATTCGTGGCGTTGTACACCAGCGAATACGCCCGGACGGCGTCGTCTTTGGTCGGATGGGGAACGCAGATGATCCGCAGAATCACCACCTCGTAGGACGCCCCGTCGGCCGGCTGGGTCGTGGGGGTCTTCTCGTCCTTCGGGCCGATCCACATCGCCAGTTGCGTGCCCTCCACGCCGGAGAGGTTCGCCTTGCCCGAGGCGACCACCTTGCATTGCCGATCGGCGGAAGCGGCCTCGGCCTGGTAGTGCGAGCGGGTCTTGCGGGCCAGCTCGTCGCACGTGGTGCCCTTTTCCATCTCCACCGCCACCACCGACACCGCCGGAGAGGGGGCCGGGACCGGCCTGGCGAGGTAGTCCACCTGGCCCATTGCCACGCCGGCGGGGGTTTCCACGGCGAACCAGCCCTGGGGAGGCTGCACCGAGAAGTCCAGCTTGTAGTGCGTCCAGGCAGGTTGATACGACTCGATCTTCAACTCCCGCGGATGCTGAACCGGGACCAGCTTCATGCTCTTGATGACGTTGCCCAGCGTGCGGACCTGGTCGGTCTTTCGGCCTTCGGCGGCTTCGACGGTCAACACGTAGCAGATCCGCTCGGACTCGTTCTTGAGCTCGCGGATGAAGAACACCCGGGCGGCTGTGGTCTTCTTGCCCCGGAACGTGTACGACAACAGCCTCGCCGTCCCTTTGATATCGCACACCGTCATCGGGAGCTTGCGGACCAGCTTGAGGTTCCGTATCGCCAGCGACTTGCCCATCTCGGCGGTCATCGCGTCGGCGATTTCGTCGGCGGTCACCTTCTTCTCGCCCTGCGGGAAGGCCGAGAGCGTCACGCCGAGGATCACGTTCTTACCCGAGCTCTTGACCGCGCGGATCACGGAGAATCGGCCGGTGGGGACACGGTACTCGAACGTCTTGGGGACGGCGATCTTCACCCCGGCGTGCGGAAATGTGCGTGCCTTGCCCATGCCCTCGCCGGTGTCCTGGGCAAACGACGGGGCGCGGAGACCGATCACGGCCAGTATGGCGATGGATACGATGATTCTTCGCATGGGGCGTTCTCCTGTTCTGCTGCCATGGACACCTCGCCGGGGCGGAGGTTGGCGTGAATTGTACCACAGCGACCCGGCCCTGTCGCCAGGAAGGTTCGCCGCTCAGACGCCCTGGCGCCAGATGGTGATGACCACGAACGCGACGTACGCCCCCAGCAATGGAATGCCCTGCCAGCGACGGAACCGGTCGCCCGGCAGGAAGATGAACACCCGAAACAGGACCAGCACCACGAGCATCGACGGCAGGAGGAACGTGTAGAACACCGGGTCCACTCGAAGAGGGACAGCCGTGGCTGATGCCCCGATCACAAACAGGACGTTCAGGATGTCGGCCCCGATGACGTTGCCCAACAGCAGCTCCGGATGCCCCTTGATTACCGCAGCCAGCGCGGTCACCAGCTCGGGAAGCGACGTACCCAGCGCCACCAGCGTCACGGCGATGACCGCCGACGGGACACCGTGGTTGGCGGCGATGACCTTCATCGAACCGATGAGAAACTCCGAACCGATGATGATCATCGCCAGACCGATCAGCAGGATGACCACGAGCTTCAGCGTGGTTGCGCCGGCCTTGACGGCAGCGACGGCCTTGTCGGGGACCTCGGCCTGCATGACCTCCTCGGGAATCAACTCGGGTCGCTGGCGGGCCCATCGCACCGACAGGGCCAGATAGCCCGCCAGGAGCACAAGAAGCAGGACGCCCGCCGGCCGACCGATCCACGCGTTGGTCATGTCCCCGGCGATCGCCCAGGCGATCAGGGCGATGACGGTAAGGAGCACACCCGAGCCCAACTGCAACCAGCCGTGACGGTTAAGGATGAAACGGTCCTTGGGCAGTTCCTTCAGGCAGCAGCACAGCCCGAAGACCAGGGCGGTATCGCAGATGATCGAACCCACGCCGTTGCCGAGGCTCATCCCGCCGTCACCCCCGATGGCGGCGTTGACGCTCACGGCGGCCTCGGGGCTGGTCGTACCCAGCGAGACGATCGTCGCCCCGATGAGAACCTTGCTCATCCCCAGCGCCGAGGCGACCTTCGCCGCCGACGAGACGACTTTGTCGGCCCCGACCACCAGCAGCACCACCGCCCCGCCGGCCATCAGCCAGAGCAACCACTCGGTCGGACCCAGATCGCCGAAAAACGACGCTGGTATGATGTTCGCCACAAAAGTCATGGCCGGTGATTATGGCCGCCAGGCCGCCCCGCGCCAAGAACCATCGCAACCATCGCGGGCCGTTTCGCGTCGCATGGGCATCCTGCCCATGTTCTTTCCTACGTTCGCCTTCGGCGTTGCGCCCGCAACAAGTTGCGAGCCCTACGGCGATCGAGCGACACGCGAATCGCGACAAGCGACACGCGGTGAAACGAAGTTGAAGCACCATCTTGAGCGAAGCGAAAGGTGGGGGTAGAGAAGCGAAAAGCAGCGACAAGCGAATCGCGACAAGCGACACGCGGTGAAACGAAGTTGAAGCCCCATCTTGAGCGAAGCGAAAGGTGGGGGTAGAGAAGCGAAAAGCAG
>CAZFPT010000234.1:0-4546 GCA_964521005.1 uncultured Planctomycetaceae bacterium | reverse complement strand
TTTCGTTGAATCCCCCGTGAGCGGGTGATCGGATGGAATCGCAGAGCACCGGCGTAGGGAGACGCCGGTGGCACCCGAAATCTCGTTGAAGCCCCATCTTGAGCGAAGCGAAAGGTGGGGGTAGAAAAGCGAAGATCCAAATTCCAAGTGACAAGTTCCAAAGAGTGCTTGTCCCGTCGCGAGCCGGGCGAATTTCAGACGGAATTCGCCTTGCTTCGCCCCTGCCGGGGGCGATAATGTAATAACAGTAACGAATCCATGATCCGTCACCGAGCCAGCCTGAGCGTAGATCTACTTGCCGGGCTTCTGCTGCGCTGACGGATCGCGGACCTTCGGGTGATTCCCCAACGCCCCGCGATCCTGCCGGATTGACGGGGCTTTTTCTATGGACCAGAGACGATGAGAACGTCACGGGACAACCTGATCTCAAGGCGGCTGGGCCCAGCGGGACCGGTGCGCCTGGCGCTACCCGGGCCCGCCGGACGCGACGTACGTTCGGGCGGGCCGGAACCGACCCCCGCCGGTCGAGCGGAAAAATGCTGACCTCCGCCCGGCCGATCGCACGACAGAACAGGTAGAACCATCAAGGAGCAAAACGTGTCAAACCAACAGAATACCCCCAAATACGCACCGCCCGAGCCGATCGACCTGCCGGATCGCCAGTGGCCCAGCCGTTCTCTCACCACCAGCCCCGAGTGGTGCAGCGTGGACCTTCGGGACGGCAACCAGGCCTTGCCCAACCCGCTGAGTCCGGACCAGAAGCTCGAATACTTCCAGATGCTCTGCGAGATCGGCTTCAAGAACATCGAGGTCGCGTTTCCCTCGGCGTCACAGGACGACTTCGATTTCACCCGCCGCCTCACCGACGAAGGCCACGTCCCGGACGATACGTTCATCATGGGCCTCACGCAGTGTCGCCCCCACCTCATCGAGCGGACCTTCGAGTCGCTCGCCGGCGCGCCGCGCGCGATCGTGCATGCCTACGTCGCCGCCTCCCGCCTGCATCGCGACAAGGTCTTCAACCTCTCCGCCGCCGAGACCATCGAGATGGCCGTCCGCTCGGTCAAGCAGATCCGCGAGTTGGCCGACGCCGCCGGCGATTCGGACATCCGCTTCGAGTTCTCCCCCGAGGAGTTCACCGACACCGACCTGGACTTCTCGCTGGAACTGTGCAACGCCGTGTTCGAGACGTGGGGCATCGCCACGCCCGAGAAACCGCTGATTTTCAACCTGCCGGCGACCGTCGAGCGACGTCCGCCCAACCAGTACGCCGACATGATCGAGAAGTTCGGGCGCGAGTTCCCCCACCGCCAGAGCATCCGGATCTCCGTCCATGGCCACAACGACCAGGGGATGGCCGTGGCGGCCTCCGAAATGGCCCTGCTCGCCGGCGCCGATCGCGTGGAGGGCGCCCTGTTCGGCCACGGCGAGCGAAGCGGCAACGTGGACCTCGTGATCGTCGCCAACAACCTCTTCTCACGCGGGATCGACACCGGGCTGGACTTCTCCAACCTCCAGGACATCGCCCGACGCGTCGAGAAGCTCACGAACATGGAAATCTACTACCGCCAGCCGTACTCGGGCGAATACGTATTTACCGCCTTCTCGGGCTCGCACCAGGACGCCATCCGCAAAGGAATCTCGAGGCTCGAGGAGGCCCCCGAAACCTTCGGGGCGCGGTGGAAGGTCCCCTATATGCACGTCGACCCGGTGGACCTCGGACGCGAATACAAAGGCCTCATCCGCATCAACTCACAAAGCGGCAAGGGCGGAATCGCCTGGGTCCTCGAAACGGAGTTCGGCCTCCAGACGCCCAAGCCCATGCACCCGGAGATCGGACGCTGCGTGCAGCAACTCTCCGAACAGCTCGGCCGCGAGGTGACCAGCGAAGAAGTCCACCAGGCCTTCGGCAAAGAGTTCATGGCCCCGGCGGGCCCCTACGAGCTGGTGGGCTATTGGCCTCGCCCGGACGACGCCGACCCGACGACCATTCACGGCGAGGTCCGCCTGCGCGTCAACGGACAGGAAAAAGTCGCCACCGCCGATGGGAACGGTCCGGTCAGCGCGTTCGTCTCGGCCGTCCGGAAACTCGTACCACACGAGTTCAACGTGGAAGACTACCACGAACAGGCCGTCGGCAAAGGCGCCGATGCCCGCGCAATGGCGTACGTCCCGCTGGAACTGCCCGACGGGCGGGTCTTCTGGGGCGTCGGTGGCGATACGAACATCGACCAGGCCGCCGTCCGTGCCATCATGGCCGGGCTCAACCGCCTGGCGATCCACGAGTCTGAATAAGGCATACCCCGCGCAACCGGTGCGGCGAGGCCACGGGATGAACCCCGCTGCCCCGCCGCGCCGTCTCTGCGCGTGTTCCCTGTTTGTCAGCGGGGTTTGCGTATCTCAGCGCGCACCCCGCCTGAAGCGAGCGAGTCAGGCCTGGTCTCGAAAGACCTTCTCCGCCTTGTAACCTTTGGGACTCTCGATCATCTCGAATTCCACTTCCTCGCCCTGGTTCAGCGTTCTGAACCCTTCGGCGACGATCGCGGTGTGATGCACGAAGATGTCCTGATCCGTCTCTTCGGTGCGCAGGAATCCGAAACCTTTCGCGTCGTTAAACCACTTCACTGTGCCCTTTGCCATCAGAAATGCCTCCACCAGAAACCATCAGAAGAAAGATAGAAATGAAATACAACGGTTGACGTGAACCGTCTCTGCAACGCTCGGCGACATGTGTACTGCGTGCCATACGTATTCCAGCTACTACGAGTCGATAGACATGAATCGGCGATTCTGGTGGACGTCAGAACGTCCCGCCGACTGGGAATCCATGGTAAGGCCGGGTCGACCCATCGGCAAGGAAAACCTTGCCGCTTTTTCGCGCGGTTCTGTTGACCTCCGCGACGCTTACGCTCGTTCCAGCCAGTCCACCATCGCTGGGTGTCGGCTGCGGGCGTAGTCCTTCATTCGCTCCAACTGCTTCTCGGACAGCTTCGGGGCGAACGGCTCGCCGGGCACGCTGGCGACCCGACGCACGATCTCGGCGTAGATGTCCACCCCTTCGCGCATCGGCCTTTCGTCCAGCGTGTCGGTCCGGTCGTACCGCGTATGCCAGAACAACTGCGGCGGCCTCTGCATCCACACCCCGGGAACCCGGTGGGCGGCCATCAGTACCGAATGATCCAGCCCACCCACGTACGGGCGAACCTCCGCTGGTTGATCCAGGTCGTCCACCACGCGGCTGGTAAAGGTCTCCAGCGCTTCATCACCGGTCACGTGATAAACCGTCCTGCCGACCCGGTCGCCCTGCCCGTCCACGTAAAGCACCAGGTCCGCCCCGGCCAGGTCGCCGGCGTGCTCCCGCGTGTACGCATGAGCGCCCAGGTAGCCCACCTCCTCGGCCGTGAAGCTCACGAAGTCCACGTGCAGACCGGGTCGATCGGTCACCAGTCGTCGCGCCAGCTCGATCATGACCGCCACGCCGGCAGCGTTGTCGCCGGCGCCGGGCGAGCCGGCCACCGTGTCATGGTGCGCGCAGATCACCACGCGCCGCGCGCCGTCCTCGCCCACGAGACGCCCCGTGACGTTGTGCCCCGTCTTGACCTTCGTTTCGCCGTCCACCTCCAGCTCCACGCGCGACGCGCCGGCCTCCAGTGCCCGCGCGATGTCCCAGTACGCCACCGACACCATCGGCAGGCGTGTGGGCACCTTCAGCACGTCGAAGGGCGTGGAGAATCGGAACGCGTGGCCCATCTGCTGGGTGTGGTGCGCGGGCGGATCGATCGCCGGGATCAGCAGCAGCGCCGCGACCTCCAGTTCCACCGCGCGGCTGTACTGGTCGGACGACATCCCCCCCCAAAACGCCACGGCCGCTCCGGCGTGCTCCTCACCGAGATCGTCCAGCGAATCCACGTAGGTCAGCGGGAGTTCGACCAGGCCGTCGGTGGCCCCCGAGAATCGCCCCGGGTGCGACGAGAGCTTCAGCGACGGTTCAAGACCCGGACAGCTCAGGTGGCAGGTAGAGTAATCGAACCCCACCACGTCGACCGGCTCGATGGCGACATCCACCAGCCCGGCGTCATGAAACTGCTCGGCGATGTAGGCAGCCGACTTCTCCTCGCCGGGCGACCCGGTCGGCCGAGGTCCGATCTCATCCGCCAATGCTCGAACGTGCTCCAGCATGGAATACTCCTTGTGCGAAATGTGCGCGGGTTCCTCGCCAGTATAGGACCCCCGCCGCCCTCTCGCCAACCGTCGTGATTCGCTTCCGCTGGACACCCCCACGGTTCGTGTTCCTCACCATGGGGCTTCAACCGTCTGTCGCTTGTCGCTCGATAGTGCCGTAGGGCTCGCAACTTGTTGCGGGCGCGATCGCGGGGCGATGTGGAACGATCACTCCTTGGAGCTTGTCATTTGGAATCTGGATTTTCGCTTCTCTACCCCCCCTGTCGCGGAGCTCCAGATGGGACTTCAACCGCCTGTCGCCGGGTGCGCGTGTTGGCCGGCGGTGGGGTGTTCGCCGGGTGCCACTGCCGTCTCGGCAGTGCCG
>CAZFPT010000233.1:0-4567 GCA_964521005.1 uncultured Planctomycetaceae bacterium | reverse complement strand
GGGGTATCGACAAGCTCCAAATTCCAAATGACAAGTTCCAAGGAGTGATCGTCCCACATCGCCCCGGGATCGCGCCCGCAACAAGTTGCGAGCCCTACGGCACTGACGTGCGGAGACGCCGGTGGCACCCGGAGTATCGTTGAAGCTCCATGGCGAGCGGTACATCGCCCCGGCCAACCTACAACTCGCACTTGCCCTGTTCTTCGCCGAAGAGCCAACGTCGCCCGCCGGGCCAACCGGCCAATGACATTTCCAGCACGCGGCGGGAGTACTCGTTCAACGGCCCAACGTCATAGCGATAGCGGGCGGCGTCGGCGATGGAATAGTTCACGACGGCAGAGAGGCGGAACTGATCGGGATTGGTGTACATCGTTCCGGCGTTGCGGTAGTGGCTTTTCAGCAGATCGTCGTCGCTGATGAGTTCCCACACCGATGCCCCCCTGCCGCTGCTGTGGCGGTAGACGACGTTGCAGGTCGGGTCCAGCGCGCCCCACGTGCCGCTGCGCCACGCCTCGACAATCACGTGGCCGCTGTAGGGACGATGGCGGTTGGCCTGGAAGACGATCCGCGATGGAATCCCGCTGACCTGCAACAGCCCGCATGCCACGCGCGACACGTCCGTGCACCAGTCCGACCCGCGAGCGATGATCTGCTCCTCGGTGCCGCCGAAAAGCATCTCGTCGACCGGTCCCTTCGAGGCCTTCGCCCCCAGACGTCTGCAGAAACGCCCGATGCGCCGCACGCGCTTCTCGGCGTCCGAGACGCCTTCGAAGATCTCCTCGCACACCGCTTCCAGCGTCGGCCTGGATCCGGGCGCGTAACGGGTCGTGGTCGGGGTATACCCGGTGTAGAGGAACCCGGCGGTCGCGTCGCACAGGCGGACCATGTGCTCGATGCCCACGCGATCGACACTGCCCGGGGCGTGGGTGTCGTGCTCGAGCATGATGCGATAGGCCGGGCCGAACTGCCCGCTTCCCTGATGCTCGCGGATCGCTTCGGGCAGGTCATCGGCCGGCGCTGAAGCGTGACTCGGGCGCGCCATCGGCGGTCAGCCATCGAACTCGTCGCCGCGGAACGTCTGGCCCAGATAGGTCTTCCGCACGAGTTCGTCGTTGATGAGATCCTTCGGATGGCCTTCGCGGAGGATCTTGCCGCGGTCGAGAATGTACGACCGGTCGGTCACGGTGAGGGTCTCGCGGACGTTGTGGTCGGTCAGCAGAATGCTGATGCCCCGGTCCTTGAGGCCTCGGATTTCCTTCTGGAGGTCCTCGACGGCGATGGGGTCCACCCCGGAGAACGGTTCGTCCAACAGGATCATGGTGGGGTTGGTCACCAGGGCGCGGGCGATCTCGAGCTTCCGCCGCTCGCCGCCGGAGAGTGTGCGGGCCAGCTGATTCTGCTGTACGGTGAGCCCGAACTGCTCGAGCAGCGCCTCGCACTGCTGGTTGCGGGCCTTCCGCTTGATCGACATGGTCTCCATGATCGCCAGGATGTTCTGCCGTACCGTCAGCCTTTGGAAGATGCTCGGCTCCTGGGAGAGATAGCCCATCCCGCGGCGGGCACGTTTGTACATGGGCATCTTCGAGACGTCCACGCCATCGAAAATCACCCGCCCGCCATCCGGCGTGACCATGCCGATGGTCATGCGGAACGAGGTGGTCTTGCCGGCCCCGTTGCGTCCCAACAGCCCGACGATTTCGCCCTGGCTGACCGTGATGGAGAACTTGTCCACAACGGTCCTTCCGCTGTACCGTTTGACCAGATTCTGTGCTTCCAGCAGGATCATAAGGGGTTCCCGCCCACGGCAGGCCCGGGCGGGCCCGCAAATGTGGATAAGTTGTGGATAACCTGCAAAACTGCGTCCGAATTCGTTTCGTTTTCCGCTGCCGGGTCAGCCAGTCGCAGCGCCCAGCTCCGACCGCCACAGCCGGGCCGAACCGCGAATGTACATTCCACAGCCCATAAGACCGGCAATTTCAAGCATCTTACAAAAACGTCGCATGCCGACAAGCCCCGTATTCTTCCGAGGCCTTCGCAGCCCAAGACGCAGCCGATGTTTCCCAGCGGCAACGCCCATCGCCCGGGCCCGTCGACCGGCCTATTGTGAATAAGTCCTGCTTTCCGGGCGGAAATTCCTTGATTTTCACCCGTATCTCATCGGATCAGCCGCACTTTTCCGACGTTCGGAATGATCTGGAGATTCTCAAGCCCCGGAACGCGGAACCCGGCAGGCCAATACACGAAGAACGCCTTGCCCAGCATGTTGTATCGCGGAACGGTCCCGAGGGTGTACATCGGTCGCCCCTCGTCACTGTAGAGTCGCAGCGTGGGGGCGGCGCTGGTCCAGCCGCGCCCGTCCAGGCTTTGCGGGCTGTTGTCGCCCAGCACGAAAAACTCGTCCATGCTCCGGGGCCGATCGCCCTTGGCGTGGTGGGCCAGGCGGATCGGATTGCCGAACGTCGCCCAGCCGTCCTCGCCGCCTTCCACCCCGAGGGTGTCGGCGTACTTCGCCTCGGGGGCGATGCCCGAGCTGTCGCCCGCCAGCGGCTGAAGTTCCGTATTGGTGTAATGCACGTCCCGCATGAGACGAACGTGGTTGAGTCGGCACGCCCCGCCGCGGACGGTGATCGTCGGGCGCGGGATCCGCACCTCCGCCGTCCCGTTGCGGACCTCGCGCATGTAACTCTTGAGCGACTCGTGGTCCATCAGCGGAACGGCCTTGCCGTTGGCGAGCTTGTGCATCTCCGTTCGCTGAATGACGGCCTGTCCGTCGACCTGCAAAATCAGCTGCTGGTCGACGTACGCCAGCGAGACGCGGGCACCCACGCCCTGCCGCATGGCCGGGATGTCCACCTGCTCGCCCCAGCGGACCCATTTGCCCTCGGTCTTGACCATGTGGCGGTAGAGCACCACCGCCGAGCCGGCCGAGGAAACCTCCGCGCGGAACTCGTGGTCGAAGCTGGTAAGCCCCAACTCGAGCGTGCAGGCGTCTTTACCGGGCCAAAGGACAGCCGAGAGCTTCAGGTCGCTGACGGTTGACAGCGCAGCGCCCTCGATGTCGTACCCTTCCTCGGGTCGGCCGGAAGTGACGTTATAGCCGTAGCGTGGCAGGAACAGCTCCCGCTGCCAGCGCTGCTCGCGCCGCTCCTCGCCGCGGGCTTCGGGCCAGAGCTGCACGTCCAGCTTAAGCGTGGAACTCTCCTCGCTGCCCTGAAAGCGGAACTCCCGTCCGCCATCGCCGGTGAGGTCCCACAGGTCCGTCTGGTCGGCAGGGACCCATCGCGGGACGCCCACGCGCCGACCGCCGGCCGGGCCGAAGTGCTTCTCGATGTCGGGCTGGTAGTCGTTGTCGTACACCACCTGCCACATCGCCTCCTGCGTGCGGAGGGGCTTGCGGCGGATCCGGAACGTCTCTTCCTCCCGCAACCAGTTCCGCACGAAGATATTGCCGTGGACGATCTCGATTTCCTCGCCCGGGAGCCCGATCAGCCGTTTGATGTAGTTCTCGCGGTTGTTCTGGGGGTTTTTGAACACGACCACGTCCCAGGGTCTGGGCTCGTCGAGGTGGTAGAGATACTTCATCACCAGCACGTGGTCGCCTCGGCTGAGGGCTTCACCGTAGGAGGTATAGGGGTAGCGGCAATTGGGGCAATGGGCCCCGGTGAAGACATCTTCCTGACTGGCCTGGCCGTTGGTTTTCGGCAGGCCGTAGGCGAACTTCCGCCCGCACGACTGACAGCGAAGGCGTCTGTGGGCCCCCATCAACCTCGGGGCCATCGAACCGGTCGGGATGACAAACGCCTCGACGAGGAATGCGCGCAGGAGGAACGCCAGAACAATGGCGATCCAGATACTCTCCACCGTATCGCGGATGGAAGCGATCTCGCTGTGTGCTACCTGCGTTTGTGCGTTCATCAGGGAGGGTACGATAGTCTCTTCGGGGGCCCCCGCCAAGGGGCTGGGATGGAAAAATCGGCCGGCGGTGCTCGCGAGCACCCCGCGCATCGATGGGCCATCTCGCACGCGAGCTTGACCTCGCACGCCGCGCGTGCTACCAAGAGTTCCCGAACACCAACCCTGGGAGCACACCGATGGATCGATCAAAGCTGGCTGAGCGGATCAAGGAAGTCTCGTACCTGGAGGGCGACTTCGTACTTCGCTCGGGCAAACGGAGCAAATACTACCTCGACAAGTACCTCTTCGAGACCCAGCCGGACATTCTCGAAGCCCTCGGCGAGCTGTTCGTCCCGCACGCCGCGGACGCCGACGTGATCGCCGGGCCCGAGCTCGGCGCCGTCTCGTTGGCCGCCTCGGCGAGCATGAAAACCGGCAAGCCGTTCGCCATCGTCCGCAAGGGCGAGAAAGGCTACGGCACGAGCAAGCTGATCGAAGGCGCAGCCGTGGAGGGCAGGAAGGTGCTGTTGGTGGAGGACATCGGCACCACCGCCGGGGCGGCGCTGCAGGCGGCAGAGACACTCAAGAACGCCGGCGCCGACGTGCTGCGACTGGTGTTCGTGATCGATCGTCTGCAGGGCGCCCGCGAAAACGTGGAAGCCGCCGGGTTCGA
>CAZFPT010000232.1:0-4573 GCA_964521005.1 uncultured Planctomycetaceae bacterium | reverse complement strand
AAGTTGCGAGCCCTACGGCACCGGCGTGCGGAGACGCCGGTGGCACCCGAAGTATTGTTGAAGCCCCATGGTGAGCGCAGCGAACCGTGGGGGTAGAGAAGTGAACATCCAAATTCCAAATCACAAGCTCCAAAATGTGATCGACCCAAACCGCCCTGCGATCGCGCCCGCAACAAGTTGCGGGCCCTACGGCCTGCCGGGTTGCTCCGTTTGATATGGAACCACGGTCGGCCTTGCGATACCATGCCCACCATCCATGAGCAACGTCGCCGTCATCATCCCCGCCGCCGGGAGCGGTACCCGCTTCGCCGCCGGCGAGAACAAGATCTATCAGCCGATCGCCGGTACGCCGATGATTCTGCGGACCCTCCAGCGTTTCGCCCGGCGAGACGACGTGCGGCAGCTGCTGGTGGTGGTGTCGGCCGACGACCGACCCGCCATCGAAGAGCGGTTCGCCCAGAATCTCTCGCTGCTCGGGGCGAAGCTCGTCACTGGCGGGGCCACCCGGGCCCACTCGGTGCGCAACGCGGTGTCTGAGGTCAGCGACGAAGCCGACCTCATCGCTGTTCACGACGCCGCCCGCCCTGCCGTCAGCGACGCGGACATCACCGCCGTCTTCGCCGCGGCCGCCCTTCACCAGGCCGCCATGCTCGCCTGCCCCGTCACCGGAACGCTGAAACGCGTCAACGAGCAGAACATCATCACCGAGACCGTCTCGCGCGAAGGGCTCTGGCAGGCACAGACCCCGCAGGTGTTCCATCGAACGCTGCTGCAGCGGGCCTACGAGGGCGACATCGAAGGCGTCACCGACGACGCCATGCTCGTCGAACGGCTCGGCCGACCGGTACGAATCGTCCCCGGCGACCCGCGAAATATCAAGGTCACCACGCCCGGCGACCTGGCGCTGATCGAAGCAGCGCTTCGGCCCGCCTGAACCGTTCAAGTACTGCCACAGCGTACCCCGCCCCCCCTGCGAAGCATGAAATCGCGCAATCTTGCTTTGGCGGGCAATGCTTGCCGGGAAGTTCGGCCGACGCCTGGGCGCTGTCGAGTTTTCTCAGCTCCGCCTCGATCGCTTCCAGCAGTTTCGTGGCCGGCGTGGACTGGGCGTTCAGCTCCAGCGCCTTGCGGGCAGCGTCCCTGGCGGCAGGCAGGTGCGTGGAGGCGTTGTCATGTCGACCCGCGTCGAAACGCACCTTGGCCAGGTACGTCCAGGCGTTGGCGTTTTTCGGCTGAAGCAGGAGCATCTGCTCGACGGCGTCGATGGCGGCGTCGTATCGTCCTGCCCAGTAGTGGATCTCCGCGGCCGCCTGGTAGGCACTGTATTCGTAGGGGTTGATCTGCGCGATCTGCCGGAAGTACTCCAGGGCGAGCTGATCTTCCTCCAGCGAACGGTAAATCTCGGCGATCTGCCGGGCGTACTTGGCGTCCTTCATCGTTCGCCGGTGCAGTTCGATGAGGTTTCGCAGGGCTTCCTTGGGTTTGCCGAACTGCTTGTAGAACTTCGCCAGTTGCTCGTAGCTGTAGGAGTCCAGGGGCTGGCGGGCCTGGAGGCGCTCCAGGGCGGCAATCGCCCGGGGCCAATCTCGCTTGGCCATGTAGGACCGGGCCATCACCTGGGCGGCAGTCACCGACGCCGCCGAGGCCTTCTCCAGCTTCGCGGCGGTTTCAATCGCCTTGCCGTAGTCCTTCTCGCTCAGGGCGCAGCTGGCGAGTACCGCCAGGGCCTTGGCGTTGTCGGCATCGAGATCGAGGACCTTCCGGGCCTGTTTCTTCGCCCGCGGAAGCTGTTTGTGCATGTACAGCGAGACGGCGTACGTCGCCTGGATCTCGACGTCCTCGGCGTTTTCCTTCTTCTGGGCGGCGGCCTTGGCGGCGGTGAGGTCCGGGGCCGGGTCCGGCTCGAAGCCCCACTGGCGGACCTGCTCTTTCGCCCAGACCTGGAAGACCTTGTTGAACTCCTTTTCGGTGGTGTTCAGCACGGTCTGGAAGACCTCTTTCTGGCTGAGCCCGTCGCGGAAGCCCTTGAGCATATCGAGAATCGCGTTGTAGCCCTTCTTCTCGATGATGTACTCCATGGTCCACTCGCTCTGGGCGTAGGCCTGCGAGCGGTCGGTCGGGCGCTTGGGACGGATGAAGCCCCAGTCCAGCTCCTGAATGGAAAACAGCCGATCGTGACGCACCGCTGCCACCAGCAGCTTCACGGCGTTGTAGTTTCGCCGGTCAGGCTGTTCCCACACAGCGCAGGCTTCGGTGAACCAGTGCGGGATGCGGTTGTTGGTGGCTTCCAGCGTGACGGTGTGGGCGTACTCGTGGCGCAGCACCGTCGCCCAGTTGTGTGTACCGAAGGCCGAGTCCGGCTTGGGGGCGGTCAGGACGATCACCGTGCCCGTCGACGCCCCGACCGTGGGAACCCAGCCCTTCCCCGAGATGCGCAGCCCGAACTGCTGCTGGGTGGGCATGATCTCGATGATCGTCTTCTTTCTCGGTTCGTAGTCGAAGTCCGCACAGACCTCCTCGTGAATCCGCTCCATGAACTCGGCAACCTGCTCGAGCAGAATCTCGTCCTGCGGGGCCACCTTGATCACGAAGTGCTCGGTCTCCTTGACCAGGAATTTGTCCAGCCGATCGAGAATCTTCAGGTAGTTCACCACGTCCGAGCGGAAATCGTCCAGCGTGTGGGCCTTCTCCAGGGCAGAGCGGGCCTTGGTCTCCTCGCCGGTCTGCATGTACAGCAGCCCGAGGTTCGCCCAGGCGTCCGCCCGCTTGGGATCCAGCTCGATGGCCTGCTGATAGTACGTCTCCGCCTCGGCGAACTGCCGTCCCGAGGAAAGCCAGTCGGCGATCGCGGTGGGAAGCCCGACGTAGGTCTTGTTGATGGCGTGGACCCGATCGATGTAGCTGCGGGCGGTCTTCTCGTCGTACATCCGGATGTGGGCAGCCGCCGCCAGCGACAGGGCATCGAGGTGGTTGGGGTTCACCTTGAAGATCTTCTTGAGGATCGGCGGAACCTTCTCGAACTTGCGCCACTGCATGTAGCACACCGCCCGGAGCAAATGGGCGTCGGGATTGTTGGGGTTGATCTTCAGGGCCTTGTCGGCTGCCTTGAGCACCTGCTCGAACCGCCACTTGGTCAGCGAGGCAGCCCCGATACCCACATACGCCCGCGAGAGATTCTTGTTCTTCTTCAGCGCCAGCTGGAACTCCTTCACCGCCGTCTGCGGACGGTGCTTGTCCAGCAGCAGCTCGCCGGCGGCGATGTTCGCAGGCCAATACCCCTTGTCCACCTTGAGGTAGGCCTCCTGCAGGTAGTTATGCAGGATGTTCTGGGCCTGCTCGGACGCCTTTCGGCCGGTGAGAATGCCATAGCGGTCCAGGATGCGTCCCAACGCCACCAGGCTGCGGGCGTCGGAGTGGTAGTCGTCGGCTTCGATGACCCGTTCCATGGACTTGTAGGCAGCCACCGCGTCGTCGCGTCGACCGACGGTTTCCAGCAGCCGGCCTCGCACCCAGATGCCCGGCGCCCAGGCGGGCCTGGCCTTGACGGCAGCATCGGCGTGTTTCAGCGCATCGGCGTAGGACCCTCTCCGGCGAAGCATCTCCGCCATCGCCACGTGCCACTCGGCGTCCCCGTCGGCCTGCTTGGCGACCTTCTGCAACGACTCCAGGGCGCCCGTGTACTCGCCGGTCTGCGAAAGGGCCTCCGCCAGCCCGATCGACGCCCGGACCTGGAGCTTCTCGTTGCCCATCAGCTTGCGGTAGCCCTTGATGGCAGGGTCGTACTTGCCTGTTTCGTAGAGCTTGCGACAGTCACGCAGTGTCTCAGCCTTGACGGGCTTGTCGTCGCTCTTCTTCACCTGGTTGGGGTCGGCATCCTGACCGCCGGCGACGACCTTTTTGACGATGTTCTCGAAGATCTTGCGCCGATCGGGACCGCCCTGTGCCGGTGGATCCGCCAGCGAAAGCGTCGCAGAGAGCAGCACAATACCCACAGCCGACGAGAACAACACAAACAGAGAGGGTTTTGGACGCATGGGATTCTCCATGGCGGTTCAGGTTGTCTACGGGACGATGCCCCATCTCTATAAACGGATCGAGACGGCAATCGCTCCCGGAATTTTCACATTATATCCGACCCGCCACGGTGGAAAATGTTCCCGTGTCTCCGCAGAAGCCCGGCGAGGCCGACGGGACCGCCCCCCGCGCATACGAAAGGCCGACGCAACGAACGCCGCGTCGGCCCTCGGTCTGGTTCGTCGGGGCTCAGGCTTCGACGATCGCGCCGGACGGGCAACTGTCCACGCAGCTGCCGCAATCAATGCAGGCGTCCGCATCGATCGAGTACGCGCCGTCGGCTTCCTTGATCGCCTCGGTCGGGCAGGTGCCCATGCATGCGCCGCAGGCAACACAGTCATCAGTGATCTTATACGCCATGTGATGTCGCTCCTGTTACGAGTGTAGAGTCTCTTCGCGGGCCGCTTTCGACCCTCGGCCAATGCGGACTATACAGAAACCCGAATGGCCAGTTCAACCGCTTCGGTGGATTTTCCGCCCGGCGTCGGCCGACCCGCCA
>CAZFPT010000231.1:0-4577 GCA_964521005.1 uncultured Planctomycetaceae bacterium | reverse complement strand
CCGGTCCATATCCACCCCTGACCCGCCCATCTCCGGACGGACAGGAGCCCACTTCCAGAGAAACACTGCCCCCCGGGGCGGGTTCCATTCCTGCAACACCAACCGCGACAAACCCGAAAGGAACCGCGTATGCGACGCCTGACTTCCTGCGTTCTGGCCCTTCTCGTACTGGCCGGCTGCAGCCTGACCTCGGCGAATTCTGCCGATACCGACAAGGGCAATCCCGCCCCGAAGACCCACGACATCACCGGCAGGCCGTTCGATCTGCCGGCGGTTTCCAAGGACACGTTCCGGGCAAAGCTCCTGCTGATCGGGCTGGTTCCGCGCAGCAAAGAACCCGCGAACTTCGAGATCACCCTCGAGCGGGCGGCGGGTCAGTGGCGGTCGGTCCGCGGCAAGGCGCACAAGTACAACACCTCCAGCCACGCCGTGAAAAACCTTGGCCTGGAGCCCACCGACGACGGCGTGAGTGGCAAGCTGCATATTACGATCCACCCCGACGCGTGGGTGCCCTCCGACGGCAAGAAACGCGAGATCGACGTGACGATCGACGCCGAGTGGGTCGCCCGCGTCCCGGACAGCCGCGTCGACGACGGCAGCCGACAGGCAACCGGGACGTACGAAGCCGTCATCAGTCACCCCGACGGCGGCAAGAAGAAGGTCGCCGGCAAGATCGCCGGGTTGGCCGAGCGGTTCCGCCTGCCCGGCACGTGGACACGCGGCAAGAAGGCGGCCGACGGCGGCGTGAGCTTCGCCTTCGACATGGGCACGAAGCGCGTGAACTGGAACCATCAGCGGTCGGCCGTCCAGGAACTGCCGGCCGTGTACGACCTCAGCGGATTTCGCGGCCTGCGGTGCAAGGTAAGCACAACCGAGCCCCGGGACGACGTAAACGTCACGCTCTGGCTCCGCGAAGACGACGGCAGCTGGTACTACGTGCGATCGGCGGTTCCGCTGATCGACAAGAGCAACCAGAGCGAGATCATGTTCACGGATTTCACCGAAGCCGAGTGGGTCGCCCCGGGCAGCCACATCGACGAGGACTACGTCCTGGACCTCACGAGCATCTCGCACATTGCCGCAGGGGTGGTGAATCCGATGGGCGTGGGCAAGGTGAGTTTCACGCTCGAACAGATCGAGCTTCTCAAGGCGGATGCGAAGCAACCCGCCCCCGTCAGGCTGACCTGTACGGGCAAGACCCTCAGCGTCAACGATCACCACGTCGTGCCGGCCGGCGTGATCGGCGGCTTCGCCGGACACCTGCCCGATGAGTATCGCCCGGGCACCCAGCGCCATCTCTACGCCCGCAGCACGCCGAGAAACCCCTGGACCAACTGGGAACACTTCCACACGCCCGACTTTACCGACTGGAAGCCGCTGATGGCGATCTTCGCCGGCAAGGACAAAAAGAACGCCAGGCTGGTGACCTATCTCCACAGCCGCGTGGATGGCGACAAGTACGCCAAGAGGTTCGATCAATGGTCGCTGGAAAAGCACAACAAGTCGCGCGACCGGAACGTCTCGCCGGACATCCTGCGGAGCTTCCTCAACGAACTTCTCTCAACCCCGCAGCTGTACGACGCCAAGGCGTGGTCCGGGTTCGAGCTGCCCAGGGAGCTGGTCGATCGGCTCAGAAGGAAGGACCCCGACCGCGTACAACTGTACCGCGCGAACCGCGACCTGATCGAGGCGACCTTCCCGGAGTACATCAAGCCCAAGACCGGCAAGCCGACCGAGATGTTCTACATCAACTGCTACGGCGAACGGAAAGAGCCCGCCCGCATGCTGCTGGCGACCACCCGCTGGAAGCAGCAGTTCGCCGGGTTCGCCGCCGGGCTGACCCACCACGCCGAATACCTGCAGAAGTACGGCGAGGTGACCCTGGAGTTCTGGAACGAACCCTACCTGCACTGGGGCAGCAAGGACCGCGTCAACCTCAAGAACCGCTACTACCGCGAAGACCTGGCCAAAGAGAACGGGCCTGTGATGATCAAACTCAGCCCCGGAATCCATCGCACCGACGTGACCGACTGGCAGGCCGTCGCCAAACGGGCCGCCAAAGACGACGCGCTGGGCAAGCTGATGAGCGAACAACTGAACCGCAAGCGCGAATGGCAACGGTGGGACCCGAACCAGGAAAAGACCCCGGACCGCAGGACAGCCGACCGGGCCGCCGACGCGCTGAACAATCTGCTCAAGAGCAAGAAGCTGCCCGCCCTGAAGCTCTGGGACGAGCTGACACTGCCCGGAAAGGTGAGCAAGCTGCTCCAGCAGGCCCGCAAGGGTGAGTTGGACGAGTACAACCTGCGGGTGCTCAACCGAAGCCTCCTGGGCGCCGCTCTCGGCGACGCCATCGAGAAAAACCCGGCCATCGAGGACGGGCCCATCGTGCCGCACCTGGCATGGAAGCCCGACGCCAGGGGCAACCTCCAGGTAGTGGACACCACCGCCTTCACCTACTGGGCGGGCAAGGGCAACGGCTGGATCTACGACACGATGTATCGCGTGATGGCCGGCGAAGTGAAGAAACGCAACCCCAAGGTCACCATGATCGCCGGATGGGGCTTCCGTTGGCTGGAAGACCACTGGGCCGCCTGGGACATACTCTACAAGAACACCATCGACCGCAACATCGACCTGATCGATGGGGTCCACGAGCACCACTACCAGGGCGACGTGACCGCCATCCCGGGCATGTACGAAGTGCTCACCGCCTACGGCGTAACCGAGCACAACAAGTGGCTCTACGGCTACAACACCGAAACCAACGACCTGCTGGATGCCCCCTCGCGCGGCAACGTCACCAGCTCGGCCGAGGCGCGCCGGGCCACCGAGTATCGCCGTATGAGCTACAACCTGCGGGACATCGTCTACTGCATCAACCAGGTGCCCGACAAAGCTCGAGGCCGAACGATGATCCACCCCACCTCCACCAGGCAGGCGCTGGAGGTGGGCTTCGGGCTCATCCGAAACCTTCGCGGCCGACTGATCCACTGCGAGTCCGACGACCCGGACGTGTGGCTCACCGCCGCGGTCGACGGGACCGACCCCAACGCCATGCCCCCCGGCTACGACGGAACGCAGAAGCTGGTGGTGGTGGCATTCAACGACCATCGCCACGACCGTGAAGTGCAACTGACCGTGACAGCCCCCACGGGCACGACGTTCCGCGACGGCATCGCCCACCGAACCCACGTGGACAAGGGCGACTATCGGATCTCACGCCCGACCGAAAACATCGCCGCCGACGGAAAGACCGAGCTGACCTTCACCGTCACCATCCAGGGCCGGGGCGGCTGGGCGGTGGAACTGCCCCTCAGCAAGCACATCACGCCGAAGACCGAGGTGGCGCGGAAGCAGTTCTTCTCGCCGGATATCCTGAAAACCGTCAAACGCGGCAAGCCGATCCGCACCACCATCGCCGTCGACCCCGCCTGGCGAACCGGCGCGAAACGTGCCTGGCTGAAGCTGGTGGTGGAGAACGTCGCCCCCGGCGAGGCGAGCGTGACCATCGGCGATACGACCCTGGCGATCCCCAAAGCCTACACCGCCGACAACGTCAACCGCATCCATTGGCTGCCCGTTCCGCTCGAATCGCTCCGCGACAAGACGAAGATCGAGTTCATCGTCAACGACGGCAACCACGCCGGCTATCGGGTGGACACAGCCAGTCTCGTGCTGGAGAAAACCGAGTAACGCCCCCCCCGGCCGGGCGATGGGCGCGAGACGATCAGTCCGTCCTGCGAAGAACAAGAAACTGCCGCTCACCGGCGCCCCCCGGCAGCGAGAACGGCTGCGAGACGTCCAGCTCGAAGCCGTACTTGTCCGCCTCGCGCAGGGCGATGGGTTTCTCCGCGTCGACCGCCTCGGGCGTCTTGTAGAAGATGATCGCCGCGGCGGGCTCGGGCTTGAGCAGACCCCGGACCTGGCGGACCATCTTGCCGGCCGTGCCCACCGCCCGCAGGAGCACACGATCGTAAGCGTGACGGTGCGGGGGTTTCTGACCGGCCTCGCGCGCCTGCTGATGGATCGCCGCGACGTTCGAAAGACCCAGCGCCTCGGCCTCGGCCTTGAGGAACTCGGCCTTGCGGTAGCGCGACTCGATCCCCGTAATCCGCAGCGACGGGTTCGCCCACGCCAGCGGAAAGATCGGAAACCCCCCGCCACAACCGACGTCGGCCACCGTCAGCGCATCGGTGAGCAGTTCCGGCCAGACCCGCCCCACCGACAGACTGTCGGCCACGTGCAAAGTCCAGAACTCGCTGGCGTCGGTGATGCGCGTGAGGTTGAGGTCTTCGTTGACGCGCTCGAGATCGCGCTGCAACTGATGCATCGTCTCGACCGAACAGCCGCTCTCCAGGCCACACTCGTCAAGGAATTCGCGTTGGGAAGCGTTCGGATAACTCATCCCTGCGGAATACACGCCCGCAGGCGATTCGTCAAGACGCAGGGCGGTTCGGAATCGCCGTGCCCGGATCTGTAGTGTTTCGGGCGAGCCCAAACCAAGGGGACCCGGAATATCGTTGAAGCCCCATGGTGAGCGCAGCGAACCGTGGGGGTAGAGAAGCAAAAAGCAG
>CAZFPT010000230.1:0-4591 GCA_964521005.1 uncultured Planctomycetaceae bacterium | reverse complement strand
GGGCTACACTGGCGGGATGCTTCGCCGAGCCCTCATGCTGGGAGTGGGCGTATTTGCCTGCTCGACGGCCGTCATCATGGTCAAACAGGCCCAGACGCACCCGGTGCTGCTGGCGGGCCTGCGACTTCTGATTGCCTCGGTCGCCCTGACGCCCCTGGTGATGCGCGACCTGCGCCGGCTGAAGGTGAGGCTGGACTGGTCCCTGCTGCGGCGGACGCTGCTTCCGGGACTGATGCTCGGGGCCCACTTCATCACGTGGATTCTCGGTGCGCGACTCACGCTGGCAGCCAACGCCAGCCTCATCGTGAACATGGTCCCCATCGCCATGCCGTTCCTGCTGCACTGGATGATCCGCGAAAGACTCACGCGCGGCGAGTGGGCGGGCACTGCCGCCGCGATCGTGGGCGTGGGGATCCTGGCGGTGGGCGATTACCACCTCTCGCCGGAGTTGTTCGTGGGCGACATGGTCTGCTTCGGGTCGATGCTGCTGTTCGCCTGCTACCTCGCGCTGGGGCGGCGCAATCGCGACTTCCCGTCGATCTGGATCTACCTGGTTCCGCTGTACGTGGTGGGCGGGCTGGCGTGCCTGGCGGCAGCGGCGGTGTTGGCGTGGGTCTGGGCGATTCCCGGCGGCAGAGAACTGCTTGCCGCGCTGTGCATCGGCGAGGTCCATCCGCTGACGGTCCCGCGGAACATCGATTGGCTCCTGGCGGTGGGGCTGGGACTGATTCCCACGGTGATCGGGCATTCCACGCTGAACTACTCGATGAAGCATTTCGGCGGCCAAACCGTGAGCATCGCGAATCTTTCGCAGTTCATCTTCGCGGGCACGCTGGCGTACTTCCTGCTGAGCGAGGTGCCCGAGGCGGGGTTCTACGCGGCTGCGGTGCTGGTCATCTCCGGGGCGGTGGTGGCGCTGCGATCCACGCCGCCGACCAGCGACGTGGAACCGACGGGGCGATTTGCCCCGCCGCGCGGCGAATCGTAGGGTTCCTCTGCAGCGGAGCGTCCCGCCGATCTGGCGGGCCCGGCCGGCGTGTTTCCGGACGGTTCGCTGCCCGACGTGCTGCCCCAAGAGGACACCGCCATGCTCTTTTCTGTGTTGATTCTCCTGGCCGGTCTGGCTCCCCAGGCCGATCTCCATGCGCTCGCTCCGGATCTGCGGGACTTTCAGGCGTCCGAGCAGCAACGCGCCACGGAGGATGAGATTCGCCACGCCCTGGGCAACAACGAGCTGACCGTCTGGCGGCAGCAGGGGGGCTTTGGCTGGCGGGACGAATGGAAGAATCCGGGCTCGTCGCGAAAATGGTCCGACTGGCTGGTCCGTCACACCGGGCTGGATGGTTCGGGCAGCCACCGCGGCGGGGACGACTCCCCGGCTCCGGCAGCTGCCCCGGACAGGCCGAGCGATCCGCCGCCGGCCCCGCCGACGCCCGTTCCGGAACCGGCAACGCTGGCCCTTCTTGCCGCCGGTGCGATGGCCTTGCTGCGACGGAAGTAACGCTCGTCTGTCTTTCGATCGCTTCCCTGTGGCACCCAGGGGCAGGCCAGGTCGTATTTACATCTTTCGGCTGCGTTCGAGGACGCCTTTGAGGTCGTCGCAGAGCCGGTCGACCTGCTTGTCCTTGAGGTCCAGGATTTCCTGCAGCGCTTCGCCGATGGCGGGAATGTACTTCTGGATGTAGCTGCGTTTTTTCATTTCCTGGCGGTGGCGGACGGTCTTGCGGATGTGTCTGCCCAGCTTTCGGCCGCACTCCTGCAACGCCAGGCGGATCTCCTTGAGCACCTCGGGGTAGGATGCGATCGCCTCCTTGCTTTCGGAGGTGAAGGGGACCCACACCGAGGCCATGTGGACCACGACGGTAAGTGCGCCGGAGGGCAGGGCACCGCGTCCCTGCGTGAGGCCGTACTGTTTCCAGTTGGTCCCGGCCACGCCCTTGAAAATGGCGCCGGCACCTTGCTGATACTGCAGGGGCACGCGGTTGGCGAAGCGGATAAGCTTGGCGAGTTGTTCGTGCTCGGCGTCGCCGTCGGGTTTCTTTTTGCGTTTCCTGGGCCCGCCGGGGGTTTCGCCGTCGGCGGGTTTTTCGGGTCGGCCGAACGCCAGGGCGGCCTCGATGATGAACGGGTTTCCGCGATAGACGGCCGGTCTGCGCGTGGTGGCGGTATAGAAGGCTGCGTCGACGACGTTCTCGAGCCCGGCGATGAGCTGGTCCTCGCCGATGGGCACGACGCAGTCGGTCGAGGGGGCGAGGATCTTGACGTCCTGGACGGCCTGGTAGATCGCCTTGGCCGCGTCGGCGCTCAATCGTCCCGGGCGGGTGCGCGGGGTGAGCGTGGTGTTCGGCAGGGCGGCGTGTGCCTTTTCGATGATCTGGTTGGCCACGCGCGGCGAGACGCGCGAGAACTCACTCGTGAGGAACTGCTGCAGCGTGCGGGCGCGGGTGTCCTGCATCATTTTGATCATCACGCCGAGCTCCACACCGTAGGGGTGTGGGCGGATCTCCTTGGGGATCGGAGGCAACTCGGTGACCGTGCCCTCGTAGAAATCCTCCTTGCCGTCGGGGGCGAGGTACCGCAGCGTCACGTGCGGGTTGGCGATCGCCGTCTGCTGGAGGTAGTCGTCCACGCTCTGCCTGCCTCGCTGGTAGCGGGCCTCCAGCTCGATGGTGACCTTGGTCCCGTGCGGCTTGTCCCACTCGATGGTGTCGTCGCGGATGATGTCAGGCCGGTTCTTGCGCGTGTCGATCTGCAGCTCGTAGAAGTGGGCCTTGCCGCGCTTCGTGGACGAGACGATCTGCACGCTCTTGCCGGTGGTCAGCAGCCCGTACATGCCGGCCGCCGAGATACCGATTCCCTGCTGGCCCCGTGACATCCGCAGGCGGTGGAACTTGCTGCCGTACAGCAGTTGCCCGAAGATGCTGGGAATCTGCTTCTTGACGATGCCCGGGCCGTTGTCTTCCACGGACACCCGGAAGTGCGTCTCGGAGATCTGCTCGATGCGGATCTCGATCTCAGGGAGAATGCCCGCCTCCTCGCAGGCGTCCAGGGCGTTGTCCACCGCTTCCTTGACGGTCGTCAGCAGGGCCTTGCGCGGATTGTCAAAGCCCAGCAGGTGGCGGTTCTTGGCGAAGAACTCGCTGACCGAGATGCTCCGCTGCGACTTGGCCATCGTCTCGGCTGTGGCGTAGGCGGGCTTCTTGCGCGAGCGGGTCTTCTTCGGCGCGGGCTGTTTGGCCTTGGAGGCCTTCTTCGTCTTCTTCGTGACGGCCTGGTCGGCTGGTTTCTTCCCGGCGGTGTTCTTCTTGCTCTTCTTCTTTGCCATCCTTGGCGTTACTCCGTTGGGGTCTCCCGGGCAATGGTGTTGTCCGTGTCGGGGTCCGACTCGGGCTTGGGCAGGTCGGTGAGCGACTTGGCGCCGACGTGGGCGGTGGTCGCGAGCTTCAGCGCCTGGTCGACGGCCATCGGAATCTCCTGGACGTCCTGCTCGGGGACGTAGATCGTCGGCCCGCCGAACATGTAGCTGAAGGGTTGATAGACAGCCACCCGCCGCTCGCCGCCGTGGTCGATCACGCCGGCGGGGGAGTCGTTGGTCATGATCCCGAGGATCATCACGCCGGTGGCGGGTTGGCGGTAGAGCACGACCTTGCCCATGTGCTTCTTGTCGCCACCGAAGAGTTTCATCAGGTCACGCGTGGATTCGTAGATCGTCTTGATCCCCGGCAGACGCGAGATGATCGCCTCGAAACGGTCGATGATCTTCTGGAACAGCACGAACTGGGCGAGCAGCCCGACCAGGTAGATCGCCACGATGACCGCCAGGGCACTGACGCCGGGCGGGAGCTGGTAGTCCATCCCGGACTGGCTCAGCAGGGCTGCGCCGATGGCGTCCAGGCTGGCGGCCGCCCAGGCGATCAGCCAGACGGTCAGCGCCAGTGGAACCACGATCAACGCACCGGACAGCAGGATCTGGATTTGCTTCTTCATGGAGAGACCTCCCCGGCCGCGACGGGTTGTCCCGGCGGCGTGCGGGTGCAATCAGGCATAGACGTCGAACTGAGCGAGGGCCTTGCTTTCGTCGTCCGCGAACTCGAGGACCTTGTCCAGCCGCGTGATGCGGAAGACCCGGTGCAGCTCGGGCTGAAGGCCACAGATGACGAACTTGCCGCCGATCTCGCGGAGTTTCTTGTGCAGGGCGATCAGGACGCCGAGCATCTGCGAGGAGAGGAACCGCACCTGGGAGAAGTCCAGGACGATCTTCTTGCGTGCCTGCTCGTCGGCCAGGGCGTAGAGCTCCTTGGAGATCGACTCGACGCCGACGGTGTCCAGGATGGACCGGTTGCGGAAATTCACGACCGTGACGTCCTGAATCTGCGAAATGACCAGACCGCTTTGAGGCATGGGCGAATCCTTTCTGCTCTGCCTTGGCGACCGCCGCATCCCCGCCACACTCCGCCGGCGGCAACGAAGCGGGGGCATTGTACCCCAGCGGTCAGGTACCCTGCAACCAGGAAGCAAGACAGGAGGCAAGCCCGTCTGCGACATGAACTGGGGCACGCTTCAGCCATCGAGCGACAAGCGAATCGCGACG
>CAZFPT010000229.1:0-4601 GCA_964521005.1 uncultured Planctomycetaceae bacterium | reverse complement strand
GGTGTGAGGCTTTCCAATGGTCGGTCGGTGCGGTATAACCGGCGGCAACCGGAAAGGAGCTGGACGTGAGCAAACACTTCGCGGATCGGTTGACAGCAGCCATCCAGGACAAGGGCGCGCCGGTGTGCGTGGGGATCGACCCGAACATCGAGCGGTTTCCCGCTGCGTTGGCCCGCACCATCGACCCGTCGCAGCCGATCGGGACGGTCCGTACCTTCTGCATGGAGGTGCTGGAGGCCGTCGCGCCGATCGTACCTGCCGTCAAGCCGCAGATCGCGTATTTCGAGGTCTTCGGGTCGGCCGGCGTTCAGCTGTATTTCGACGTGGTCGCCCACGCCCGCAAGCTCGGGCTGATCGTCATCGGCGACGCCAAGCGCGGGGACATCGGCTCGACGGCGGCAGCGTATGCTGCTGCCCACCTCCAGGGCCCCGACGCCGTCGACGCGCTGACCGTGAACCCCTACTTCGGTGCCGACGGACTGGCACCTTTCGTGGACGTCGCCACCCGCACCGGCAGGGGGATCTTCGCGCTGGTGCGCACGTCCAACCCATCGGCAGCGGCGCTGCAGGACCTCACCGACGCGGAGGGGACCGCCTTCTACGAGCACGTCGCCGACCATCTTGCCGAGCTTGGGCGGGGCGAGAGATGCATCGGCCAGGCCGGTCTGAGCTGCGTGGGCGCGGTGGTGGGCGCGACCTGGCCGGAGCAGGCCCGTCGGCTGCGGGAGCGGATGAGCGAGCAGATCTTCCTCGTGCCCGGCTACGGGGCCCAAGGGGCGTCGGCTGGGGATTGCGCCGCGTCGTTCCGCCCCGACGGGACCGGCGCCATCGTCAACGCCTCACGATCGGTCATCTACGCCGCCCCCGAGGAGGGCGCGCCCTGGCAGGACGCCGTCGCCGCCGCCGCGGGGGCCTTCGCCGCGGACATCGCCGCCGCTGTTCGGCCCGCACCATGAGCACACGCCGCTCCACAAGCCGAAATACGCGACTGTTCGCGCTGCGCAGCAAGCCGCCCGAGCAGCTGCTGTTGGCCGGCCATCGCTATCGGCTGGGACGGGTCTTCAAGCACGACTTCTTCGCCGCCACGTGTTTGTACATCACCGACGAGCACGGCGCGGAGTTTCCGCGCGTGGTCGTCAAGTTCGGGCGCGAACAGGACTTCCTTGGCCTTCCGACCGACTGGCTGGGCGTGTGGAACCGTCGGCGGGAGGAGGCGATCTACCGTCGCATCGCGGGGGTGGAGGGCACGCCAAAGTGGATCGGCCGGGTGGGCAGTACCGGCTACGCCATCGAGTATCTTGACGCGGTTCCGCTGGACCACCTTGACGCGCCGCCGCCGGGTTTCTTCGATCGGCTGCGCGAACTGATGGACGCGATCCATGGCCGCGGGGTGGGCTATTGCGACTCCAACAAGCGGTCCAACATCCTCGTGGACGACGCCGGTCAGCCTTACCTGGTGGACTTCCAGCTCTCGCTGCATCGTCGCGAGAACTGGGTTTGGCCGTGGCGACAGCTGATCGATCGCATCGTGGACTATATCATCGATCGCGACCTCTACCACCTTTACAAGCACAAGCGTCGCCTCGCTGCCGACCAGCTGACGCCCGAGGAAGACGCCCTCTCCCGCAAGCGGACCGGGCTGCACCTGCTGCACCGCAAGCTCACCAAGCCCTGGCGGACGCTTCGGCGGCGATTCCTCAGCAAACAACACCGCGCCGGGCGGCTGGAGAGCCCCACCGCCGATCTGGAAGACCACCATCAGCCCGAGAAGGCCACCTGGCGCGACAGCAAGACCGACGGGGGATGAGTCCCGCTCCCGGGGCGGGCCCTCGACGCGGTCACATGGGGCGCGACTGGTGCTCTTCGAGCAGGTGGTAGAGTTCATCGCCGGTGGTGATCCGGGCGATCCTGGCCCGCAGCATGTCCATGCTGAGCATGCGGGAGAGCTTCGCGAGGGCCTGGATGTGCGGGCCGGTCTTATCGAGCGGGCTCAGCAGCAGGGCGATGAGCGTCACGCCGCGCCCGTCGGGGCTGGCGAAGGGGATCGGCGTGGGCGCCCGCCCGATGGCCAACACCAGCTGCGAGACGGCCGGCGTCTTTCCGTGGGGAAACGCCAGGCGGTTGCCGATGGCGGTCGAGCGGGTCTGCTCGCGGGCAAGGACAGCCGCCAGTGCCTCGTCGCGGTCGGCGAGACATCCGTCGGCGTCCAACACGTCGATGAGTTCTTCGATGGCGGCCTGCTGGGTGGACGCCTCGAGGGGAACCTTGATGCGGGCAGGAGTGAGGATGTCCGTCAACGCCATGGAAGTCTGACCTCTCTTGGGGGCATGGGCGCGGAAGCCCGTGCGCGCTTGGTTTCGCCTGCGTGGCGAGCCCGTTACTCGATCATCGTCAGCTTGCGGGTGTAGGCCCGGTACGCCCGATCGAACGCCTCCAGGTCCGGTTCGATGTACGCCCGGAACAGGGGGATCGCCACGGTGCGGTTGTACACCAATCCACGGCGTCGGAGCAACCGGACGCCTGCGCGGGTCATGCCCAGCTTCACGTGCAGCGAGCCGGCCCGGGCGTCGCGCAACAGCCGTTGCATGCCCCCGCGGTATCGCGGAACCGAACGAATGTACTGCACCAGCGCCCACAACTGCCCGTAATAACCCACAGCCTTGGCGGTGTGGTCGGTCGAGACCGCCTCCTGGGAGTGGCGTTTGAGCAGTTCGGGCAGGTCCAGCCAATACCCCCGCGTGATCGCCTGCCGGGCGGCGTTGAACCGCCCGACGTTGCGGTCCTGGGTGAACACCACCGTCTTGCCGCGAATCTCGAACCCCTCTGCCGTGGTACACAATCCCTCTTCCAGCCACAGGGGCAGGGCGTCGGTAAGCTGGTGGCGGAAGAACTGATGGAGCCCCTCGTGGGCGGCGACCGAGAGGGTTCCCTGCAGGCCGATATCCCAGAAAAAGCAGGTTTCCTCGTAACAATACCCGCCGGCCTCCAGCGGGATGCGTCGACCGATGACGTGCTCGGTGAGGTCCGCCCACTGCGCCCGCGTCGCCATCAGGTAGATGGTCATGGGCTCCTCGACGGGGCGCTCCTCCAGGCCCGTCAGGCGGAGGTAGTTGTCGTAGCTGGCTTCCATGAAGCCGGGGATGGTCTCCAGCAGACGGTCCCGCCGGACAGTGGTGAAAATGTGATACCGCCGGGTCTGGAGAATGGACCCGCTTCCGCGAGAAAGGGTCCACTCGCTCCGCTGCACGCTTGTGCGCAGCGGATAGGAAGCCTGCGGCGGGGTCGGGCGGCTGTCACAGCCGATCGCCCGGACAGCCGCCAACAGCAGAATGAATGGAAGAACTCGTCGCATGGCGTCGTCTATTGTATCGGACGAAGGGGGCGAAAAGGTCTTGTCGGGTCGGGATTTTCGCCCGTATCATATGGGTCGGACCCAGAGATGAGGGAACGTCTGCCCGCTGTGCACGTCGCAACCAGGAGATAACCATGAAACGACTTGCCGCCGCACTCGTGCTTGTGATGTGCGTTACCGCCGCCGGGGCTGCCTCCCCGCCCCCGCTGTCCGACCGCCTGCCGGCAGAAACGAAAGTGTACCTGGGCTGGTCCGGGCGGACGATGGCCTTCGAGGGCTCGCTGCTGGGGCAACTCCTCGGCGAGCCGTCCGTCGAGAAGCTCCTCGGGGCGATCCGGCAGAGCGTGGAAAAGTCGCTCTCCGCCGACGCCCGGAAGACGCTCTTCAAGCATGGCTGGTCGATGGCGATGACCGCCTGGCAGCACCCCACCGCGATCGCCCTGACCGACCTGCCCGTCCGCAACCCCCGTGGCAGAGGCCCTGTCCCCGGCGTGCCCGGTGCGACGTTGCTGATCGACCTGGGCAAGGACCAACCCGCCTTCCAGAAAGACCTCGACGCGATCATCGACGCGATCGACGAGGAAATCCCCATCGTCGAGACCCGCGTGGGCGAGGTCCCCTGCCGGGCGATCCAACTGGGCGGCGACGGGTTCACCATCCACTTCGGGTTCGACAAGACCACCTTCTTCCTGGTCACCCGCAAGGACGTGCTGGAAACCCTCCAGGCCGTCAAGCCTGAGAGTTCGCTGGCGACGGACAAGGAGTTCGTCTCGTGCATGAAGGAAGTCGGGCGGGAGAACCTGCAGATGGCCCTCTACGCCGACGCCGATTGGCTGATGGAGACGATCCCGGCTGTCCTTCCGCTGGGCGATAAGAGAGACGACGTAACCAAGGCCCTCAAGGCGGCAGGCCTCTCGAAGGTCACCGCGTTGGCTGCCGCCACGAGCATCGTGGACCGCAACATGTACACCCGGGGTCGGCTGTTCACCCCCGCCCCGCACAGCGGGCTGCTGAACGTGCTGGCGACCGACCCGCTGGGCGACGAGGACCTGGCGGGCATACCCGCCGACGCCGATTTCGCCCTGGCTGCCAAGATGCCCCTGGACACGCTCTACGCCGAAACCCGCCGGTTCACCTCGGCCGTCCTGGACGACGCCAACGCGATCAACGTCGCCGAGGCGGAGTTCAAGGAGCAGCTCGGGCTGGATCTCAAAAAGGACATCATCGACGCGATGGGCGATACGTGGGT
>CAZFPT010000228.1:0-4627 GCA_964521005.1 uncultured Planctomycetaceae bacterium | reverse complement strand
AACGGAGAGGGCGGGATTCGAACCCGCGGTACGGCCGGATAGCCGTACGCCGGTTTAGCAAACCGGTGCATTCAGCCACTCTGCCACCTCTCCATCCATCCGGGCCGCCGGACTGCTTATCGGACAGACCGGCCCGCCCCTGAAGACAGAGAGCACAGTATGCCCGAACCCCGGACCGTGTCAAGCGAAATACGCCCGCCCGTCATTCCGCGATCAGCCTGCCCTTCTTCGCGTCGAAATGGATGGTCTTGCCACCGACGGTAATCTTCGTCTCCGGCCCGGTCCCGCTGACCTTGGCGGCCGGCGGGTTGCCCCTGCCCACCACCATCACCACCCAGATATTCTGGTTGGCTCCCTTGCAGGACAGCTCAAGCGGGTCGCCCGTGGTGACCTTGGCGTCGACGGGAAACACCACCCAGCCCTTGGTGAAGCCGTTGTTTCGACCCTTGAGCGTGAAGGTCGGTCGGCCACCCTCCTGACCCGAGGAGGACTTGATGTCGTCGTCGCCCCCCTCGTCGCCCAGGTTGCCCTGCCAGGTGTATGTATGCTCCGAGTCGCTCTTGATCATATCCAGCGTCGCGATAACCGCACTGCTGCCATCCTTTGAAAACTCCACCAGCATGTGGCGCTTCGCCTCGGAGACTCCAAGCTGCCGGTACAGCGCGCCCCCCCCGACGATGGCGTAGCCGCCGGTCTTGTCGGCCTGGAAGTCGACCTTTTTGCCCGTCAGCCGAACCGAGTGCTTGATGTTGTACTTCCCGTCCACCAGCAGCGTGGAGTAGAGCTTGTCTTCGCGTTTCTTGCTTGGCCCGCCGAAGAACCGCGTGTTGCAGGCCAGCAGACCGATCGCCAGTTGCTCGGGCTGGTCCCACGCGCGATCGTGATGTAACGCGTCGGCCATGATGCTCGTTTGAATGTCGTTTTCGTCCTTCCAACGCGAGCGGAAGAAGTAATAGCCCCGGTCGTCGGCAGCGCCGGCCGGGTATACGCCGGTGGGGTCTTTGGGCGTAACGTCGGTGGGATAGTACAGGATCGCCCAGGCGGTTCCGGCGCGGTTCGAGTCGAACCGGGCGGCGTCGCTTTCCATCGGGGCTTTGACGCCCATGTGGCGGTCGTAGAACCAGGCGTAGAACGGCCTGTGGTCCTCGGGAACGGTGTTCCACAGCAGGCTCACCCAGCCTTCGTCGTAGTTGCTGCTGCCCGAAACGCCCTGCATCAGGAATTTCCGTTCGTGCGGCTGGAAGGACTGCGAATACATCGCCAGCTTCCACTGGTCCATTTTCCGCAGTTGCTTGAGCAGGTCCTCGTCGCCCACGTCGGCGGCGGCGTAGGCGGCGGGCATGAGGAACCCGCCCGGATATTCGGTGTACCCCACGCCTTCCTGCGAGACACCCAACGAGCCGAACCCGTTGCGAATGTGCAGGCCCAGCTCACGCGTGAGCTTCTTATACCGCTTCTCGCGGGCCTTCTCCTGGCCGGCGGCCAACATCAGCACCATCTCTCCACCCCGACAGACGGCCACCCAGTTGCTCGCCCGGGCGTCGCCGAAGTTGGCATGGCCGTAGCGGGGCCAGGCGTCCAAGGCCTTGTTGATCTTGCCTTCCACGTAAGTGCGCTGCTTCTGGGACCACTGGTTGTAGCACCAGTCGTAGGTGATGCCCACACCCAGAGACATCATGGCCCGCGAGAGGCCATACCCGGTCTCCGGGCGGCGTTTGAGGGGCTTTTCCCAGATGGCTGTGATGGTGTTGTAGGCGAGGTCGGCGTATTTCTTCTTCGCGGCGTCGCTGGTGGAGAGCTGGCACATGAGGGCGGCCTCCCGCGCGAAGTAGCTGTAGGTGTAGTCGCTGATATGGTCTCCGTACGCCTTGGTCGGTTCTCCGCTGTCCACGCGGGCCTTGAGGGCGGCAATGGCGCGGTGGTGATGGCCGGTCTTGTCGGCAGCGGCGGCCTTGCGGATGGCGGCAAGCTTTTCGGCGGTTACGAACAGCCGAGGGTGCTCGACATCGCCGGCCAGCACAGCCAACGGGCCTGCCAGGACAACCAGCAAACAGCAAAGCGCGATCGATCGGGTCTTGCGGGTGAGCTTCATGGTATCTCCTCGGGTCTGAATACTGTGAAACGCCCCGCTCCCGGAAACACACCTGCAGCGGGTACGACTCATCCCTGTAAACAGCGCCGAAGGCCAAAAGTTATGCACGGGAGTGAAACATTGTACCAGGTGGGCACCCGCGACCACGGCCTTGCTGACGCGCGCCGCCCCTGTTTCATGCCCCGTGCCCCCGAAAAGCCCTGCAGCGTTGTGCCCTGCGGGGACGATATGATATTAATACTGGGCATTGTGTGCGCTGAACCGACCGACCGGGACCGACCGACGTGATCGACGAACTCACCAAGGGACTGACCATCTACCTCAACCGCCTGGCGGGCTACTCGCCGTGGGTGGTTCTGGTGCAGCTGGTGCTGATCGGCATCGTCGTCTGGTGGGTGATGAAATTCCTGCGGGGAACGCGTGGGGCGGGCCTGGTCAAAGGGGCAGCCGTCCTGGTGGCGGTGTTTTACCTGGGAATCCGCCTGCTGCCCAAGAACGACGAATGGAAGCGGCTGGAATTTCTGTTCGCGCGGTTTCTTCTGTTCGCGCTGGTGGCGTTGGCGATCGCGTTCCAGCCTGAACTGCGTCGCGCGTTGATCCAGATCGGACAGGCGCGATTCTTCCGCGGCGCCCGCGGCCAGGTGCAGCAGGCCGTCGACGCCCTGGTCGAGTCGGCGGCGTATCTCTCGCGTAACAAGATCGGCGCCTTGATCGCCGTTGAGCGTTCGGTCGGGCTGGCGGCACTGATCCAGACGGGCACCGTTCTGGACGCCCGGCTGCACCCGGCGCTGCTGAATTCGATTTTCTATCCCGGTACCGCCCTGCACGACATGGGCGTGGTGGTTCGCGGGAATCGCGTGGTGGCGGCGGGTTGTCAGTTTCCGCTGGCGGAGAGCGAGGACGTGGACCGCTCGCTGGGAAGTCGTCACCGGGCTGCGTTGGGGCTGGCGAAGGATTCCGACGCGGTGGTGATGGTGGTCAGTGAAGAAACCGGCCGGGTGTCCCTGGCGTACGAGGGGCAGTTGCACATCGGCCTGGAGCCCGAGAACCTCCGCGAGATGCTGCTGGGGTTGCTCACGCCGCGCAAGACGCGCAAAGCCCGCAAACGAGCCGAGGAAGACCTGGAAATCTGACCCATGGCCCAGATGCTCTACATGCCCGAAGAGCCGAAGTACTCCCGCTCCTGGTGGACCCGTCAGTTGAAGAACCTCGGCTGGGTCGCGCTGGTGACGGTGCTGGTGTGGATCTACGCGGACATGGAGTTTACCGACGAGATGGAGTTCTCCGCCACGGTGCGCCTGGTGGCGTCGGCGGACAACCTCGCCCTGCTGGAGGCCCGGGGCGGCGAGATGCGCGAAGTCCAGGGCGTCGAGCAGGAAGTCACCTTCCGCATGCGCGGATCGCGCGGCAGCCTCGAGCGGTTCCGCACCTGGCTGGACACCCACCAGCGCACCATCGTCTGCGACCTGACCGACCGCTACGTGAAGGGCAAACGCACCTACTCCCCTGCCGTCGGCGAAATCGTCACCTCGTCCACGCCGGCTGACGAGTTCGGCCTGGCGTTCGTGTCGGCTTCGGAAGACACAGCCGCCACGACGATGGAAGAGCGGGCCAAACGGATGGTGCCCGTGACATTCGTGCCGCGAGGTGGAGCCCCGGGCGACGAACCGACCATCGAGCCGGGCAAAGTGGCGGTGCTCGCCTCGCTCTCGACGTGGGACACCATCCAGGCTGCGACCGACCAGAACCCCACCATCCAGGCGACCTACGACCTCAGTGACGTCGAACCGGGCAAGCAAGTCACCGTCCCGGCCCGCGTGATCCCCGAGATCGCCGGACTCGCTGTAATCGTCTCGCCGGACACCGTCAAGGTCACCCTCAAAGTCACCGTGCAGGACCTCCCCCAGCGGATGGACCTGAAGCTGATCGTCCGCCTCCAGACGCCGCACACCTGGGGCTCGGACAACACCTGGACCGAGTACCGCTTCGAGGCCAACGACGATTTCTGGTGGCAGAAGGAAATCACCGTTTCGGGCCCGCGCACCGAGATCGACAAGCTCCGGGCCCGCCAGAAAGACGTCGACGCCTACATCGAACTCCGGGACGACGACAAAGACAAGGGCTTCATCTCCAAGACCGTCAACGTCCGCCTGCCCGAGGACATCAACGTCGAGATCATCGGCTCGCTGCCCACCGTCCAGGTCCGCATGGTCAAACGCACCGCAGAAGACGACTGACCCCACTGGCGCCCCCACGGCCATCTCAGGTCAGGGTCAATGGGGCTTCAACGATACTCTGGGTGCCCGGGATTGTGCCGGTCGGAGCGAGCGCAGCGAGGGAGGAACGGAGCAACCCGGCCGTCAGTGAAGTGACAAATTCCAAGTACCAAATTCCAAGGAAAGCAGACGCTGATCGGTCCGCATTCCGATCTCCCGCATTCGGGTCGATGCGGGACGATCACTCTTTGGAACTTCTGATTTGGAGTTTGCTTCTTTCGCTTCTCTACCCCCACCTTTCGCTTCGCTCAAGATGGGG
>CAZFPT010000227.1:0-4634 GCA_964521005.1 uncultured Planctomycetaceae bacterium | reverse complement strand
GCTCCCGGACAAGGACTCGAACCTTGAACCTAGCGGTTAACAGCCGCTCGCTCTACCATTGAGCTATCCGGGAATGCGTCTGGTTGTGGTCGGCCGACGGGGCGGCAGACACCCACCACAGGCTGAGCCTGCAGCGGGGTGTACAAGGTATCGTATCGGCCGACGATGTCAAGCGCTTTGGGACGTCGCGCGGAAAAATCTCACCGGCCCCGGGGAGGCTCAGTCATCGTCTTCCCCGTCCTCGTCATCGTCATCGTCATCGTCGTCATCATCGCCGGTGACGGCGTCCTTCGTGGCCGACGCGGCGGTTCTGGCGGCGGAGGCGGTTGCTTTGGCGGCTTTGACGGTGGCGCCCTTGACGGCAGAGCCGACCTTCTCGGCGGCGTTCTTGTCGTCGTCGGAGGTATCGTCTTCCTTATCGAGGGGCTTGGCCTGTTTGGCGATTTCGGCAACGTCGGCGGCAGGCAGGATCACCGGGATGCTCTCGTTGTCGTCGGCGGACTTGGATGTCCGGCGGAAGACGGCCAATCCGATCAGCTTGCCCTCTTCGTTGAACGCGGGGCAGCCGATGCGGACGCCGTCGGAGATGTAGAACCGGCGGGGTTTTTCCACCACGGTGAGGATCCGCGTGAACTTCACCATCGCGGTGTAGTTGACCACCTTGCCCAGTCGGCTCACGGCGAAGACGCGCTGGGCCGATTTGGCGGTGACGGCCTTGGAGAGGTCTACCGTGGTGAGCGACTTGCCCTTGAACTCCTTGCTGTCGGTGTCGATGCGGATGAACGCCAGGTCCAGGTCCGGGTCGGTGAGGACGACCTTCGCGGGCACCTCGTCGCCGTCGGGCATGCGGATCTTGACCTCCTGCACCTCGGACTTGGCGGAGACTTTCCGTTGCTCGCCGCCGTAGTTGACGGTTCGCCCGTCCAGCGCACTGGCGGGGTCCAGGCGGGTGTTGGAGACCACCATCAGCCCGTCGGCGTTGATGACCGTTCCGAGCAGGTCCACCTTGCGCTCGGGCGGAACGGGTACTTTGATCCCGTCGGCGGTCGCCTGGATGTTGATCACCGCGTGGACCTGCAGCACGGCGTGGCGGTTTTTCTCCAGCACCTCGCGCGCAGTGTCGCCGGCGTCGTCAGCAAGACTGACAGCCGGTGCAGCCAGTACCAACGCACCCAGCGCGACGGCGGCCAAGGCGGTCAAAATTCGATGGTTCATCAGGTGATCCTTTCGTCTATCGGAGGACAATGTCATGTTTCGCGGGTTTCGGAAGGCCCATTGTAGCGAACCCGGGCGTTATTTCGAGTCCCAGTCCGGTTCGAGCACCAGGTATCCGGTGCCCACCCCGCGCCGAACGAACAGGACCATCCGCTCGGGCTTTCGTTTGCGGGCTTTGTTCATGATTTCTTCGAGGTCGTCCACGGAGGCGACCGGTTGGCCGTCCACGCGGATGAGCACGTCTCCGGTCCGCAGACCCGCCAGCGCCGCCCAGCCGGCGCGCTTGACGTCCTGGATGAGCACGCCGCGGACCTTCTTCTCCAGTTGCTTGTCCACGCGGTCTTCGTCGGAGAGGTCGCGCGCTTCGAACTCGAAGTCCTCGTCCTTGTAGGTCGCCAGCTCGATCAGCGGCGTCGGCGGCATGTCCAGCTTGACGGGCAGTTTCTTCTTCTCGCCGTCGCGGATGATCGTCAGCTCAGCCGTCGAGCCGATCCGGTACTGCCGCACCATGTGTTTGAGCACGTCGGCGTCCTCGGGCTGCGATGCGTCGATATCCTGGCCGTCGAGTTTCACGATCAGGTCGCCCACCTTCAGCCCGGCCTGGTCGGCCCCGTAGCCGGCGTACACGTGTGTCACGCGGAACCCCTCCGTGCCTTCCAGGTCCAGCGCCTTGGCCAGGTCGCGGGTAAGCACCTGCGTCTTGACCGCCAGCCACGCCTTGCGGGCGCGACGCGGCGGGGTCTTCTCGGGTTCCCTGCCGACGGCAACCACCGTCAGCAACTTCTCGCTGCGACGTTCGTACGCCACCAGCGTGTCGACCGGCTCGTCCTTGCCTTTCACGATCTGCCGCGTGAGTCGCTGGAGGTCGGCGATATCGCGAACGGGCTCTTTTCCGACGGCAACGATGACGTCCCCGGTGCGGATGGAGGGTTTGGCGTCGCCGGCAGGCGAGCCCGGACGCAGCGAGTAGACCAGCACGCCGTCG
Source organism: uncultured Planctomycetaceae bacterium (assembly GCA_964521005.1). Taxonomy (GTDB): domain Bacteria; phylum Planctomycetota; class Phycisphaerae; order SM23-33; family SM23-33; genus CAZFPT01. Next base: position 2,434 of record CAZFPT010000227.1, on the reverse strand, counting down.
GTGTCCGCCCGGTTGTGCTGCAGGGCGGACATCAACGTGAAGTCACGCACCGTCATGCCCCAGTTCCGCATCTCGACGTCTTCGCCGCGGGCGGCCTGGCGAGCGACCGTCGTCAGCGAGAACTGCTTCCGCTTGCCGTCGCGGTAGACGTTCACGTCCACCGTCTCGCCCACGGGCGTGCTCAGCAGCACCTTGTAGAACAGCGGGAGCTCCTCGGCCACCGTGGCGGTAACGTCCACGCCGTCGTATTCGGTGATGACGTCGCCGGGTTCGATGCCCGCCTGGTCGGCAGGCGAGCCGTCAATGATGCCGCCCACCAGCACGCCTTCTTCCCTCTCGCTGCCCCGAAGCAACGGCTGGGCGGTGATCCCCGTCCAGCTGCGCTTCACGCTGCCGCTTTCGATGAGCTGCCCGGCCACCGAGCGGGCGAGATTCGCGGGAATCGCCCCGCCGATCCCGCCGATGCCCACCTCGTTGATCCCGATGATCTCGCCATCGAGGTTCACCAGAGGCCCGCCGCTGTTGCCGTGATAGATCTGGGCGTCGTGCCCGATCCAACGCACCAGCAGGCCGACGTTCTCGCCGTCCATGCTCATCCCGCCCCCGCCGGGGGTGATCATCTCGGTGTTGCTCACCACGCCGGCCGTCACCGACTGACTCAGCCCCGCCGGCGAGCCCATCGCCAGAACGGTATCGCCCACAGCGACGGTGTCCGAGTCGCCGAACGTCGCCACCGGCAGCGGCTGAGAGGGGTTCTTAAGCTCGTCGAGGTTCAGCTTCAGCACGGCGATGTCCGTCATCGGGTCGGTCCCGATCAGCTCGGCAGAGACTTCCTGACGGTCGGCCAGGCGGCAGACGATGCGGGTAGCCTTTCCGGCGACGTGGTGGTTGGTGATGACGTGGCCCTCGGGGGAGATGATCGCCCCGCTGCCGGACGCCTCGAACTTCAGGATGCGTCCCCGCCCCGGGGCGGTCGCCACCACGTGAATCCGCACGATCGTGGGAAACACTTCCTCATAGGCGGTATCGATCGCCTCTCGCAGCTCATCTCGGCCGCTGTCCTGCTGACAGCCCGCCAGCACGGCAGCCGACACCAGCATCACAGCCATCCATCCGGTCGCTCGGGTCCATCCACGCATTCACTCACTCCTGATGAAGGTCAAGGTCGGTTCCTGATCTCGCCGGCGCGCAACCATCGCGCCCGGCGCCACCATCTCAGACGCCCTCTCAGCCGGAAAGTTCCACGCCCCTGGCAACGATCCCCGCAGCGGCCTCTGCCCGGGACTTGCACAACTCTGCGGGAAACCTTGTCAACCACGCCGGGCGGGGGTAGACTCATCCCCATCCCGGACACGGTGAAACCATGATGACTCCGACCGATGGACATCCCGCTCGTTGGTCCTGGCGCAGGGGCTGGTGAAGAGCCAGCCCGCACTCCCGCCGCGTTTGAGCCGTTCCGTCCGCACCCCAGACCCAACACGAGGATAACCATGCGAGTACTTTCCGGCATTCAGCCTTCGGGCCGACTTCACATTGGCAACTACTTCGGCGCCATCCGCCAGTTTCTGCAGCTGCAGGACGAGGGCAACCAGTGCTTCTACTTCCTGGCCAACTACCACGCCCTGACGAGCATCCAGGACGCCGAACTGCTCGAAGAGCTCACGCTGCACCTGGCGATGGGCTACCTCTCGCTGGGGATCGACCCCGAGCGCAGCGTGTTCTTCGCCCAGAGCGACGTCCCGCAGACCACCGAGCTGTGCTGGTTCCTCAACAACGTCACGCCCGTGAGCCTCATGCAGAAAGGACACGCCTACAAAGACAAGATCGCCAAGGGCTTCTCGCCGAACATGGGGCTGTTCGACTATCCCGTGCTGCAGGCTGCCGACATCGTCATCTACGACGCGGACATCGTGCCCGTCGGCGAGGACCAGCGCCAGCACGTCGAGATGACGCGCGACATCGCCGTCAAGTTCAACCAGCTCTACGGGACCGACGCGCTGATCGTCCCCGAGCCGCGGATTCTCCAGAGCGTCGCCATCGTTCCCGGCACGGACGGCCAGAAGATGTCCAAGAGCTACGGCAACACGATCGAGATCTTCCAGACGCCCAAAAAGACCAAGAAAACCTGCGGCCGGGTGGTGACCGACTCGACCCCGCTGGAGGACCCCAAGGACCCGGAGACCTGCAACGTCTTCGCCCTGCTGAAGCTCTTCGCCGACGAGGCCGAGCTTGCCGAGATCGCCGAACAGTACCGCGCCGGCGGGTTCGGCTACGGCCACGCGAAAAACCGCCTGGCCGAGCTGATCAACGAAGAGTTCGCCGAAGCCCGCGAGAAATACGCCGAACTGGAACGCTCGCCGGACACCGTGCGGGACATCCTCCGCGATGGCGGCCAAAAGGCCCGAGACGTCGCCGAACAGACCATGCAACGCGT
>CAZFPT010000226.1:0-4688 GCA_964521005.1 uncultured Planctomycetaceae bacterium | reverse complement strand
GTGGCACCCGCGATTCGCGTGTCGCTCGATGCCGGGAGCGTGTCCCCAGTCCATGTCGCACACGCGGAACATTCGATCGTTCCACATTCATTGCAGGTGCCCTCGGCGATGGAGTACAATGCACGTGGCAGCCGAGCCTTTTTTTCGCAGATGGGAACCCCAATGATTCAGTGCCAGGATTGTGAATACTTTCGACGCAGCGAAGACGGCGAGATCTCCTTCGCCTGCGACCCGTTCAGCACCATCAAGGAGCCCGAGTGTCTGGCCAAGTGGCAGCTGATCAAGACCAATCAACTGCAGGCGGGCGTCACGCAGGCCAACAGCACCCTGCACAACGTGGACGTGAACATGGCCCAGATGGTCGCCAGTTACCGGGCGACGTTGGAGTATTACAACCGTTTCGCGCCGATGCAGGAGAAGATGTTCAACTTCATGGAGAAGGAAATCGACGACGCCTCGGAAGCCGACCAGTGGAAAGTGGACGACGAGGACGAAGACGACGAGCCGGACGACGATTGGAGCCAGTCGCTCTGATCCGCTCCGGCCCCGATGAATCGAGCCCCACCCCGACCCGCCGCGCCATCGCGACGGTGACGTGGGCCGGTGCGATGGTACTGGCTGTGACGCTGGCGGGCGGATGCTGTCTGACTGTTCAGGACGACGAGTTCGACCCGCCATCGGCCGACTCGCCGACCGACCCGAACGCCGGCTGGCGTTTGCTGTTCGACCGCGACGACGCCACCGGCTGGCTGACCGTGATGGGGCGGATGGTGACCCGCGATGGAGCGATGCACCTCAACCCCGCCCGGCAGCAGAAAACCGTCGCTGTCGGAATGCCGCTCAAGACCCGGGACGGTGTCATCGAGGTGGAGGCGGTTCGCGACCCCAACGGCTACGAAAACCCCGGACCGTATTCGATTGCGCTGCGGGTTCGACCGGCGATAGACTGGTCGGCGGTGTATTTCGTCTGCCGTCATGATCGGCTGGACGTGCATCGGGCGAACTGGCAGAACCAGTATCCCGACCCCGCGGCGATGGTTGACTTCGCCCCACCGACGGGGCCACGCACCTGGCGCTTCGAGATGTCCGGCGAGGCGATTCGCGTCCTGCTTAACGGCCGACACGTTTACACCCTCGCCGACCCCGACCCGCGGCCGGGCACGATGGCCATCACCGCCGACCGCTGCCGGTTGACGGTGTCCCGCGTAGACGTCAAGCCGCAGTAGAGCCCATCGGGGCGCCCAGCGCGCGGGCGGCAACGGTCACGTCAGATCATTCAAGGCAGAGAGCAGCACGTCGGTCTCTTCCTCGGTTCCGATCGATATTCGCAGCTTGTCGCTCACGCCCGGCTGATCGTAGTAGCGGATGTAGATCTTCCGCTTGCTGAGTCCCGTCGCGATGCGGGCTGCGGAGTTCCCCGGAGGCTGGGTGAACAGGAAGTTCGCCTGGGAGTCCCACACGCGCCAGCCTGCGGTTTTCAGGGCGGCAGCGAGACGCTTGCGGGTGGCGATGATCTGCTCCGCGCGCTGCTCGGTGTACTTCGGATCGCTCATGGCCGCCGCTCCGAGCAAACACGGAAGCGAGCCGACGTTGTAGATGGACTTGGTCTTCAACAGGCCTTCGAGCACGGGCGGACGGGCGACGCCGAATCCCAGGCGGAGCCCCGCCAGGCTGTAGCCTTTCGAGAGCGTCCGAAGGAGGATGACGTTGTCCCGCCCCTCCAGCAGATCGATTGCCGAGTCGTCCGCGAAATCCACGTACGCCTCGTCGATCACCACCAGACCTTCGAGTCCGTCGGCCAATTCGGCCAGGGCTTCGTTGTCGGCAGCCACGCCGGTGGGGCTGTTGGGGTTGGCGATGAACGTGACCGCGGCGGCGGCGTCGATGAGCTTCTCGACCGGCAGGCGGTAGTCCTCCTCCAGCGGCACCTCGGTGCGCAGGGCGTCCTCGATGAGCGACTGGGTGCGGTAGAACGCGAAGGTGGGCACGGGGTAGGCTGCCGGACGGGACGGCCCGAGGCAGGCGCGGGCGATCATCATGATCACGTCATCGCTGCCATTGCCCGGGAGGATCCAGTCTGCCGGCACGCCGAGCACGTCGGCGGCAGCATGGCGGAAGAGCGTCGCCATCGCGTCGGGATAGCGTCGCAGCTGGGCCAGGTCCGCCCCCGCCAGCGCCTCGGCCACCTTGGGCGAGGGCGGATAGGGATTCTCGTTGGTGTTGAGCTTGATGATGCGGCCGGTCGAGCGGGGCTGCTCGCCCGGAACGTACGCTTCCATCGAGCGGATATTGTCCTTGAACCAGTTCATGGAGACGTCCTTGGTGGAGGTTAGCCGGCGGGATGGTTCACACGTCGGCGGACGGCGGCTGCGTGGGCGGTAAACCCCTCCCGCGTGGCGAAGTCGATCACGTCCCCGGCGTCCTGCCGCAGGGCGTCGGCATCGTACTGCACGATCGACGAAGCCTTGAGGAAGTCGTTGCAGCTGAGCGGGCCGAAGAACCTCGCCGTCCCGCCGGTGGGCAGCACGTGGGAAGGACCGGCGTAGTAATCGCCCAGCGGGACCGGCGTGTGCGGGCCAAGGAAGACAGCCCCGGCGTTGTGGATTTTCACCAGCGTGTCGTCCGGGTCGGCAGTGATGATCTGCAGGTGCTCGGTGGCGAACTCGTCGGCGATGGCACAGGCGGCGTCGAGCGTGGGCGTTATCACGATTCCGCTGTATCGCGCGAGCGCTTCGCGGATGGCGTCGGCCCGTTGCAGCGAGTCGAGCTGGGCGGCGAGTTCGGCGAGGACGGCCTCGGCGAGCGTGGCCGATGGCGTCACGAGCACGGCGCTGCCGGGGTTGTGCTCCGCCTGGGCCAACAGGTCGGCAGCCACCCATGCGGGAATGGCCGAGTCGTCGGCGACGATGAGCACCTCGGACGGACCGGCGATGCTGTCGATGCCCACGCGGCCCATGACCTGGCGCTTGGCCTCGGCGATGAAGGCGTTGCCCGGGCCGACGATCTTGCTGACCGGGCGGATGGTGTCGGTCCCCCACGCCATGGCTGCGATGCCGGCAGTCCCGCTGACGCGGTAGACCTCGGCCACCCCCAGCTCGCCGGCCAGCGCGAGCACCATCGGGTCGATGTCGCCGCCCTCACCGGTCGGCGGGGAGACCATGACGACCTCGCTGACGCCGGCGACCTGCGCGGGAACCACGGTCATCAGCACGGTCGAAGGGTACAGCGCCTGCCCGCCGGGCACGTACACGCCCACCCGTCGGATGGGAGTATACCGCACACCGAGACGCCGCGAACCCCGCCGCAGCATGGGCGGGTCGCGGTGCAGGATGGAGTACTGGTATTCGCGGATGTTCCGGGCCGACCGCGTGATGAGGTCCAGGAACGCCGGCTCTGCCTGGGAATGGGCCTCGGCGATCCGCTCCGCCGATACGCGAAGCCGGTCGGGCGAGAGCGTGACGTTCTCGATCTTCGCGGTAAGGTCGATCACCGCCTGGTCGCCGCGGGCGCGGACATCGGCGATCACGTCGCTTACGACGGCGGGTACGTCCAGTTGGCCGGCCCCGGTGGCGGTCAGGCCTCCGGCGCGCAGCACGTTGAGCAGCACATCGAGCTGCTCGCGATAGTCGGACTGATCGTATCGAATGGTCCGGATGCTCATGGTCTGTCCTCGCCGTCGCATGGGCCTGCGCGTCGCATGGTCCTTCGCGTCGCATGGGCATCCTGCCCATGGCCTGGTCTGTTTCCGCCCTCGGGGTTCGCCCGCAACAAGTTGCGAGCCCTACAGCTACTCCGCGATTCCGTTTTGCCTTCGGCGAACACGGCCTGGAAGGCCGTGCGACCGGAAGCGTCGCATGGGCATCGGGCCCATGGTTTGTTCTGACTTTCCGGGATCCCACCCGCGTCTTCCGCGCCGGGGCATTTCCGCGTTCGACCCCCTCCCTTCGCGGAGCTCAGGAAGGGGCTTCAAACGTCACCCGTCTGCTTCGTCGCATGGGCCTGCCGGTGCTGCGATGGCAGCGACTGATTCTATGTCCGCCGCGCCGGAGGGTCAATGCTCGCCGGTGGCGTCGTCGAGCCCCTCGGGCAGATGGCCATCCAGAATGATGCGTTGGACGGCGTGGGCGGCCCCGTCGGCGTCGTTGGTGGCGGTCACATAGTCCGCCGCCGCCAGGGCGGCCGGTACCGCGTTGCCGACGGCCACCCCGACGCGGGCCCATTTGAGCATGCCCACGTCGTTGGCGTTGTCGCCGATGGCCATCGTCGCCTCACGCCCCACGCCGAGGCGCTGGCAGACCATGCTCAGCGCGACGGCCTTGGAGACCCGCGGGTGCATCACCTGGATGAGCGTCTCTTCGGTCTGCATCAGCTGCACCTCGCCGGCAAGGCGGCGTTGCATCTCGTCGGTCAACTCGCCGAGGGGTCGTTGTTCGCCGATCAGCAGGACCTTGGTGATATCCTGGTTGATCCACTCGCGGATGGGGGCGACCACGTCCGGGTCGAACAGCCGGGCCGTTTCGGTCTGGTCCGAGTCGGTGCGTGGGTCGTAGCGGTCGGTGTACCAGCGGTCGCGGATCTCGGCGGTCACGAGACAGCCCGGATAGAGATGGCGGGCCAGGTTCACCACCCGCCCCGCTACCGAGGCGGGAATCGCCTGGTGCAGGAGGATCTCGTCGGTGCGGGGGTCC